>CAZWUZ010000147.1:0-9525 GCA_964637655.1 uncultured bacterium | reverse complement strand
GGCAGGTATGCCGGTAAAAGGCAAAGATGAGCACCTTTTCACCCTGTTCCCACAGGTCAGCAGCACGCTGCACCGTTGCCGCCATTTTGGGATGCAGCGCACCTTCCCGCCTGGCGATAACCCGGTCGAATTCTCCCAACACCCAGGGCGCATCCGGCCGCGCAGGGCATGCTACGTCCATACATTCATCTTTATGCGCCCGATTGTCCGCCCGGGTTTTCCGGAAGGCCTCATACGACGAGCAAAGTGCCTCACTGAGCAGTTCCGCCGATGGGTCAGCCGTGCTGCGCGCGGCCAGAAAGAACGGCAGCATCTGGCTGGCAGGCACCTGCAACCCACCGCTTGCCGCAGGCAGCAGCATTGCCTGCCCGGCAAAACGCCGGCGTCTGGCGACATCTGTCCCCGGCCAGGTTTCCTGCTTGTTGTGCCGGATAAGCCAGAGACGCAGCAGGCGTTCCGCCTCTTTTCCCTGCTCCGCGCACTGATTGATCACGCTGCAAATTTCGTCCGCTCGCGCCGCACGCTGTTCGCGCGGGAGCGCCTGCTGCTGCGCCCACCACTGCTCGACATCCTGTGCTGTCCCCAGATCCTCCGTTCGCATTGTCGACCACAGCCGGTAAAAGCGGATCTTATTGCGCTGCGCTTCATTCAGCGCCCGTTCCAGGCGCGTCAGTTCATCCTGCCACACACTTCGTTCTGTACTTCCGCGCTCCGTATGCACATGCGTAAACCGGCGCAACACCTCAACCAGTTCGTGATGCGCAAGCTGGAACGGCGTCGCGGTCAGGAAGAGCATGCGCTCATACCGGTGCGCCATCGTCCCATCGCCCGGCTTCACCTTTTCTTCTTCCTCATGCTGACGAAACTGACGGGCAAGGCAGGTATCAGGATTCTTCAGATGGTGCGCTTCATCAAATATCAGCAGGGGCGAGCGCCAGCGAGCCGTAGCCGTAATTTCCCGCCACAACTCACGCAATTCTTCATTCAGCGTTCGGCGCACATCTGTCAGCCGTTCCTGCAAACGATCCGTACCGCCACGGGCCTTGACCGGGACCTTTTCCAGTGCATCAGCAAGGCGACTCACCCGCACCTGTTCCAGCGCTTTCAGCACAGCCCTGGGTACCGGGTCATCCGTCATCCGGTCTGCTTCCCGCTTGACGAAACTGTTGTAGATCGCCTGCCAGTTTTGCGGCGGCGCGCCAAGCAATTCCTGCCAGAGTTCTTCACCCTTATGGCTGCGATTTTGGTGCCCTTTGAGCACCAGAATGTCTCCGAGAAAACGATGTATCGTCCTGCGTACTGACGCAATTCGCCGTCGCTTGCCGGCGCTGAGCAACGCCCTGCGGATCAGCGCCAATTTGACAAATTTGTCATCCAGACCGCGGGTCATCGCCCGCGCATTCAGAAAGATGAAGCGACAGCGGCGGCGCGGGGGATCGTCCAAATATTTAAAGAACTGTGATGCGGTTTCTGCGCAGCCAAAACGCAATACCGTGCCGTCCCATGAATTCGGCGCCTCTTCCTGTGGTTCCAGCGGCAATACTTTGTCGAGATAGAGTTTGCAGAACCGCTCGAGGTCCTTCTTCCATTTGTCGAGCAGGTTGGGTGGCACCATCACCACCACCGGGCCGCTCGGCCGGCTGCTGGCCAGCGCATAGCCGACAGCCAGCGCGACAAAGGTTTTTCCCATCCCGACCTCATCTGCAAGGATAATGCCCGGCCTATCCGCGAAACGACGCAGCACTTCTGCCACTTCCACCCGCTGCCGCTGCTGATCAGCGTAGGGAATATGCACATTGTCATGCCGCCCCAGCGTCAATTCCCGCGGTATCGTGTAGTTCATGCCCGGCACCTCTGCAACACACCCTGCCAGAATTGTGCGAGTTCCGTATCGAGATCAGCGCTAACGGTGCGCACTGCCGCCTCCGCTTCGTCTGCCACCTCGCCGAGAAAGGTGCGGTAGGCTGTGGTAAACGAGCGCCGCGATAACGCCCTTTCACCGCCACGATAGTGCACCATGGTGAGCATGAGCAGAAAGTCGGCCAGCACCAGTATGCTCTCTACCCGGTTGTGGTTCGGGTCCGTGCAATTGGCCGCCAGTTTGCGCACCAGCGTCCTGATCCCGATTATGCCGCGCAGGTTGCTTTCCAGTATGCGCACACTCGCAACCGGCTCTTCCAGCCGTGCGCGAATACGCGCGAATTGCCGCGCCCAGCGCCGCACGCGATGCAGGAAGGTCGCCTGCAAATCGTACCGCCGCAGCGGATCGAGATCGATAGCCGCCACCGTTTCGATTTCTTCGTCATCGCTGCTGCTCGCGCGTGCCAGCGCAGCCCGCAGCACCGCTCCCGGATCGACTGCCGCCAGATACGCGATCAACTGGTCTTCGTTCAATTCCCCGAGTTCCGGCGCCGCGGGCAATACCCGATCATCAGCGATATTCAGCGTCCAATAGGCAGTCTGATTTTCCCACGCAACCAGCAGATAACACGGGGGATCGGACAGTCGCCACGGCAGGCATACATTTTCCTGATTTTCCCTCTGTGCATACAGTATGCTATCGAGCAACACTCCCGCTTCGGCCCGGTCGCTGCTTATCTGCCACTGTGCCGGCAACGCCTCGGGCGCAAAGCTCAGCCGGAGTTCGGGGTTGTCACCTGCGGCATACACCGCGCTGACAAAGCCGCCTGGCAGCACTGCCTGCTGTTCCCCCGGCATTTCCTCGGTGATGGACTGCGCTCCCATCCACCTGATGGTCGCAGGGTCCGGGACTTCCGACATTCTCGACCATAAGCGTGCCAATTGGCCGGCATTCCGGTCATACTTTCGTTTTTTGCACAGATAGAGCAACCCCGCTTCAAAATTGATCCGCGCGCCAATCCCCATCCCCGCGGAAGTCCAATTAGCCGACCCGACATAATGTGCCTCATAGCGGTCACGATCGGCAAACCTCAGCATCTTGGCATGCCAAATACGCGTATTGTCATCCTCATCACGTTCGGGCAACAGGCAGATCGGGCTTTTGTTCACCTTGCCAAGCAGCGTCGTATAAACCGCTTTGGGTGCCGCAACTTTCGTTACGGTTCCGCTGTTTTCGCCGGCACGGGGCAGGCAAAGCGTTACCTCAGCGTGGTTCTGATCCATCAATTCAATCAGTTTTGCCGTTGGCGCATCCGTTTCGTCATGCTCGTGGTCGTTGAAAAATGGCGAGGCAATGTACGCTGTCCGTGGAGCACGCCCAACCGACCGACAATGTGCAATGCAATCAGCAAGCGTTTGTGCCGCCTCCTTCGTGCCGGTTCCCGGCGCCGAAAATACCGGCAGCACCACGAGGTTCTTGCCGCGTGTGGCAACCTCTGTCCACTCACGCACCCGAGCATCCACCAGCGCGAGGAATGCCCGTGCACGCGCCAGCGGACTGCGTTCCTCACCACTGTCAGGTACGCAGGTGCAAAGCCGGTCGATAAACTCGCGACAGGCAGTATATGCCGCTGCCTCATGGGCAAACGGCGTGCAGTCGATACAGCCAAACACTTCCTGATTCGTGCGATAGCCACTCGGTGTGCAATTGGCCGAAGCGATAATAATCCGCAACGCACCCTGCCAGGCGAGCAGCGTCAGTTTGGCGTGCTGGATGCCACGCGGCACGCGTACCGGCAGGACGTCCCAGCGCCAGGCATGCTCGACGCCAGCCATCGCGATATCAGCCAGCACCCCCGCATATGTTTTTTCCAGTCGTGTATCGCGGTCAAGAACATACGCCAGTCGATTACTTCTGCCGGGCACGGTGTCCACTTCGAGGAAACGGGAAAGGCACTCTTCTTCAAAAAAGGCCGGATCGAAGGTATAGGTGGTCGTCAGACAGCCAAGCGGTTCACCTGCCGTAGCCGGCGGCCGCCAGAGTTCAAGCAGCGTTCCCCGTGTGCTCATTGTAAATCACGGTAAAACGAGGCAAGCGGACCGGTACGATAGCCGTGCACATACCAGTGCGAGCGTTGCGGACGCTGCGGCACTTCATAACGACGCCTGATAATCAGCCGTTCGTCGCTGCTTACATCAAACCACGGAAGCTTTCCTTCCTCATCTTTATTGCGCTGCACTGTTACATGATGCGCATGCACTACCCGGGCCAATTCAGCGGCTGAATATGTCTGGGCGAACCGCGCAAATCTGTCAGAAAAACGCACCACAAGCGCCCCATCCCCAAACCGGGCAAGTGCTTCATGGTAGGCCGCGGGAATTTCCTTTGCCAGTGCCTGCATCTCCTTGTCGGATCCGGCGTGAGTAAAACGGTATCCGCGCTCCTCATTCGTCGTTGCTTCAGCCCGTATGATATCGAAAGCATCTGTCAGGCATCGCGAAAAGTGCTCATAGGCCTGTATCGTCCCAAGCAATGTCCCGTAATGCGGATACCGTTTCATGACTTTCTCGTGAAACCGGCGCTCATCATAAGACGATGGCGACAATCCATCCGCCAGTTTCCACATATCGGCAAAGGCGCCGAGCGCCGCCTCCTCGCCGCAAAGCAGGCCTGCAAGATACCGTTTTTCCGCAGCACGCGCTTTGCCGGGGTGCAAATGTTCGGCCAGTTCCTGCCAATCCGCCATGCGCCAGCCGATTTCCGTGCGGGGTGGCTGCATTGCGAGTGCCTTTTCTACACCACGCCGCCAGGTATTCAACAGCGATGCCAAATCGCCTATGCCCCGATCCTTCGCCCACACATGCACCAGCGCATCGCCATGCCGCGGGTGACAGGCTAGATTGGAAAGCAGCACGCCACAGTGTTCAGCCAGCCGCTTGTATACACCATAAAAGCCGAACACTCGCGGAGTTTTGAGATAGGTACGACTGTCGAGATGTCCGAAGCGTTCCAGTGCCGAACGGGTGACGTTTTTGCCCGGCATCCGGCTGAGCGAGACATCGTCCCCGTAGGTGCGCACCAGCGCCTCGATAACCAGCCATTCCCAGACAATGAATGGTGGTGTTTGCGGGAAGCGGGGATTGGCCGCAACTCCCTCCACCACCTTGGCGCCGACCGCCATGGCCGTCAGAAAACGGACACGCGCCATGCGCTCACGCACGGCCGGCACCAATTGCGTTGCCAGTTCGTCGGCGATGGCATACAGCCCCAGCGGATCGAGCGTGCCTTCGTTCTTGCCTGACGTATCGTATTCAGAGAGCAGCGGCAGCACTATGGGCATGATGTCAAATCATTCCGCAACTATGGTGCCGTTCTGTTCGACCCGCAGGGTCTGCCACTCGTAGCGTCCCTTTTCCACCGCCTGTTCGATACTCTTCTGCAGCGCACGATGTCCCTTGTCGGTGGTCTGGCGGTCCAGCAGCACAATATTCTTCATCGGACGTTTGTCCTTGTCCGTGAGACCGTTAAACACGACAAAATCGATGGGGTGGAAAATCACTTTGGCGTCGTCCGGTTCGAGGTGGTGCGGGGTGAAGACACGGTCAATGCGCCGAATCTGTTTTTGCGCCGCCAAACGCCCTTTGCGCGCCGCCGCTTCTTTCAGTTTCGCCCGCTGTTCCTCGATTTTTTCTTCCAACCGGCCGAGGCGTGCTTCTTCCGCGTCGATAGCGTCGAGCCAGTTCTTTCCCGACTTTGCCCGCGTATTGATCGTGCAGTCGCTCAACCGGAACACTTCATCGCATTCCGGGCAAACCCCGAAGATGCGCCGCTGCAGATTGAAGAACGCCGCAATGCGCGAGAGCATTACTGCACCTCCGCGCGATAGGTGTCCCAGTCGAGTTTCTTGCGCCCGACGAGTTCCCTGATCTGCTTCTGGTTGGTATTGAGCCGCGCATTTCCCGTCTTGATGTCAGAGAAGATCAGGCGTGTCACCTTGCCCAGCTTGCTCAGTCCTTCGAAGATCACATAGTCGATCGGTTCAAAGAGCGAGCGGCAATCGTTGCGGTCGAAAGAAAAGGTTTTAAGCGCCGGCGCCAGACGTTCGAGAATAAACCCGAGATTGACCGCCTTGCCGCCCGTTTCCGACTTGATACTGATCTTGCCGCGCATGGCCCGCAGTTCCTTGCGCCGCTCTTTGATCTCCGCCAGTTTGCGGCGATATATTTCCTCCCCTGCGGGGGTGAAGTCATTGAGATAAAACAGCCCGGCATCGCGCAGCGGCAGCCGTTCGCCGCAGCACGGGCAATCAACCGACAGATTTCCCTTTTCCAGTTCCGCAATGATCTCCCGTGCCTGCTGTTTCTCGTTCATACGCTCCTCATGGTGTCTGCCCGCGTTTGTTGCAGATCTATACGCCGGTTGTCAGCGTCGCGTTGCAGCGCCGCATATCATGCTGCCGCGCAAGCGGTTAGTGTTACGACTGCCGATACACGATCAGCAACTGCTGGGCGCGGCTCGCCTCCAGATACAGGCACTGTTCGCGCTCCGTTGCCGACAGCAAGTGCGTGTCGGTTAAAATGACCACATCTGCTTCAAGCCCCTTGAATACGCTGATCTGCGCATAGCGGATCTGCTGCGGCCGGCATTCCGCCGGGTGATAACTGCTGGTCAGTTCGCACCCGGCAATTTTTTTCACTCCATCCAGCACCGATTCACGCTTGTCCGACTGTATCAGAATAACAATCTGGTGCGGCTTGAGGGCATCCCCTTTGAGCAGCGTCCCGATGTCGTTTTCCAGCATCTTCAACTGATCGGCGGGGCGCCGGTACTGGCGCAGGCGCAGTTTACCCTGCGGCGGGTCCTCGTAGACCATGAACTCGGCGCCTGTCTCGCGCCTGAGATACTCAGCTATTGCCAGCCCGTTGCGGCAATTATGGGTCAGCGTGTGCTTCTGATAACTCCGTTCCTTCGGCAGCCTGGTAAAGTGACGGAACTGATCCTGACGCGGATCAAGGAAAACAACCATCTGTCCTTCCGGCTTCAGCCATCTTTCCAGCATTTCATACCAGGCCGCGCGAAAATCCTGCCCTTCATCGATAATCACCGTATCGAAGCGATCCGCTGCTTTTACTTTCACCTCTTCGAGCCGGACCGGAACCTGCAGATCATAAAACTCCGTATCGTGTTTTTGTGCCTCCCACCAGGCTTCGTCATTGATCGCTGTGCGGGCAAACGTGAAAAAGGCGCCGCAGGTCAGCCGCCGCGTATCAGCGCCGGCAAATTCGCTGCCGATCTGTTCCGCCAGCGGCTTGTTGAAACAGAGAAAAAGGACCCGCCGGTTGCGGTTGAGGCATTCCTTCGCCAGCATCGTCGCAATAACCGTCTTGCCGCTTCCCGCACACCCGCGCACCACGGTGCGTTCGCTGTCGAGTGAAAGACGCAGCACCTCGAACTGACGGGCAGTCAGGCGAAACCACTGCGGGCGTTCCCGCTCGATTCGCGTTCCCAGCCGCACCGTCATCCCCAGTCCGCGCAACAACTCTTCCCTGATAGGCCGGTATTCATCACGACTCAGCCCGGGATAGTTCGGCAGTTTCCTGCGCAAAGCGGCAAACAGCTTCACAATCTGTTTTTCCAGACACGGCAGGTCGCGTTCATCGAGCACCGTCTCGGGCGTCAGTTCAGTCGGCAGCGCGGCATGTTCATCGCGTTCACATTGCGGAAAGCAGAGCGCCCAACCTATCGGCAGTTTGGCGCTGAGCAACGGGTAGCGGGTGGCGAGGCTTTTCCGGTACCCCAGCACCTGCGCCACCGGCGAACGCTGCATTTTCCTGCCGTTCTGCGTCCAGGTTCCTGCGGCGCGATCATACTCAATCAGTCCGCCTTTTACTTCCAGGAGCAGGCACCCTTTAGCCGGATGGATAATAATGAAATCGACTTCGTAATGTTCTTTTTCCCCGGCACGGGCAGCGGTAAAACGCTGGCTGTAGAACACATCGTAATCATCAGCGATACCATGCAGCGCTTCATACACCAATCGTTCGGGATTTTCGTCGAATTCTCTTTCGTCGATAGGAAACTGATCCGGATAGATCATGCGACGTGACCTGCCTCCAGACGCATGGCAACGTGAGCTCCCATGCACAGCGTCGCCGGCAGTGTATCAGTCAGATCGGCAGATTGTCAAAATCAATCCCACAGGCAGATGGTGTGCGGGTCTGCAGGCATGGCGCCGCCGCAGCGGGGGCAGGGCTGGCCGCTTTTCCAGATGCGCAGCTTTTTGCCCTTGCAGCGCGGGCAGCGGTTGAGATCCTCGTCAAGCTGCGGGTCGCCGGTCGGGCCGTCCTTGCCGAAACTGCCGACTGACACATCGACCAGTTCACGGCAGGTGCGGCAGAACTTCGTGCGCAGCACCGCGATAAAACCACAGGAATGGCCTCCGCACACATGGGCGCGATACCCGCACTTGCGGCAGCGATACTCGGCACTGGTTCCCATTGCCACCTCCTGAAGGGGTATACCGGCGTTTTCGCCATTCCGTTGCAATCCACGCATGGTATTGTCATTGCATTGGTTGCGCTGATTTTGTATCCCGTACGGCGAAGTGTGGCTTACACTCGGCGCGCGGTATGCCGATAAAAACAGTAGACGCAAATTCGGTTGCGGGGAGGGCGTCATGGAACTGAGGAACCACGACGAACTGGTTTGGCAGTTCATCCGCGAGATCTACCAGGTCAACACATGGCAGGAGTTTCTCGAAACTATCGCCCGCACCTGACCGGGAGGTGTGATGATGCACCGCTGCTCTCCTGATATCGCGCTGCTGCTGCGCACCGGCATTGCCCTCTTCTTCACCCTGCTGTTCCTGCTTCCGCCACCCCTTGATGCAGCCACGCGCACACGCCTGTCGGGCAACTGGGAACGCGGCCTGCAAATGCTCTCGGAGGAGCAGGAGGACATAGCGCAGGAGGCGGATATCGACAGCGAGTTTCTCTTCGACCGCTTCAAGCTGAAGTTCACCCACCCCTTCACCGACAACCTCACCAGCACCCTCGAATACGTCCACGAGAACAAGGACTTCACCGCCTACGACACCTACGACAACATGGCGCAGCACATCAACACGTCGCTGAGTTTTCCTGTCGCTGAGGGATGGCTGCTGAAACTGTCAAACCGCACCTGGTGGAAGGACTACCAGCTGCTGCCGCAGAAGGATAACTTCTCCGTGGTAAGCGGCGCGCTGCTCACCTACCATCCGCGCAACAGCGTCTGGGATTTTTCCTTCAATTACTACTACAAGACGCTCGATTACGATGACGACGTGCAGCAGCGCTACGAGGACCAGCGCGTGCATACCGTCGTGCTCTCCGCCGCGCGTGAACTCACCGAGGATCTCAGAGTCAACGTGCGCGGCCGGCAGAAGATGTACGACTTCGAGACCCGGGCGGGGCTGACCCTGCGCACCGCGTCTATCGGTTTCGACTACGAATTCTGATCAGCGTTCCGGTGCGTGCTGCGTCATCAGTGTGCGGGCGTACGCATGGTCCGGGTCGGCCTCCAGCACCATGCGCCAATCAGTCAATGCCTCGCTGACCCGCCCCTGGTTGAAACGGGCGACACCGCGGTAAACCAGCGCTTCCATATCGGCGGCATCCAGCCGGACT
>CAZWUZ010000146.1:0-9641 GCA_964637655.1 uncultured bacterium | reverse complement strand
GCTGCGCGCGGTGGTCATGCGCCGCGTCTCTACGATACGCTCATCACGCTGGCCCCGTCGGAAACGCTCTTTGCCGCTGCGGTCGATGCCGCGCGCGCCGCCGGCGACAGCGCGCGCGCGCGCTGGCTGGCGCAGGATGCGGTGGCGCGTTTCCCGCGCAGCCGCCGCGCGCAGGACCTGCTGCTGGCGACCGCGCCCCCGGAAACGCGACCGCAGCCGGCAGCGCCATTGCCTGTCGCGGTGCGCCCGGTCGCACCCGCCCCGACGGCCGCGGCCTGTCTCGCCCGGGCGCAGGTGCATGCCGCGGCGGGCGCCTGGGAACGCGCACGGGCGCAGGCCTGGCTGGCGCGCATGCTCGACCCGTCGTCCGGGCCGGCCTGGCTGGTGCACGCCAACGCCGCGCTGCAGGCGGGCGCATCTGCCGACGGTATTGCCGCGCTGCAGCAGGCGCGGCTGCGCGGCACGCCACCGGTGCTCGATACCGGCGTTCTGCAGGTGCTGCTGGTCAGGGGCGAGGGAGCGGCGCGTCCGGTGCTGGATAGTGCCGACCTGTCATCCGCGGAGCAGGTGCTGCGCGGCCTGCACGCCGCGCGGCGCGATGACCCGGCTACCGGGCTGCTGCTCGCTGACGTACTGCGGCGGCGCGGGGCAACGGCGGCAGCGGCGGAACTGACGGCGCGCTTTGCCGCGCCGGTGGCGGGTGTTCCTGACAGTGCTGAACCGGTCGCCGTTGCCGTGCTGCCGGCGGAAACCGCCGGCGTGACGCCGACGGCGGTCACGGTACCGGCCGGGGAACCGGCCACTGTGCCTGCGGTCACGGCGGACATCGCGCGGCTGGAGGAGGCGGTGGCGGCGCGGCCCGACGACGACCAGCTGCGGGTGCGCCTGGCGGAACACTACGCAGCAGCGGGCGAAACCGCGCGCGCGGCGGCGGCGGTCGAGGCGGCACTGGCACGGCGGCGCAGCGCACCGGCACTGGCGCTGGCGGCGCAGCTGGCCGGTGAGGACCGCGACTGGCAGGCGGCAGCGCAGCTGCTCGGTGAAGCGCTGCGCCTGCAGCCGAGCGGGTTCTCCCTGCACTTCCGGCTGGCGGCGGTGCTGCAGCATGATAACCGGCTGCCCGAGGCGCTGCGCCATGCGCAGCTGGCAGTCACCAACGCGCCTGACAGCGCTGCCCACAAACTGCTCGGTGACCTCGCGGCGGCACTGGGACAGCCGGCGCTGGCCCGCGCGCAGTGGCAGCGGGCACTGGCACTCGGCTGGCCTGATGACGCGGCCTTCCGGCTGGCGCGCGGCAGCGCCGCGGTCGGTACGGGTGACGCCCCTGCCGCTATTGCGGAACTGACCCCGCTGGCACAGGCAGACCCGGACAATGCCTGGGCGCAGCTGCAACTCGGGGAGGCGTGGCTGCGGCTCGGGGCGCTCGACGCGGCAGCCCCCTGCCTGCAGCGGGCCGTGCAATCGCCGGTCGCAACCATCCGGCAGGCGGCACAGCGTCTGCAGCTGCTGGCGTGCGTGCAGACCGGCGACCTCGACGGTATGCGGGCGCTGCTGCCGGTGGCGACGGGGGCTGCGCCGGCGCTGCTGCGGGCGGTGGCGGAATGCGAACTGCGGCAGGGTGACCCGGCCCGCGCTTTTGCGCTGCTTGCTGAACAGTGTCGCACCCTGCCGCCGGACAGCGCCCCGGTAAGTGCCATGTTGCGTGCCGGCGAGCGTGCCGGGCAGCATGCCGCGGCGGTGCGCCTGGGGCGCGAACTGGCGCCGTACGCTGCCGGGCGCGGCGAATTTCATGCGGCACTCGCCCGTCTTTTCGCGCATCTCGGGCAGCGTGATGCGGCCCTGCTTGAAGCAGGAGCCGCGGGGCCTGTTGCCGTGCGTGCGGTACGTGCACTGCTCAGCGGGACAGCGGCGTCGACTGACCGCGAGCAGGCGTTTCTCGCGGCACCGTGGGGCACACTCCTGCCGGAGTCCGCGGCAACACCGCATCCCGCGCTGGCCCCGCTGCTGCAGGCCTACCGCGCGCATGGTGGTGTGCCGGCAGCACTACGCGGCACGTTTGCCGTGCTGCTCGGCCGTGCCGGCCTCTATCACGAGGCGCTGGCCCTGCTGCCGGCGGAAGCTGCCTATAACCGCGGCTGGCTGCTCTGCCAGGCGGGTGACTATCAGGCAGCAGAGTCATGCTGGGAAGAGGACGTGCGCCGCCATCCGCAGGATGCTGACCTGCACAATAATCTCGGGGTGGCGGCACTGCGTCGCGGGGATCTCGATACCGCGCTGCGGCGGCTGGCAACGGCTGTCCGCCTCGCGCCGGCGGCGCCGGAGGTGCTGCTCAATTTCGCCCGTGCCCTGCGCCGGGCCGGGCGCACGGAAGAGGCGCTGCACCTGCTGCAGCGCGCGGTTGCCACCCGGCCGGAGGCGGCCGTCAGGGTTGAACTGATGGAAGTGCTCTTTGCGCGGGGTGAGCATCGTGCTGCCCGCCGGCTTGCTGATGAACTGCAGATGGTGGCGGCGGCCGACCTGCGCCGGCGGGTCAGTGACTGTCTGCGGGCGCTCGACCGGCTCGGTGCATGACCATGCGCGCGGCGTCGGGCTATGGTATAGTGCGCGGTCAGGAACGGTACGAATAGTGGCGGACGATGGCGGCCAGCAGGAAAAGTGCCAGCAGCGGCAGCCAGCCCGCCTGCCACGGGTCAAGAAAGCCCTGCAGGGCGAGGGCTTGTGCCACCTGCAGGCCAAGCCAGAAGAGGAAGGAAACGAGCAGGGCGATGCCGAACCCGAAGGCGACGCTGGCGCGCCGCCCGACGGGATTGAAGGACATCCCGAGCAGGGCAAACCCGATGGCGATGAACGGGTAGGCCAGCCGGGTCTGCAGCGCGATACGTTCGGCCAGTGAATCGACCCCGTGCCGGTCGAGCAGCGCGATGAAGGACTGCAGGTCAGGCAGCGAGAGGTGACCGGCGGTTGCGTCGTCGCGGCGGGCCAGCGCCCAGAGGTCGGTGGGCTGCAGCGGGAAGGGCACCCGCCAGCTGGCGGCGGTGTCATAGCCGTAGGGTGGCGGCAGCAGGGTCAGGCCGTCGGGAGCGAAGCGGTGGATGACCGCGTCGTGAAACAGGTAACCGGTGCCGGGCACGAAGGCGGCGCTGGCGGCATCGACCTTGAGCTGCGTGCCGTCGGGGAGCATGCCGTCGAGCGCGGGACGCTGCAGCATGGTGCCGGCGTCGGCGATTTTCGCCGCTTTCAGGGTCAGGTGGCGGCCGAGCACAAGGGAAAAGCCGCGCACACTGCCGGTGTCGTCGGCCGTCCCGCCGCGCAGTACCGTGCGCTGCGCCTGTGCCTGTTGTGTCAGCGGGCCGTGCACGGTGATGGCGAACAGCAGTACGGGGGCGGTGAGCAGCAGCACGCCGAGCAGTACGGGGCGCTGCAGGCGCAGCTCGGAAATACCCGCGGCGCGCAGGGCGGTCAGTTCGCCCGAGCGGGCGAGCGCGGCGAAGCAGAAATAGGCGCCGAGCAGCACGGCGACCGGGTACATGCGGTAGGCGACGAGCGGCACCTGCTGCGCGAGATAGCGCGCGACGGCGCGTCCCGGCGCGTCGAGTTTCCAGATGAATTTCATCAGTTCGAAGGCGTCACCGATGAGGAACAGCAGCGTGCAGAGGAGCAGGGCGAACGTAAAGGGTGCCACAAAGTGGCGGATGAGGTAGCGGCTGACGATGGTCATGACGTGTGGTGTCGCATAAGGTGATGCGCTTCATTATACGCCCGCGCCGCCCCGGGTGTCAATGTCCCGCGGCGGCGCTGCTGCTGGCCTGCTGCCTGCTGGCTGTCGCTACCGCCGCGCCGGCGGCGACCCCTGACGCGGAGACAGCGGAACTCTGGCTCGATGGGGGGCGGGCCTGGCAGGAGACCGCGCTGATCCTGCGGCAGGCGGGGGCGGATGCTGACGGTGACCGCTACCGCGCGCTGCTCTATGCCAAGCAGGGGCTGCTTGCCGCGCTGCAGCAGGCGGACGGATTGAGCGCACAGCAGCAGACGGACGCGCGCCAGCGCCTGCTGCTGGTCGACAGCGAACTCGAGGCGCTGGCAGCGCGCGGCTTTCTCAACCTGACGGCGGAGGAACTGCTCGCGGCCGGCCCGGACGCGGCGCGCGCGGCCCTGCTTGCCGCCCTCAGCACCGACCCGCTGGCGACGCGGCGCGCGCTGCTCGGTGAATGGCTGCGCGCGCGCCGCGTCTGGACCGGGGTGGCGGAGGTCTGGGCGGCGGGCGGTGACACCCGGCAGCAGGCGCGGGTGGCGGCGACGGTGGCCGACATCGGCGCGCGTATCGCCCGCCTGCAGGAGGAACTCGACGCGGCCGAGCGCCTGCTGGCAGCCGCGCCCGCGCCGCGTCCCGCCCCGGCCCCGCCCGCCCTGCCACCGCTGCCCCTGCCCGAAATCCGCTACACGCCGGCGGCGGAGGAAAGCGCGGCGGCGGAGACGGTCCCGGCGGCGGCAGCGGAGCGCGAGTCGCGGGGGATCATCGACCTCGAGGGGCCGCTCGAGTCGACGCTGGTGGTCAACGGGCGCAAGTTCATCAAGCTGACGATGAGCGCGACCACCTACCCGGACAATCCCGATGAAACCCTGTCGTCGACGTCGTTTGATATCGAGCAGCAGTTGCAGGTGCATATCACCGGGACGGTGGGCAAGACCATCACCGTCAATGTCGACTACGACGATGCCAAGCCCGAGGTTGAGCGCCAGACGATGTCGATCACCTACCAGTCGTTCGACCATCAGACCCCGGTCGGGGTCTTTTCCGCCAATGCCGCGTTCGGGGACATCGCGCTCAACATCCCGAGCACGCAGTTTGTCAGTTATAACTCGTCGATGTTCGGGGTCATGGGCGGCATCGATCTCAAGGAGTTCAACCTGCTCGGCATGTCCGCTGACCGCCTGTCATTTGATGCCGTGATTACGCGCGCCAAGGGGCTCCCGGGGCGCAAGGTCTTCTACGGGGCGGCGGCCTCGGTACTCAACAGCATCCGCGACGTCAATTACCTCGCCCGCCGCTACTACCGCGTCACCAATGACAGCGGCGCGGACGCCGCCCCGCTGCAGCTCGGCACTCTGCAGGTCTGGCGCGACGACCACAACGCCACGACCAACGACGCCAATACCGTGCTGGGGATGCGCGTCGACAACGGGGCGGATTCCTATACCGGTGATTTCGACCTGCTGCAGGAGGGCCCCGACTACACCATCGACAACCTGTCCGGCATCGTCCGTTTCCGCAGCACCATCGCCGGCAACCACGTCATCGCCGTCTCCTACACCACCACCGCCGGGTACAGCAGCGTGCGCAAACTGCTGCGTGACGAGAACGGGTCGGACAGCTACGACGTTTACGAACTGCGCAACCGCTACGATCTCGGCTCGCTCAACATCATCGCCGACGACCCCGACTTCATCTTCGAAATCTGGGGGAGCGATGACAAGGCGGACACGGACACCACCGGCGACGGGATTCGCGACCGCACCTGGCTGGATTATTTCGGACTCGACCGCACCGGCCTGCCGGGCAATGACGGGCTGCTCGGCACCGCTGACGACCTGCCCGACGGGAAGATCGACCACGAGTGGATCGATTTCGAGTTCGGCATTGTCACCTTCCCCGACAGCGAACCGTTCCGGCGGCAGAACGCCAGCGTGTACGGCGACAACCCGCAGCCGCGGTTCACCCTGCACCTCGAGTACAAGCAGAAGACGCAGAGCTATATGCTCGGCACGTTCAACATCATCAAGGGGAGTGACCGCGTCAGCATCAGCGGGCGGGAAATCGGGCGCGACCAGTACTACATCGACTATGAAAGCGGGTTCCTCACTTTTTACAATCCCGACCTGATCACCCCCAACGCCGAGATTGTCATTGACTACCAGTACCTGCCGTTCGGCGGGCAGTTCCAGCAGACCGCGGTGGCGGCGCGCACCGAGGCGCAGATCAACGACCACCTGCTGCTCGGGGCGACGGTAATCCGCAACTGGGATGCCGAACCCGGATCGCTGCCTGACGTCACCTCCACCCCGCACGCCAACCTCGTCTGGGATGTCAATACGGTCATCGACCCGCTCAATGTGGCGGTGGACGCCGTCAACCTGTTCCGGACGAACGAGCTGCCGGCCATCGACGCTTCCGTCGCGAGCATGAGCATAACCGCGGAGTATGCGCAGTCGATCAATGATCCGAATACCTACGGCAGCGCCAAGGTCGACGACATCGAGTCGCTGGAAACGGTCATCGGCATGCCGCTTTCCGAGCGGGCGTGGCGGCCCGCGACCGTGCCCGGCGAGCATCTTGATGCCGATCGCGGCACGGTCAACCTCAGCGAGATCGAGGCGGGGCATGACCCGTCCGTGGACGATGCCGAAGAGGATGCGCTGCGCGTCACCTACGATTTCAGCGCCGGTGACTCGTGGGTGGCCGTGCGCTATCCGTTCTCGACCGTGGCGAAAGACCTGAGCAGCATGCTCTACCTGCAGCTGTGGGCGCGCGGGGCGGGCACGGTGCGGGTCACGGTGGATGTGGGCATCGTCAGCGAGGATATCAACGGGGACGGTGCCTATCAGACCGAGGACGCCAACGGTGACGGCAAACTCAACGATGGCGAGGACAACGGGCTGGACGGGATCGCGGGCACGGGCGATTACGGCGAGGGGAACGGCTACCTCGACAGCGAGGATATGGACGGGGATAACCAGCTCGACACGCTCGAGGCCTATTTCCGTTTCGGCGATGTGCAGCTGGCGGCCGATTCCTACACGGTCGGCGAATGGACGCGCTACCGCGTGCCGCTGACCCGGGCCGACACGGTGGGTGACGCTTCCTGGGAGGTGGTCAAGCATGTCCGCCTGCGTCTCGCGCTTACCGGGACACTCAGTGGCGCGTTCGATTTTGACCAGTTTGAAATTGTCGGCAACCGCTGGACGGACGATGACCTGAACGACTCCGACTTCGTCATCGGGGCGGTCAACACCAAGGACGATCCGAACTATTCGCCACCGCAGGAAATCCTCGACCAGATGGGCATCTCGCCGGGTGACTTCGAGCAGGCGCTGTCGCTCACCTATAGGGGACTAACCGACACCGGCAGCGCCTCCTACATTCTGCCGGAGAAGCAGCGCTACCACCAGTACCGCCGGCTGTCCTACTGGCTGTATGGCGACAACAGCAACGCCGTCTTTTTCCTCCGTTTCGGGGCGGATGCCGCCAACTACTTCGAGCATCAGGTGACACTCGATTACACCGGGTGGCGGCAGCAGGTGGTGGATTTGACCGCGGTCGAGGCGGCGCTTATCGACCTCTACCGCACCACGGCGGCACCGTTTGCCGCGACGGTTGGCGGCATGCGGTATGTCGGTACCCCGGAACTCGAAACGGTCAAGGAACTGTGCGCCGGCATCTACGGCAACGGGAGCAGCGGCCAGGTCTACCTCAACCAGATCACGGTCAGCGAGCCGGTCAAGCAGGTGGGCAGCGTCTGGGCCACCTCGTTCTCCTCGTCGTTTCTCAATTCGCTCTTCACGCTGGGCGGCTCGTTTTCGTCGCGGGACAACCAGTTCCAGCTGATCGGGGAATCGACCCAGTCGGGCGAGATCGAGCCGCGCGAGTCGCGCAGCCGCGCGCTCAATGCCGGGGTGGCGCTCGGGCGCCTGCTCCCCGATAAATGGCAGGTGACCGCGCCGCTGGCGGTAACCTGGAACAGCGACCGCACCGATATCGACCCGGTCAGCGTCGACAATGTCCGGCGCAACGAGGTCGGGTTCAACCGCAACGAAAATTACGGGCTGTCGCTGTCGGTCAGTCAGCCGGCCCTGCCCAGCGTCTCCTTCAGCCATACCCAGAGTGACAACGAAAACCGCAACCAGGCGGGGAGCAGCGAGGGGAACGGGCGGACCACCTCGCTTGGCCTGCGCTACGGGGCCTGGCCGACCCTCGACCTTGGCCGCTCGCGTTCGCTGTCGCGCACGGTCAACACCAGCCAGTCACTGACCAGCAACCGGGACGACTATACGCTGACCAGCAGCTGGAACTACACCTTTCCGGAGAAACTGTTTGGCGTGGTGCCGACCGGGCAGACGCTGTCATTCTCGACCAACTACGGGTACAGCTGGAACAAGGCGCGCAGCGAATACCTGCTTCCCGCCCAGGTGCCGACCTACAGCAACACGCGCACCGACCGTGGCGGCCTGGCGCTGACCGTACAGCCGGTGGCGAACTTCGGGCTGACCCCGTCGTTCAACTACAGCCGCGTCTATCACTGGACACAGGCGGAGCGGGGGATGACCTCGCGCGCGCGCGATGCGTCGCTCGGGTTCAACCTTACCGGAGCGTGGGGGTTCTCCCCGACCCTGTCGATGCGCGGCAACTTCAACGAGAATTTCTTTGCCGCGGCCGGCACGGGCTGGACCAAGGACCTGAGCACGGGGGGCAACTTCGCCTTCGGGCTGGGGATGCAGCCCTCCGCGTGGTGGCAGAAACTCTCCTGGCTCAACATCCGCTACAGCTACAGCAATGACGTCAGCGCCACCTACCGCGGGGTGCCCGTGTCGACCTCGCTGGGGGAGGTGTACCGCGACTACTTCAGTCGCGTCTACTGGTTCTGGGCACAGCAGGAGCCGACGGTCAGCGGCGACGCGTTGTCGCTGCGGCGCAATTCGTCGTCCAACACCGCGCAGCATGCGCTTGACGGCAACCTCGCCTTCTGGGGGCCGCTCTGGCTTGGCTACAATTTTTCCTATAACCGGGCCCGGGCGCAGGCGCAGAACTCGATCTCGCCGACCAATTCCCTCAGCGCCGGGCTGAACAGCCGGCTCAACCTCAAGGAGGCGTTTCCCGCCTTCATGGCGAAACGTCCCGCCAATTCGCTCACCGCCAACTACACCTACAAGCGCATCGAGCAGCTGACCGCGCTGACGCAGTCACATACTCCGTCGGGCGCGTGGAGCATCAAGTGGTCGGACAACTTCAACACCAACCTCAACCTGTCATTCGGCCAGACCCAGGTCGATGACCGGGAACTGCATACCATCGACCGCACCTTCACCCCGTCGTTCAGCACCTCGTATTTCTTCACCGACCCGTTCCGTATCACCAACCCCGTTACCGGCGGCGGCATCGAGTTCCAGAACCAGCTGCGCTGGGACAATACCTGCGGCTTCGGCTGGCAGCGTAAGACGGGCGACCTCAACAGCGAAATCGACAAGTATAATGTCACCGCCTCGACCTCGCTCTCCTACTCGTTGCGCAGCAACATCTCGGCGGCGCTGTCGGGCAACTTCGGCTACTATGTCGACAACCTGCAGCTCAACATGAACTACTACAACTACGGCGGCTCGCTGTCGGCGGAGATCAGGTTCTGACCGTGGCGGCACAGTGCCCTGCCTGCGGGCAGGCGGTGCGCGGCACGGCGGTCACCTGCGCCGCCTGCGGGGCGTATCTGTACCGCGCGCAGGTCGAGGAACTGATGCGGCGCGCGCTGGCTGCCGAGCAGGGAAAGTACTATCGCGAGGCAATGCTCTGCTGGCAGCGTCTGCTGCCGCTCCTCCCCCCGGGGAGCGCCCACCGTCCGCGGCTGGAAAAGCGCATGGCCCAGCTGCAGCGGCTG
>CAZWUZ010000145.1:0-9787 GCA_964637655.1 uncultured bacterium | reverse complement strand
GGCGATGAGGTCCTCGACTTCGAGTGCCGCCACACCGATGACTCCGCTGCACGCCGCGGGGTAGACCGGGTCGCTGCGGTGGTCGTTGCCGGCCGCCGCGACGAGGACGCAGCCGCGGGCGACCGCGTAATCGACTGCCGCCTGCAGGTAGTCCGCGGACGCATAACCGCAGATGCTCAGGTTGATAACCCGCGCCCCGGCATCCGCTGCCGCGACGATGGCTTCCGCCACGTCAGCATAACTCGCGCTGCCGTCCGCCGCGATCACCTTCTGTATCAGCAGCCGGCTGCGCGGCGCCGCGCCGGTAATCCCGGTGCCGTTCACTCCCGCCGCCGCCAGCCCGGCCACCAGCGTGCCGTGCCCGTTGTCGTCTGTCGGGTCAGCGTCGTCATTGACATAGTCGAAGCCCGTGATGAACTGTCCGGCAACGTCGGGATGCGTCAGGTCGAGCCCGCTGTCGATGATGGCGATAATGACGTCCGGGCTGCCGGTGGTCAGGTCCCATGCGCCGGGGAGATGAATGCCGGCAAACTGCCACTGTTTTGCCGACAGCGGATCGCTGAAGGTCAACGCCTGCCGCGCGAGGTAATCGGGTTCCGCCGTGAGGACATCCGGGTCGCGCCGCAGACGTTCGAGCAGGCGGTCGATATCCTGCCCGCTGGCTGCCCGCACCCGCTGATGGCGCCCGCGGGCGAACTGCCGTCCCGCCTGCAGGTTTTCGCGCCCCAGCGCCCGCCCGCGTCGCGTCGCGTCCGCACCGTCGCGCCAGGTGATGACCACCTCGTCTGTCGCCGCGACGGTTGCGCCGGTGACGGGGTGGCGCACCTGCCGCACGTCGCGCGCCGCGGCCGGCGAAACCGCGAGCAGCAGGACCAGCAGCGTGCCAAGCGCGTGCCGGCCCCGTACCATCAGCCGTCTCTCCCCTGCAGTTGATCGACACACGGGAGGTCCGCCGGCGAGAAGGTGTAGTCGCGCATCTGCGCTGCGCTCACCCAGGCAAGCTGATCATGCACCACCGGGCGCGGCTCGCCGCGCGTGATACGCGCGTCATAGGCGATGAGCCGGATGCTGCCATGTTCGTAGTGGTAGATGCTCTCGGCGTAGAAGGCGCCGATGGCGGCCTCGATCCCGAACTCCTCGTGCAGTTCGCGCGCCAGGCCCGCTTCGGGCGTTTCCGCCGGTTCCAGCTTGCCGCCGGGAAACTCCCACATCCCCGCATTGCTCTCGTCAGGCGCACGCCGGGCGATGAGGATGCGTCCCGCGTCATCGCGCAGTATGGCCGCAGTTACTGTTTTCATAGCTCCTCCCACACCGATTGTATGCCTTCATCCTGCCGCTGTCAACTTGCCCATCGTCGTCGCGGATGCTATACCACGCGGGTATGGTACGCAAGCGCATTGGCGAAATTCTTATCGAACTGGGCTGCCTCAGCGAGGAGCAGCTGGCGGACGCCGTGCGCGAGCAGCGCGAGCAGGGGGAAGCCGCCCCGCTGCTCGGCGCCATCCTCCGGCGGAAGGGGTATGTCTCCTCCTGCAATCTCAATCAGGCCCTGCTGCAGGAGGTCCGGCAGGTCATCGACGATCCGCACGCCGACCGTTTCACCCGCCAGCTGGCGCGTCTTGCCCATGACCATGTCGCGCGCTGCCGCGACGGGCTCAGCCGCGAATCGTTTGTCGCCATCGTCAGCCGCATGGAATACCTCAAGCAGCGCATCGATGCGCTGCTCGAATCGCAGGAGCGTCTGCGCAAAATGGCACAACTGCCGCCCATTCTCGAACAATTGCGTCTCAACGAACAGGAAATCGACAGCCATCGTCAGCGCCTCACCGACCTCTACAACGACATCTGCACCTACCCGGTGCCGGGCGGTGAGTCCGCCCCGGCCTTCCTGCCCCCGCCATGCGCCTGATTGCCGCTGCCGCAACGCTGCTCCTCCTGCTTGCCTGCCGCGGCACCGCCACCGCGCCGCCGCACGCCTCTGACACTGCCAGTCAACCTGTCGCCGCCCCGCCGCGCCTTGACCCGTCAGCGCGCCCGCTGCAGCGCGATCTGCCGCAACCTGAATTCTTTTCACTCGTGCGCGACGATATCGCGCACCGTATCACGAAGGTTGCGGAATACACTGTTACCGGCATCATAGTCGGCATCGAAACGTATAGCAGCGACCGCGGCGCGGCACTCGCCCCGTGCGATATCGCGCTGGTCTTTGGCGAAATGGTCACCCGTCAGGCGTGGCGGAATATCAACTGGTCGCAAAGCGGCCGCTGGTACTGGTGGAGCTACGATGTTGACGATGTCCCGGGCGGCAACGACTTCATCGTCGCCAACTCCAGCAACAACCACATCCTCCCCGCCGACACGCGCGTGGCTGACGCCGTGCGCCGCCTCGACGAGGGGGGCACCATCCGCCTGACCGGATTTCTCATTGACATCGAGGAGACGGGCGTGCCCAACGGGTTCATCTGGCGCACCTCGCGCTCGCGCACCGATACCGGCGACGGTTCCTGCGAGATCATCTGGCTGACCGGAGTCGAACAGCAGTAGACCCTCTCCGTTGCTGTCATTCCCGAGGTCCGTATCGGGAATCCATTTTTTCTGACTGGACACCCGATCCCACATTTCGGGTGTGACAACAGGACCCGTTCAGCGGTGAAGAACTTGACGCAATTCCGCTGCGGCCTGCATCCAGGTGCGCAACGTTGGCGGTTCACGGCGCTGCTGCCGCAGGCATTCGTGCAGTGCAGTCGCGACTGCTTCCGGCGTGCGGGCGGTGATGGGGGTGAAGTGCCCGGTCAACGTGCCGGTGGCACCGCCAGCCGGTACCGCTGCTGCCGGCAGGCCGCAGGCAATCGCCTCCGCCAGCGGCATGCCGTACCCTTCGTAGTGACTGGTCGAGAGGTATGCCGCCGCATTGCGGTAGAGCGCCCACTTCTCCGCTTCGCTCACTGTTCCGGCAAGGACAACCCCTTCGCCGCGCGGCTGCCGCTGCGCGTCGTCGCCCCACCCCTCGCCACCGGCAATGACCAGGTGCCCGACGCTGCCGCCACTATTGCGGTACGCGCAGAACCCCGCGACCGCCAAAGGCCAGTCCTTGCGCGGTTCGCGCGTCCCCACGCCGAGGACAAAATCGCCACGCTGCAGGCCAAGACGGCCGAGTGTTGCCGTGTCATCGTCTGCTGCTGGCGGCGGCACGCTCACCGCCGGTTCAATAACCGTCAGCGCGCCGCGATATGCCGGGTAGGCATCACGTAATGCATCCGCCACCCCGGTCGAGATGGTGATAACCGCTGCTGCCTTTTCCAGGCAGCGCGGTACCTGCTCGCGCAGCGCTGCCGCATGCGCCGCATCGCACCACTCCGGGTGGCGCAGGTAGGCAGTATCGGGGATGAGCAGCGCCAGCCGGCAACCCGGCGGGAGCGACGCGTAGGTGACGAAGTTCGGGGCGAAATACCAGTCAACTCCTGCACGCCTCAGCGCGCGCGGCAGCAGCAGGCGGTGATGCAGCAACCGCATCGGCAGCGACCTGCCATACGGCACCCGCAGCGTTGCCAGGTCCAGTCGCGCCGCCGACGGGTTGCACTGCAGGATGCGGTCGTCGGGATAGGCCGCCGCACAGGCGCTCAGCAGGTGCTCCGTGTACTGCTGGATGCCCGCGCCATGCTCCTGCAGCCACGACGCGTCAACCGCGATCGTAGTCATGTCAGGCGGGGGAAAACTCGTTGCGGTAGGCGGTGGCCAGTTCCGCGTCGATCAGTTCCGCGTCGACCAGCGCCTTGAGCGAATCGGCCATTGGCAGCATACTGTACTGCGCCCCGGTCTGGATGACATTGGGCAGCCGGTAGAGCTCGTCGCTGCGGATGATGCGCCGCACCGCGGGTGTCACCGTCAGCACCTCGCTTGCCAGCACCCGCCCCGTGCCGTCGCTGCGCGGCAGCAGCAGTTGCGCCACCACCGCGCGCAGCGCCTGCGCCAGTTGCGCCAGCGACTGCTTGCGCGTCTCGGGCGGGAACATCGCCGCGAACCGGTCGATGGCCTGCAGCGTGTTGGGCGCGTGGAAACTGGCGATGACCAGGTACCCCGTCTCCGCCGCGACGATGGCCGTGCGCACCGTCTCCGCGTCGTCCAGTTCGCCGATGACGATTATGTCCGGGTCCTGCCGCAGCGACGCCTTGAGCGCCGCCGCGAACGAGTGGGTGTCGATCCCCACCTCGCGCTGCTTGATCAGCGACTGCGCGTTGGCGTGCAGGTACTCGATGGGGCGTTCGAGGGTGATGATGACCTCCTGCCGCGCCCGGTTGATATGCTCGACCATCGCCGCGATAGTGGTCGTCTTGCCCGAGCCCGTCGGACCCGTCACCAGCACCAGCCCCTCGCGCAGGTCGCATAGTTTGCCGATGACGTCAGGCAGGCGCAGTTCGTCGAACGACGCCAGCGACGGGTTGATGACGCGGAACGCCGCTTCGACCATGCCGCGCTGCTGGTGGACGTTGAGCCGGAAACGATGGCGCGCGTCGTACTGGATGCCCGTGTCGAGTTCCTTGCTCCGCTCGAACTGCTGCACCTGCTCGTGCGAGAGGAGCGAAAAGAGCATGGGCGGAATATCGTCCGCGGGAATGATCTTCGTGTTCAGCGGTTCGAGGATGCCGTTGATGCGCAGCATCGGGGGATGGTCGGCCAGCAGGTGCAGGTCAGAGGCCTTGCGGGCAATCGCCTCTTCCAGCAGCGGCCCGATGGCCAGCCGCGTCACGTACTCGTGCAGCGCCTGCTTCGCCATCTCGGGGAGCGCGGCGAACTGCAACCCCAGTTCGCATTCCTTCTTCGCCGCGTGGCACTCCGCGCGCACCACCTCCGCCGCCAGTTCCAGTCTCTTCTCCAGGCGCGGGACGGTGAACTCCACCTGCACGCGGCTGCGCAACGCCAGCGTCTCGCGGCAACTGAGCGACATCCCTGTCACGCTCAGGTCGATGGCCTGCGCGTCGTGCTGCACTTCCTTGCCGTGCGGACTCTGCCAGTGCAGCGTCACCGCCAGCGGCGTATACAGCCGCTGTGCCACCCGTCGTTCATGTGCCGGCATGCCGTCCTCCTTGTCCACCGGCAAACATGGTAGCACCCTGCCCCGACAGTGTCAAAACACTACGCATCAGCGTGCCTCGAGGCCGAGTATGCAGGTCAGGTGGCAGGCAAAATCGCCGATTTCCTTGCGGTCAGTGCCGAGGCGTTCCCGCCAACCCACGCTCATCCCCGCCCCGGTCATGGCTCGTGCCAGAGCATTCACGCAACTGATAAGCGCGTCATGCGCACGTGTCCGCTCTGCATCGCGCTCCTGCCGTTCTTCCAGTGGCCAAAACCGCCACTGCGCGCGGATATGAGCATAGCGCACCGCCGCGCGGCTGACCTCACACCATAATTCGCCCAGCTCATCATCCGTGCCTGTAAGGTCGCGAATTTCCCTGATCATCTCCTGCGCTGTCTGCCATCCATACGTCACCTCAAAACAGTGAGTGCTTTTGGCCGGAGGTGTTCAATGTGAAACCTCTGTATGAAAACACGCCAATTCAGCCACCAGCACTGAACGCCACTCCCCCCGATTCCTCCGCGGCTAACGATCCCGCCGTAAACCCGCACACCACGTCCGCGCAATCACGGTTGCAGTCCCATTTCGCGAAGCGTACGTTCAATGAATGCCGTCGCGTCATCGCGGTCAACGCGCCCCGTGCGGACCGCCGCCTGCAACGCTTCAAGTGACGCCGACTCAGCCACCTCCCTCGCCTGCGGCCGCACATCTGCACGCACGGTCAGCAGATTTCCCTGCAGCACCCACTCCCGTTCGCGCAGCGCCGGCAACCGCTGCTTGAACGCGACCCGGTAGATGTTCTGCTGATAGGCGACGACCTCCGGTTCGTTCAGGTAGTTGCGCAGGTATTCCGCCGTTGCCATCGATACCCCTTCGACCACCGTTCCTTCCATGTAGCGCGCGTAGTTCTGCTGCAAATTCGCTCGCGCTATATCGCGCATGACATCCTCGTGCATGATGAGTGGTCGCCCGGACGGCAGGCGCACGACGTTGCCGCGGGCATCAGTGACAAATCTGACCGACACCATGCCCTCGATGATTCCCGGTTGGGCAACGTCGCGCGTGTCAGCGTTGAGCACATACACTTCATGCGCTTCCACCGTGCCCGGTTCGTACACCGCGGGTGATTCTCCCGGCACGCTCGTGGTCGGCGACCGCGTCTGTTCGTTCCCTGTGCCGCATCCTGCCGCCAGCACCGCCACCAGCAACACCCCTGTCCATTTCACAGCAGTCCTCCCCTTCCGCTTGCGCGACTCAGTAGTGTGTGCCCGCATAATAGCAGACCAAAGCAGCACCACTTGCCGGAAATAGTTGCTGATGCCCCCCTGCTGACGCTGTTCCCAGACATGCCGTATATTGAGCGTTCCCTGACTCCCACCCAGCCCCGCAGTCGTACCAACGAGATACCCCCGTTCAAAAGTCGTAGACAGACACTGCCGCCCCTTTGCGTACCTGCCGCACGCGCTGCCACCTCAGGGCGTTGCCTAGTCCTCTCCCCGCTGACGACGTGATTCATGATTGCAAGACCTCCTGCGCGTCGACAGAGACGGGATATACAGTTTCCCGAGCGGTTATCTCCGCCGCCAGTGTTCCTGAAGCATCATCGCGCACCTGCTGTGCCAGCACTGTGATATCGCTGATGCTAACCGTCCATTCTGCCGCGTAGCGGTGGATGGCCTCACCGCGCAGGCCGAGTTGGATGGCACGAACCGGCAGACGGTGCAGATGCCGGTCGCGTTCCGGATCCCATTGCACGCGCACCGGGCTCTGGCGGAACCGGTTCCGCCATTGCTCCCGCGACAATCCGGATTCCGGTCGATATTGTGAATGCTGCGCCCGGGCAAGGCACCAGTCAAAACCCGACCGCATGATGTCGATGGCGAGGATGCGCTCCTGCCCGGGTTTCCCGGCCCAGCCGGAGCGGTACATCATCCAGAAAAACGAGGTCTTGATCCAGGTCATCCGGGTAAGCAGGAACGGCGGCACGAAACGCTGCGCGCGCAGTGCCGGGTCAGCGATTGCCGGCGGGTAGGCCTGATAGACACGTACGGTGGTATCGTCATAGCGGGCCCGGATGCAGTTGGCGACACCGCCTGTCAGCGTCATGCGGCCATTGTCGTTTTCAACCGGATTTTTGTCAAACACTCCAGCACAGCTGCATCAGCGAACTTCCTCAACAAAGATGGGCGAGCATTCGAACTGTGGTTGAATATGGAAGGCCAACGCGCCCGGCACTAAACCACGTGGCGCGTGTCAGCGCTCCACCGGGCGGAAACCGATGCGGTCGCGAAAGGTTCCGTCGTAGAGCGGCACCAGTCCGGCATAGTTTGCGGCAAACGGTTCGCTGACGCTGCCGGTGACACGGTATTCGCCATCAGGAAATTCCCAGGTAACGCGGTCATGCGGGGCGAGGCGGGCGAAGGTCGCCGTGCCTGCGCCGGTGCAGCGCACCGTCAGCACATAGTCCGATTCGTTGACCACAATGAAGCGCGAGCGGCCGGGAGACGGGGCCGGCGCGATGCGTTTGGGGGGCGCCCAGCGCCGGTGGTAGCCGGCGAAGATGTCGTCCACCTCGCGGCTGATGGCATGCTGCTCCGCTTCCGCCGCAGGAGTGGTCCCGGGCCAGCGGTCAAGATACTCACGGTAATGGCGCGCGGCATCGAGACGGAGCGCGCGCGTCCATTCCGCCGCACAAAGCAGTTCGCGCGCCGCCGCGGCATGCGCGCTTTCCGGGAACGCCGCGAGGAAATCGCGGCAGGTGAGCATGTCGGGCGTCGCCTGCACCTGCTGCCAGTACGCCGCCTCGCCGGCACGCATCAGCGTGTCGTGTTCCGGCGCATGGTCGAGCAGTTCGGGCGCATAAAGCGGTCGCCGCTCAGTCCACCACGCGAGCCAGACAGCCGGATCGCTGTCAGCATGTCGATTGGTCCAGGCCCCCAGTCCGGAGAGCGCCGCGCTGCGCCGCAGCGGCAGGGTATCGTCGAGCGTGGCCATCAGCACCGGCAGTCCGGCCACACCGCCGTATACCCCGAGCAAAGAGAGCACTGCTGCGTGCGACCGGGTTTCCGTTTCCTGCGCTACAGCGGCAGCGACGATGGCCGTCGCCTGTTCTCCCTGCCGGCGACTGGCCGCAAGCAGGGCGGCGATACGCACTTCGGCTTCACGCGCCTGCACCGCGGCGGTCAGCCCGGCATCGGCTGCCGCGCGCCCGTGCCGAGCGGCAACCAAGGTATGGAGGGCATCAACATAGTCCGAGCGGGCCAGCGCGTCACGGTAGGGCGCCTGCTGCGGCCGGCGCAGTTCCTCCACTGGTACTCTGCGTGCATACCGTGTTGGGGCCGGCAGGATCCCCTGCCATGTCTGTCGCGGCAGGCCGGGCAGGGCGATTGCACCGTCGAGCGCCGCGCCGGTATACCACGGGTCATCATCTCGGTAGGCGCGAGTAAGTCCGCGCGCGGCCGCGGAGATGGTGAGCGTATCGTCGGCTGGTGCGCCGTCGGCGACACAGTCGAGTCCGGCCCCTTCGCAGAAGATGCCGGTCAGACGCTGCAGCGTCGGAAGGATATATTCGGCGCCCGGGCGGTCGTGGTCGAATACGCAGGCGAGTGTCCCACGCCGGTAGCGGATGGCGGTCTGCGGCACCCACCCGGCATCGCCGCTGAACAGTTCGATACGCACCCATCCGTTGCGCTCTTCGCGCACCTCGTAGCGTTTGCCGGTGCCCAGCAGGCGCACGGACGGGCTGAATTCGTCGGGCCGCACCCGGGCCTGCGTGCCGGGCGCAACGATTTCGATTTCGACCGCCGCTGCCGGCAGGACGAGCCACAACAGCATCAGGAGCACGAGCATTCCACGCATCAGCCTTGCCTCCAATGTCGAGCGTAGCATCACCGTTCCTGACGGTCAATTCCTCACGCCCGATGCCGGTCGCTGCCGAAGGCATAGAGGGCCACGGTGCCATCGGCAAAACTGATGGCCAGGCGCCCGCCGCAGGCGGCCATGCAGGTTATCGCCACGCCACGCCGCGGACTGAACATCGCCACGCGCTGCCCGCTCTGCACATCCCACAACGACAACTGACTGCTGAGCAACCGCCCCATGGTATGCAGCCAGGAACCTTCCTGAACATTGTAGTACCGGGTGAACCCGGCGGCCATCTGACCGGTCTGATCACGCGCGACATACTGCGGCGGCACGTGTGCGACAGCCAGCGCCTGCGGTTCATGTCTGCCGGTCGTGCAATAGACAGATGCCTTGCCGTGATCATTGACTATGGCAACGCGCTGACCATCGCCGCTGAAGGCCGCATGCTCGATCCATTCCGCATTCTGTTCCCGCAGTATGCCGCCCCGCGCCGTGTCCCATATCTGCCATGTGCGATTGGGAAAACCGGCCAGCAGTTTTGTTCCGTCGCTGCTGTATGCCAGATACTGCGACTCGCTGTATTCGTCGAATTCGCAGCCGTCGCTATACACCAGATAATCCGTTTTCATGTTCCCGGTTTTGACCACGGTGCCAGCGGGATAGCGCACCAGGCGAAGCGGAGCATCTTCATCGCGGCACACCAGCAGCGTATCGCCTTCCCCGAACCACATGGCGAGCGGACGACAACTGGTGATGCGCTGCACCTCGCGCCCTGACGGACTTTCGTACACGACGATGCCAACACCGTCAGTCAACGCGACCCCCGGCGACACCACAGCAAGCTGCGGT
>CAZWUZ010000144.1:0-9829 GCA_964637655.1 uncultured bacterium | reverse complement strand
TTCCAGGTAGACCAGCACGGTACGCTCATAGCACTGCCCAAGTTCCTGCTGCGCCCGCTTATGGAAGCGTGCGAGCGCCTTTTCCGCCGCGGCGCTGCCGATGGTGAAGACCACCAGCGCGCGCAGCTGCGTGCCGCTGCTGCGCAGCACGGGAAGCAGCTGGTCAAGCACATGCCCGAGGGTGGTGCCCGTGGCCACGACATCGGCAAGATAGAGCACCCCGCGTGCGGGGAGCGCATAGGAACGGTACTGGTCCTGGCGGATGCGCCACTGCCCGCCGTCGCGGAAACGCTCGGCGGTGACAAATGACAGCGTCGCGCGATCGAGCCCGCAGCTGTCAGCGAGCGCCTCGCGCAGGCCGAAGGTCATGCCGCCGCGCATGATGGTGAGCAGTCCCGCCTCGCCGGCAGCCGGGGCCGCCAGCCCGAGGTCGGCATGCCGCGCCAGCACCCGGGTGAGCGCGGTGCGCAGCGCCGCGGTAACGGGCAGCCCGATGATTTCCGGGCGGTTGCAAAGCGCGCGGGTTTCGGGCGTGCTCGCCACCAGCTGCGTCACGGGCGAATCACTGTCGAGCGCGTAGAGCGCCAGTTCGTCTGTACGGCTCAGCGTCCGCAGACGGTCGCCCCCCTGCGGACGCAGGTCGCGCGGCCCGCGGTCGCGGCGTTCAAGCGCAGCCCGGACCGCGGGGCTCTGCTTGCGCACCTGCATGTCGGGGATGACAATTTCCAGTGGTGCGATATTGATGTCGGACGACAGGCTGGTGACACCCGCCTCGATCATCACATCCTGCATCGCGGCAGCGTCGATAAAGACCTCCGCCTTCGGCTTGCGCCCGCCACGGGTCCGCGCGGGACCGGCGCCGGCAGTCCGGGTGCGTACCGGCCGTCCTCCCGCGGTACGTGTCCGCGGCTGGCGCGGTTCAGCTGCCACCGTCGACGCGACACTGCTGCCGCGAGGTTTCCGCCCGCCACGCCGCGTCGGTTTCTTTTCCGCCGGTGGCGCCGCTACCGGTGCCGCCACCGGGGCAGTCACTGCCTCCGTGATGGCGCTGCCGTCGCGGCGATGCCGCCGTCCGCCGCGCTTGCCGCGGCGTTTGCGTTTCGTGCCGTCAGCATTTTCCGTCGCTGGTTTTGCAGCCGATGCCGCCGGTGCTGCCGGCGCCGCCGGGGCGGTTGCCGCCCCGATGGCATTGCTGCCGCTGCGGCGATGCCGCCGCCCGCCGCGCTTGCCGCGGCGTTTCTTCTTCGGCGCGCTGTCAGCAGCGCCGCCCATCTCAGTCGTTTCCATACACCTGTGTCCTTCGTTTTTTTTTTGCGGAGGGGCTGGTTGGGGCGGCGGGTCATTCCGCCGGGCGGCACTCGCGGCAGCGCGCGGACGGTTGGGTCCGCAGCACCGCGTCGAGCATCCGGCCGACGGGATTGGCCTTCGTCGCCAGGTAATGCGCATAATGCGCGTGCAGGCACTTGAGGTGCCGCATATCGCGCGAGCCGCCCACGCCCGTGCCGTCAATGACGGCAGCGCGTCCGGCCGCGCGTGCGCGCAGCTGCGCATAGGCGTCGCGCCCGAGGGTGCGACGCCGCAGATAGGCATATTCCTGATGCGCCTGCAGGAGCGCATCGCGGAACTCCATATCGTTATCAAGCAGTCCCTGCAGCCGCGCCAGCCAGCCATCCGCTTCAAGGCACGCCACAGTTCCTGCCAGTCGCGGACAGGTCAGCCAGAATAACGTCGGGAAGATACCGTCCTGCCCGTCCGCGAGGAGCGGGGCGGTAGCGACCACCTGCGGGCAGTCGCGGGAGCAGCGCTGCACAATGCCCCCGGGTACCGCCAGCAGCTGCCGCTGCAACTGCGCGGCAACAATCGCCGCGTCATTCTCACGCGGCGCTTCCCACTTCACTCGGCGGGAACACTCCGCCAGGCAAGCAACCGCTCGACGAGTTGCGGCCGCTGCGCTGCATCCTCAGGCAGCAGCGCCAGCTGCTCCTGCAGTGCGGCCACGCGGTCGGGCACCGCGGGATGCGTGCTGAAGAGCTGCCCGACCCCCGCCGGCGCCGTACCGCCACCCAGGCAGCGGTCGAGAAACTCCTGCAACGCCGCCGGGTAGTAGCCCAGCGCGGCAGCGTACGCCGTCCCGAGTTTGTCCGCCTCGAGTTCCGCGCTGCGACTGAAGCCCTTGGTGAAGAGATCGTTGACGATGAAGTCGGCGACCGGGGCGTAGGCGCCGTAGCCGGTCTGGCTGAGCGCCTCCTGCGAGACCGCCCCGAGCATATTCGCCTTCTGCACTTCGCTGATGGCATGCCGCTGCGCGATATGCGCCAGTTCATGCCCGATAACCCCCGCCAGTTCCGCTTCCGACGCCACCTGCTCCCACAGCCCGCGCGTGATGAAGACGGGGCCGCCCGGGCAGGCATAGGCGTTGACCTCGGGACAGTCGAGGATGGCGAACGAGTACGGCAATTCGCGGGCGGGGAGTGAACGCAGCACAGAGAAGCCGACAAGGTTGACGTAGCGCTGCGCCCGGGCGTCGGCGTACAAGCCGCGTTCCGCGAGCAGCTGCTGCGCCACCGCCTGCCCGATGGCGATTTCCTGCTCATCACTCACCGAAACATTCTGTGCAACATTGACCACCGTGCCGATGGCACTGCCGATATCGAAACTCCACGCCTGCGCCCCGGCACAGAGCGGCCCGGCCAGCAGCAGGAGGGTGAGCAGCGCCTTCATTCCGCCGTCACCGGTTCCTCAGGCGGGTGCAGCCCGCCCTCGGTGATGAACGCGTCAACATCCTCCGGCGTGACTGTCGTGGCCACTTCTTCCGCCGGCGCAGTGGCCTCCGGTGCTGCCACAGCGGACGACGCGTCGTCCGCTTCCGTCCCCAGCCCGCGCGCCCCTGCGGTCGCAGTGGCCGACGACGATGAAGACGATGACCCGAAGCCAAGCAGCGACCCGAACCCGCCAAAAACCGAGCCCGACGACGCCGCTGCTTCTCCCGACTGCATCTGCGTGCGCAGCGCCTGCAGGGTGCTTCCCCCCGCCTGTACCGTGACACGATTGGCTGCCGGCTGATTCGGCGCATAGGTAAAGGTGAATTTCCGCTGCGGGGTTTGTGTCGACAGGATACGTCCCGCCGCGTCGAGTTTGACCGTCACGCTGCCATACGCTGCCGCCACCGTGACCGTACCGCCGTCACGCCGCACTGCTTCCGCCGGCAGCGCCGCCCAGGCCGGGTCATACCCCAGCAGCCGCAGCACCGCCTGCTGCTCAGTCAGCTGCTGCGCCAGCGCCGCACCGCCATCCCAGGCGCCATTGCGGTAGCGGCACGAGACCTCACCCGCGGTGACCAGCACCTCCGCGGGCTGCAGCGTCACCGCGGCGGACACGTTATTGAATTTTTCGATGAAGGAGACCGCACCACCGGCGCGGGCGAGCGTAGCAGTAAAGACACTGATATCGGCTGCCGACACCGCACCTGCCATGAGGCAGATACACACCACCAAACCAACCATCCACTTCTTCATAACGTCATTATACACCCTTTTGCGGCAAACGTCAACTCTACCAGGGGCGTTCGTACGGGTTTTGTGCCTGATAGCGCAGGCGGGCACAAAACAGCATAGCCAGGAAAATCATGCCTGCCGGTTCCGCCCACGTGAACGCGTAGTAGAGCACCGGCGCCACAAAATAGGCGTCTGCTCCCCTGAATTCGAGCGGGTAGGGATGTGCGGCATCGCGCGCGTGCGTTCCCCACAGTTGGATGGTGCAAAACACGCCCAGATACAGCAGCACCGTGCCGGCAAGCATGACTGCCGCTGCCAGCGCGACAGGCGATTCCCGCAGGAAATGCATCATGACTTCAGCGATTGCAAGTCGAGCGCCAGCCCGATTTCGCCTTCGCCAAAGCCGGTCGCGTGCGCGATTTCGGCCAGTCCAAGTCCCTGCGCGGCAAGTTCATACACCTTGCGGTACTTCATCTCCTCGACCAGCAGTCGCCCGGCCGGCGGTTCCGGGGGGGGCGCGGTCGGCAGCGGGTCAGCAGCAGCAGGCATGACCGGTGGCGCCACCGATGGTGCCGGTGTTTCCCCGACGCGGATATCGAGCCCGGCCGCGCGCCGCGGCGCGGGTGGAGGCGCGGCAACAAGTTCTGTCTCAAGCGGCGGCAGCGCCGCAAGCAATGCATCCACTTCGTGGCTCCCGTCATCAGCGGGCGGCATCGCTGCAGGGCGCTGCGCGGCGCGCTGCCGCAGCCAGTTGCGCGTAAAGAGCACAATCAGTACCAGTCCGGCAACCATCACCACCAGACCGATGACGAGGCCGGCATACCGTCCGTAGCGCTCGACCAGCAGCCGCGCTTCCGCCATGCGGTCGACGGTTGGGACAGCGGCCGGAGGCGTGACCACCGCCGCGGGGGCGTCAGCGGGCGGCACGAGGTCGAGCGGCGGCAGCGAGCCGAGTTCGCCCGGGTCGATGGTGCTGCCAGTGAGCGGCGGCAGGTTGTCAAGGTTGACGGCCGGCAGTTCGGAACCCGGTGCAGGCAGGTCAGGCAGCGGCGGCAGTTCAGTCGCTGGCGCAGGTGCCGGCTGCGGTGCCGGCGTCACGGGCTGCACGACCACCGGCGGTACCGGCTGCGGGCGCGGCGGCACGGGCGCCGGTTGCGGCCGCGGCGGTGCCGGCGCGGGCGTCACCACACGCCCTTCCGACGTGGGCGAAGTAACCGGCGGCGGCGGGGTGACAATGACGGGTTGCGGCCGCGTCGGCAGTGCCGTGCCCGGTCTGCCGAGATTATCCAGTTCCGCGTATGAGTAGCCGTCACTGCTGCCGCTGCTGCCGGCAACCTCGACGCCCGGCTCCACCGCCCGCACCGCCCCCGCCGCGAGCGCGGCGAGCGCGACAGTCAGCAGCAGGCGGCGCAGCATGCTACCGGCGGAGTTCCGCCTCGCGGATTTTCTCGACGACGGAGGCGCCGGGCATGAAGAGCACCAGTCCGTAGCGCTCGTAGGCCGGTTCCAGTTCCTGCACCAGCCGCCACTGCTCGACGGCACGCGCGAACTGACCCTGCTGGAAGTAGGCGTCCCCGAGATTGTCGTGGAAGAACGCCACCGTCGGCTCGAGCGTGATGGCGCGCTGGTAGGAACTGATCGCCTCCTCGTAGCGCTTGAGCGCGAAGTAGGCGAGCCCGAGGTTGTTGAAGGCGTTGGAGGCGTTCGGATCGAGCGCGATGACCTTCTTGAACTGCACGATGGCGGTCTTCAGCGTCTCGATGCCCTCCTTGTCGCGGTGGTTGTTGGCGAGATAGATGGCGCGGTTGAGCTGCGTGTTGCCGAACATGAAGTAGCATTGCGGGGTGGCATAGCCGAGTTCGATGGCCGTGCTGTAGTCGTCCACCGACAGCCAGTACCCTTCTTTGTCGCTGTTGTAGTCCTCGCGCGCGTAATGCGCGTTGGCGCGCCAGTAGTAGTACTCCCCCTCGCCGGGGGAGAGGCGAATCGCCTCGGTCAGCCGGTTGATGGCATCGAGCCAGCGCTGCTGCCGCACGAGGGTGCGCCCGAGATGGAAATGCGGCTGCGGGTCGGCCGGCTCCATCGCCACCGCCTTGAGCAGGTTGCGCTCCGCTTCCGGAAAGTTGTTCGTATTCAGATACAAAACCCCGAGCCGGTGATAGGCCTGGTAGTAATCGGGGCTGCGCTCCGCCAGCGCCCGGTACTGCTCGATGGCGAGATCCGTGGCATTGCGCTCGAAGTAGAGGTTGCCCAGCGCCACCCGCGCGGGGATATGGTCGGGCTTGAGGCGCAGCACCGCCTTGTACTCCTCGATGGCGCGTTCCGGGCGGTTGAGCTTCTCATGCGTACGCCCGAGGTAGTAGCGGTAGGTCTCGTTGGTGCCGCTGAGCCCCACCGCGCGGGTGAAGTACCCCGCCGCCTCCTCGTAGGAGCCCATGAAGTAGGCATTGAGCCCCTCGCGGAAGGTCGCCGCCGCGTCCGGTGCCGGTGCCGCCGCCAGCGGCAGCGCCAGCAGCAGGAGCATTCCTGCCAGTATCAGGCCATTGCGCATTGCCCGTTCCTCATTTCCCGCCCCGCGGTTTTACCCGGCAGGGCGCCCGTTGCGTTACACGACACCCGTCGTGACGCTACTTCCCGCTATCCTTATCGGCAGGTGCGTCCGTATTGTTGACCACCTGTGCCACTGCGCTGCGGGTGAACTCGATGATGCACTTGTCGTCGACCCGCACGGATATTGTCTCCTCTTTTACCGCGTGCACCGTGCCGTGGACACCGCCGATGGTGACCACCTTGTCCCCCTTCTTCAGCTGCTTGACCATCTCCTGCTGCTGCTGCTGCCGCTTGCGGTGCGGGCGGATCAGCATCACGTACCAGATGCCGAAGAGCACCGCGAAGAGCAGGATATTCTGCGGCGAAAAGAGTTCCGGCGCCGCCTGCCCCACCGGTGCCTCCGCCGCCCATGCTGTGCCAATCAACCAGTCCGTCATTGTTTTGTTCCTCCGTAGGTCTGCAGAAAGTTCGCGTAGTCGGCGGCAAACGTGCCGGCCGTGATGCTGGTACGTATCTGCTCGATGGTGCGCGCCATGAACCTCAGGTTGTGCGCGCTGGCCAGGCGCTTGCCGAGCATCTCCCCCGTGCGCATCAGATGACGCAGGTAGGCGCGGCTGTAGCGCCGGCAGCAGGGGCAGTCGCAGGCCGCGTCGACGGGGTTGTCATCCTCGCCGTATTCCTGCCGCCCGATGTTCATGGGGCCGGCCGGCGTGAACACCTGCCCGTTGCGCGCGTTGCGCGTGGGCAGGACGCAATCGAACATATCGATGCCGCGCGCCACCCCGTGCCACAGGTCGGGTGGCGTTCCCACCCCCATCAGGTATCTGGGCTTGTCCGCGGGGAGGCAGGGAACCGTCACGTCGAGCATGCGCAGCATATCCTCCTTGCTCTCCCCCACCGACAGTCCGCCGACGGAATACCCGTCACAGTCGAGCGCCACCGTCCCTGCCGCGCTCTCGCGCCGCAAGTCGGTTTCGAGTCCGCCCTGCACGATACCGAAGAGAAAGCGCCCGGCCGGGCGTTCCAGCCGCCGCGCACGCGCCAGCCACCTGAGCGAGCGGTGCATTGCCCCCGCCACCTCGTCGCGCGTCGCGGGAAGTCCCGTGCAGACATCGAGCGGCATGATGATGTCCGACCCGAGCTTGAGCTGGATGTCGAGCACCTTCTCCGGGGTAAGGAAGAGTTTGCTCCCGTCAAGATGCGAGCGGAACTCCACCCCCTCCTCGGAGATTTTCCGCAGGTCGCTGAGCGAGAAGACCTGAAAGCCGCCCGAGTCGGTGAGGATGCTTCCTTCCCACGCCATGAATTTATGCAGGCCGCCGCGCCGCGCGATCATCTCCTCGCCCGGGCGCAGGTGCAGGTGATAGGTGTTGGCCAATATGAGGTCGAAGCCGAGCGCGCGCACCTCGTCAGTGGTCAATGTCTTGACCGCCGCCGCCGTGCCCACGGGCATGAACACCGGGGTCCGCACCTCGCCGCGCGGCAGGCGCAGCACGCCCGTCCGCCACGGCTGGTCGCCGGTTATTACTGGTGTGAAGAGTCCCACCGTGGTTCCTCTCCTGCCGTCGCCGCCAGTCTGCCAATCAGCGCTGCATCATTGATCCGGATCGGCGACGAACGAAGCATAAGCAAATGCCAGTCGCGCGAAAGTTCAACCGTCGAAAAAATCGCTTGACCCACCCTGAATTCCAATGATGACATTCGTGCCATTTCTCCGGGCCAGGCAACATTTTTCAAGCACACAACAACGGTGTCCGTCGTATATTCCGTATATGTATCCTGCAAAGCATTGTCCCTTTGCCATACCCTTCGCGATACCGGCAATACTTCACCCGGTTGCGCACTGCGGTTATATTTCCGGTGCGGGCCGATACTGATTGCCGGCTGGCATACGTTTCCTACCGGCCGCCATCCGGTATCACATTTTATTTCCACCCATGCCATGCGATACTGTCCAAACAAGTAATCGTTATAGCCAACCGTTTCGGTACAACCGTTGCGGATCCTGCAGATCACCGTTAGCGACGTCGTGTCGAACTCAGCGTGCATTTGCAGCCCTTCGACCATATCGCCCCACGATGCGCCAATACGGTCAGCGTCGGGGCTCACTTTTATGTGCGCTGCCGCCGGTTGGGCGCTCGCGGGCAGGCAGCATACGACCAGCAGCATACAGGCGGTCAACGCACCGGCCAGAAACCGCACAATCATCGTTGCCCCTCGGCCCGAGGTCCGGCTGTTTTCGTCACCGCACGAATCCCGATTTGACGGAGCGGCGCAACTGCCAACGAAATGCGGCTTTCCATCCGTCGTCATCAGCGGTTGCCCCCTTCCCTGCGCAGATACCGCCGCCGCGGATCGTTCAGCCCCTTGCCTACCACTACCACCGTGCCACCGACTATCAGCCGCTTCAGGCGCGCGCGCAGGGCGGGCAAGGTCAGCCCAACCCGACGTGACAATGCTGCCGTCGACATGCCCGCTGCATCTTGTGCCAACAGCGCAAGTATTGTCCGGTCTTTTTCGTCGAGGATCGGGTGCGTCGCGGCATGTAGCGGGAAAGTGACCCGGAACCGGAAGCCGATCTCGGCGAAATTCGGCGCCGGCAGCCCGGCTGCAGTGCACGACTCCAGCATCCGCTGGACCCCGCTCCCCCATTGCTCGATCAGTTCCAGTTCCTTGAAAACCCGCGCAATGACCCGGTTGCGGATGACCGACACCCCATGAAACAGGTCCTCGGTCCGCAGCCCGAACGGGAGCAAGCCGGGATTCTCGATCTCAATCCGGTCATCGAAACACGATACACGGATCGGGCCGCCGCGTTGGGAATAATCGGCGTGAACCAGCGCGTTGATCACCGCCTCGCGCAGCGCAACCAGCGGCACACTCCACTGCTCCGTCCGGCGCACCCCGCGGATTGCCCACGCGCGCGTTGCATGTTTTTTCACGAACGCCAGCGCCCGTTCGGCCAGCACTGGCAGATGGTCGCGGTATTCCGCGGTATCGGCGATATGCGCCTTGCTTGTCCCGCTGAACCGCCCGCATTGCAGCCAGGCATCCGGGAAGTATTTTTCCCGCTGCCGGCCAAAGAGGATGATGCCGCCGTTGGTCGGAACAACCCGCCGCCCGGCACGCGTTGCTAATCCCAGTGTTTCGCCATCTGCCGGTCGTAGTTTGCGATACGGCGCGAAAAACCCGGAAGCAGCCCGGAAGTCAATCGCTTCCGAGTTCGCGCCGGCCGCCGGTTCTTCATCAAAGGTCCGCTGCATTGCCGTCCGCCGCAATTCCGCGATCAGCACCGCATCCGCCCGGCGGTTGGTCGAGCCAACCCGGACATAGATCCCTCGCTCCGGCCCCTCGCGGACCAGATGGCAGGGACGCGACAACGAGGCCGTCACCTCGACTGCCAGCACGTTGGTCTTTCGCCAGGTCAGAACCTCAATGGCCGGGGTGATGAGCGGGACGATGCCATGACTGATGATGTTAGCCAGCCGTTCCGCCTCCACCGCCGGGCGTTTCAACCCGCGCACCGCTTTGCTGCCATCGTCGATTCCGACCAGCAGGATACCGCCGGCGGTATTGGCAAACGCCGTCAGCGTCTGCAGCACCTTATCCGTCGAGGAGAGATCACGCTTGAATTCAAGTGTCTTTCCTTCCTCACGTCGCAGGAGATCGGTCAGTTTCAATTCCATCGGTCAGCCCGCCAACTGGAAAGTACTGGAAAGTCAGCCGCTTTCCAGTAGCGCACCATGTTCCCTCTCGCACAGGGAGAGAGCCGGAGGGCGGGGGCG
>CAZWUZ010000143.1:0-9853 GCA_964637655.1 uncultured bacterium | reverse complement strand
GCCGCTCGTCCATGGTGGCCCCTGAGCCCGGTCGCGCGGGCGTTATGGCATGGCCCGGATCGGTCCCGATCATGCTGACCGGCCCGTTGCCGCTCCGCCTGACGAGCTGCACGCGATTGCCCGTCGCGCGGTTCAGGTGTTCGATTAGCCGGGTGGAGGACACCTGGGCCCGGTCGGGGTCGGCCGCCGCCGTCGGTGGCACCACCAGCGGGAGCAGAACGAGCAGCCAGACCAGCAGTCGCCAGGCACTCTGTCGCGGCATTATTTTCCGGTACGTCACTGCTCCTCCTCCAGCCGTTTCCCTTCACTGCGCGCGCATCGTAACACCATGTTGGACAGCCGTCAACCGGCAGGAAATTCCCAAGCCGCCGGCTGCGGCAGCCGCACGCTCCGTCGGGCCCGTCTGACGGACGGTGGCGACAACGTCCGGGCAGCGGTTGACGTGCCGGCGAATAAGTGATAGAACGCCGACGACGATCCACGAATGCCACCTGGCTGAGGAGTGCACCATGAACATCCGCCACGCGGTAGTGGCCCTGATCACCGCCGTGCTGCTGGCCGGCTGCGGCCAAACTGCCGCACCGCCGGCGGCAAGCACGACCCCGGGCGGCAAACCCTGGCGCATCGTGCTGGTAAGTTTCACCGAGGGCCCGCTGTATTCGGCGGGACACGTGGCCGCACTCAAGGACCTGCTGCAGGAAAAGGGGTATCAGGAAGGACGCGACTTCGCGCTGCAGGTGCGTTCCGCCCAGAACGACATGACCATGGTCCCGCTGCTGATCGACGCCGCGGTGACCGACCGCGCGGACCTGCTGGTCACTTTCCAGTCGCCGGTCCTGTATACCGCGATGCAGCGGGCGCCGGAAATCAACAAGGTCTTCGCCATTATCGCCGACCCTTTCGCCCTCGGCGCCGGCACGTCGGACACTGAGCACGCGGCGCACGTCACCGGATGCTACACGGCCCTGGCCATCGATGAACTGCTGGACGGACTGGTCGCCTGCCGGCCAACAGCGAAACGGATCGGGACACTGACCATCACCGGCAACGCGGAATCCGAGGCCCTGGTGCGCACCTATGCCGCCGCCTGCCGGCGCAAGGGCCTGGAACTGGTAACCAGGGGCTATGTCACCTCGAGCGAAGCCGGTGAAGCAGCCAAAGCGCTGTGTGCCGAACGCCTCGACGCGGTACTGCCGCTGCCCGACGCGCAGTCAATGATGACCGGCCCGCTGCTCAGCCAGACCGCCGCTGCCGCCACGCTCCCGCTGCTGGCGCTCTGGCCGGGTGCGGATATCAGGCCCAGCATGTACTTGAAATCGCCGGGGAACGGCATGCAGACCATCATGCGCCGCTTCGCGGAAATGGCCGTGCGGGTCCTCGAAGGAACCGACCCGGCAACCATGCCTTTCGTCAATGTCGCCAACCCGGTACGCCGGTTGACCGTGGTGCCGGAAGCCGCGGCCGCCGTCGGGCTGAGCGTCCCGGAGCGGCTGCGCGCAACGGTCAGCTGACCGCTCCCTGGCGCGACGGGCACCGGGGACTGCGCACCCCGCTGGACAAGCGGGCCGGGGCGACGGCGCGGGCGGCCTGAGGTACTGCGGCAGACTTTTTCGCGACGGCAGCCACAACCGGCAGGACGCAGCACGCCGGTGTTCCGGCCGCCACCCGAAGTGAGGAGACCGGATGATGAAAAACATCTTCCCGCTTATGCTGGTGCTCGGTCTGATGCTGGTCAGCGCGGTTCAGGCGGCGGCACCGGCCGATACCCTGACGCACGGGCTGCTGCCTGCGCCAAACCGGTACCTTGATTATCCGGCAATCGCGAGCGACAGCAGCGTGCACGCCATTATCGAAAATCCGGCCGGCGTGACCGACAAATGGGAAGTGGAGACCAGGCAGGGCACCGGTGAATTCGTCCAGGATATTCTGGACGGCCGGCCGCGGGTGGTCAACTACCTGGCCTATCCGGTCAATTACGGTTGTATCCCCCGCACCACCGGCGGTGACGGGGACGCTTTGGACATCGTCGTGCTGGGGCCGGCGCTGGCGCGTGGTGCGGTGGTACCCGTAAGGATCATCGGGGCGCTGCAGCTGGAGGACAGCGGCGAGCAGGATGACAAACTGATCGCGGTACTGCCGGACGGCCCGTTCGCCTCCGTCACTACCATGGCCGAACTCAATGCACAATACGCCGGAGTGACGCTCATCCTGGAGACCTGGTTCACCAATTACAAGGGGCCGGGCCGCACCGCGGGAACATCTTTTGTCGAGGCCACGGAAGCGCACGCGCTGCTGCTGGAGGCGATCACCGCGTTCCAGCACAGGGCCGGCGGCAGCAACGAACGCCTGCCCCGCTGAACACCGGCGCCAACAGGCGCGCGACGTTGCCATACGTGAATTGCTGGTGGACGGCAACTATTCAGCCGGTTGCCGTGAGTTCCCTCTCCCCAAGGAGAGGGGACAGATTGACTGAATAGTTACGGTGGACGGGGAAAGGCCGGGGGCAGACCGATGGAACTCACGGGATTGATCGTCGCCGGTATCGGCCTCTTCTTCGTCGGGATCAATCTGCTCAGCCACAACATGAAACAGCTTTCCATGGGCTACGTGCGCCGCTGCATCGCCGTGTCGCTGGACCGGAGCGGGGTCGCTTTTCTCGCCGGACTGCTGGCCGGCGCCGTGGCCAACAGCGCCAAGGCCATCGCCTTCGTGACGGCGGGGTTTGTCGCGGCGGGCTTCGTGACTGCCTGCGAGGTGCTGCCGGTGATGCTGGGGGCCAGCATCGGCTCGTCGCTGATTGTCTTCTGGTCGGCTATCGACCTCAAGGTTGCCGTGCTGTTTCTCCTCGGCATCGTCGGCATCGGCTTCCAGTACGGGGCGCGCCGCGACGCAACTTACCGGAAATTCATGGGCGCGCTGCTCGGGATCGGCCTGATTTTCTACGGCCTGCAGCTGCTCAAGGACGGTGCCGGTGCGTTGCCGGATGTCGCCTGGTTTCGCGAGCTCATGCTCGCGACCAGCCAGTACCGGTTCGCCGCGCTCGGCATCGGCGCCGCGCTGGCCCTGCTCACCCAGTCGGGTTCAGCCATCGCCATTATCGCCGTCTCGTTCGCCAGCGTCGGACTTATCGATATCGATCAGACGATCATGCTCATCATCGGCACGAACCTCGGCTCCGGCGGCAGCGTCTGGCTGCTCGCCACCGGGCTCAAGGGCTCCTCGCGCCGGATCGTGGTTTTCTATGCCCTGCTGAAATGGGTGGGCGCCCTGGTGCTCATTCCCGCGCTCTACCTCGAGACGTATCTGCAGGTGCCCCTGCTCAAATGGCTGATCAGTCAACTCACCGTGCAGCCCGGTTTTCAGGTCGCGCTGATTTATCTGGTCTACGAGTGCGTCTCCGCGCTGACGCTGGCTTGCTTCCGGCAGCCGCTCTATCGCCAGCTCGAACGGCTGCTGCCGGATGCCGGCAGTGAGGACCGCTACCGGCTGCAGTATATCACCGAGCGGCTGCAGGATGCGGAGGTCGGAGTGGAGCTCGTGCTGCAGGAAATACGCATGGTCTGCGGCCGCATCCCGGATTCGCTCATGGCCGTGCGCGACGACCGGCCGCCGGAATTGAACTACGGGTTCCGCGAACTGCATACCGCCAACCTGACCGTGCTGCGCGAGATCCGGCAGTACCTCGGCGACCTGATGAAACTCGACATGCCGCCGGCCACGGCGGCGCGGCTGCTCGCGATCCAGAACCTGCTGGCGGCGCTGACGGCACTGGAGGAAACCACGTTCGGCCTCGCTGAGCTGATCGACCGGCAGGAATACTCGGCACAACTGCGCCCGCTCGCGCAGAATATCGTTGAAGGGGTCAATACCAATATCATCACCGTGCGCGAGGTGATGGCGGAGCAGGACCGGGAACTGCTGGCACTGCTCCTGGCCACGGCCAAAGACAGCGGGGCGACCGTGGCGCGGTTCCGGCAGCGGTGTCTGGGCGCCGACGACACCGGCAGCATGCAGGACAAGACCGCCATGCTGGCGATTATCGATGTCTACGAGCGCCTCTGCTGGCTCGTCAACAATGTTGCCAGGGACCTCGACGCCGGTGATTTCTGGTGTGTGAGCGAGACCATGGCGGACCGCCAGCGGCCATGACCGGCGCCGTCTGCCGTATCGCCCCCCCGGCAGTGCGCCGCGAATGTGTCAATGTGCCAGTATGGCCCCGCCTGTGAATGTGTCAATGTGCTAGTATGGCCCCTTCTGGCCTGTCCCCGAATCGTGTCCATCCATGGACCCGGGCGCATCAGCGGCGGTCAACCAGTTCCTGTAACCGCGCCCAGTCGATCCGTTCGAGGTAGGCGCGCGCGCGCGCACGGTCGCCGCGCACACTCACCAGCACGGTCTGCAAGACCGTGGAGGGGTACGCCGCGAGCGCGGCGCGTAACACACCCGGTTCCTCCGCGACAGCCCGCCACCGGCCGACGGTCACCACGGTCACCCCCTCTTCCCAGTGTGCCTGCGACATCCGTCCCGGTTCCCCCGCCCGCCAGGCCGTGAGTCCCGCGACCGCGGTATCCGGCACCAGCGGCGTGCCGGGAGCACAGTAATCCTCGTTCACCGTGACCCGCACGCTCAGCCGCGCGTCCCGCGCCGCCAGCGCGGCAATGACCCGGTCCCCGTCACCCTGGTCCGCCGACCCGAGAGCGTCGATTTCCCGCGCAAGTTCGTCAAGGCGCGCCATGAGCTGTTCGACTTCGCCCATCGCGCCACGGTTGAGCGCCTCTCCGGACGCATCCGCCAGGCGCGTGTATTCCCCGGCCAGGGCCGCGTAGCGCTCCCCGGCGCTCCGCTGCGGCAATGCCGCGAGCGCGGCCTGGGTCTGCGCCTCAGCCGCCGCCAGCGCCGCACTGTCCTCGTAACGCACCAGGTACTCCCAGCGCAGCGGCGCATCTTCCGCCCCTTCGGTGATCATCCCGCTCGTCACCGTGTCATAGCGTTCGACCAGACGCCAGCCGTCCGGGCCGGCAGGGAGGGCCGCGCCAACCGCCGTGTAGAAGCGGTGCAGCGAAGCCGTCTCTTCCGGGCGACGTTCACGCGCCGCCCAGTCGGCATTGACCGCGGTTGCGGCAAGATGCAGCAACAGCACAACACTCCATACCCGTTGCATGATTTTCCGTTCCTTTCCGGGTCCACAGGCAATTCCGTACCCGCCGCCGCACCTGTTCCTGCCGCTGACCGCATCCTGCAGTGAGCGGCCAGCCCCCTGCACGGCAGGGAACGGTGGCCGCAGGAAAAAGTGCGCCCCGCAGGGGTAGCCGGAGCACAGCGACAGTGAGCTTACCACCCTGCCTGACCGCCGTCAATAATCGAGTCGTCCGGGCAGCGGACACCAGCCTGCTGACGTGTTTTTTTTCGCAAGGCGCAATTTGACCGGAGCGGGGACGCGAGTGTACAGTGGCATTGGACCAAGGAGCCTGCCGATGAAAACCATGCTTGCCCTGCTGCTGTTAGTGCTGACCACGCCCGCGCTGGCGGCGGACGCGCCAGCCGTGCGCGAATACACGCTGGAACTGATGACCAGCGTCAACCTGCCGATGATGGTGATGCCCGCGTATCCCGGGATGCCGAACGCTGACGGCGCACAGCCGTCGCGCAGCATTTCCGGCGAAGCGGTATACGCTGCCGCCGCACCCGTGACGCCGATATTTGTTGCGGTGCCGGAATCGCTGCAGTTGCGGGATAACCGGCTGCCGCTGCTGGTTGCGCCCATGCCCGAGGACATGGGCATGCACATGCCGCCCGCGGGTATGGGCGCGGCGCCCGGCGGGCGGATGCATATTGAAATGAAAAACATCCTCTGGTGGCATCCCGACACCGCGGCCGGTCCATTGACAGAAAGCATTTCTACCGACGTTGATATGTCCGCCCGCGGCGGCGACCGCCCGACGATGCCGTCGGCAGTGCAGTTGCAGCGCGTGCGCGCGGAACGCGACCGCACCGCCACAGGCGATGAAACCGTTGTCCCCATGACGGCGGTCGGGCGGGGCGCGTACGTGCTGAATACGGGCGGTCATACCATGCCGCTGGCGGGTTTCCTGCTGCCGCTGACCGTGTCCGAACCGGCCAGCGCGGCGGCAATTGATGTGCGCGGGCCGATCACCGTGGTGTGGAACAGTGATAGCGCGGCGCGCGGCTACATCCTGCACGCGCGCGGCATGGTGCTGCAGGGACAGCAGGTAAAGGAAACCGTGCTCTGGGTAAGCACCGATTCCTGCCCGCCCGAGCGCGTGCGCACCGGCTACGAGGTGGGAACGACCATTGCCGACGACGTGCGCGACCGCATCCTGCTGCCGCCGGGCACGACCCGCTGCGTGATCCCGCCCGCCATTTTCGCGCAGGTCGATATGCTGACCCTGACGCTGACCGCGGTGGGTGATGACTATGCCGCGGACACGCGCGGCTGCCGCTATCGCGCGCGCATCAGGTCGGAATGGACGGCGACGAAAATGCTGAGCATGGGCGGCCCGGGCGCGGGCCGCTACGGCGCTCCGGCCGGCATGCCGGCCGGGTACCCGCCAGCCGGCCCGGCCGGGTATCCGCCGTCCGGTGCGCCGGCGGGCACTTCCCCCGCCCTGCCGGAAGGACTGACCCCGGAGCTGATGCAGCAGTACGGGATTACACCCGAGATGCTGCAGTACGGCACTGACGGCGGGTTCGGTGACGAGTAGCACCTCTACGCATACCTGTCTGCCGCGCCCGTCTCCGGTCCCTTGCGTTGCTGCTGCCCGCATGGTAGTATCCGCGACCAGCCGGTCGCCACGATTCAGTAGCCGCATGCCGCAACGGCGGGAGCGTCCTGGCGGCGCTCCCGCTTTTTTCCCCGCGCCGCGGCACCTGGCGGGCTGCGCATGAATGGTCCCCGTCATGCCGCCACTGAGCGTTGCCGTCTCCCCTACCGCGCCGCCAAGCTGTTCTTTCTCCTCTCCCAGGGGGCGGTCCTGCCCCTCGCCATGCTCTTTATTTTTGGCCAGCCGGAGACTCTCTGGCGCGGTTTCCTGATTGCCGGTATCTACCTGTTCATCCCCTTCTGGGCAATCCTCTTCATGGGTATCGCGCTGCACCGGTTTCCGCTGCAGCGCAACGGTGCGCTCATGGTCGCATTCGCGCTGCTGTTCGAGTTCGCCGCTTTCTACGCGCTGGGTCGCGACGTTCTCTACAGCATGTACGCCCTCTTCATCACCTCCTTCGCCGGGACCGCCCTCGCGCTGCTGCGCTTTGTCACGGTTGCTTTCGTCCGCGGCGATACGGCGGCGATTCCCGCACCATGGCGCCGCCCCGCATTCCTTGCCGGCCTCTTCATCCTGCTCGGCATTTTTCTGTCCGGTCTCTCCATGCCGCTTATCCGGAACCTGACCATCATCCCTGACCTGCGGGGACGCCTGGCTGTGCTCGGGGTGCTGCTCTTCAACATTGTCGTGATGGCACAGGCCACCGGCCGCGACCTGGGGCAGCCCGGCGATGAGCCGGAAGCAAAAGAGCGCTACGCGGAGTGGGAGCGCTGGGCGCCGGCGACGGCCATCGTCCTGGTTCTTTCACTCACCGGCGCGGTCTTTGCCGCAGTGTTCCCGTGAACGTCACCACCGCCCCGGTTCACACCGTCCCGTACAGGTACTGGTGGTCGGTGTCTGTCGAGCCGAAGTTGCACACCCCCCCGTAGAACAGCAGCATCTGCATGACCGCCAGCAGCGCCAGGACGATGTTGCCCGCGCCGGTACACAGGAGCCAGTGCACGACGCGTGCCGTTCTTCTGTCGGGGTCGAGCCGCAGGAGCGGCGTCGCCGTCTCCTCCGGTTCCCGCAGCGCAGCCGCCCGGGGTTCGTGCCGGTGCGCCGGCCGGTCGCGAACCCCGTCCGGCACCCGGGCTGCAGCTCCGGCCCGCCGTGTCTTCGCTGCACACCGGCGGCTCACCGGGTCCACCACCAGAAGGCCGGGCGGTACAGGTCAGCCATCCGCAGGAAGAATCCCGCCGGCGGCGGCGCTGGCGGGGCCAGCATGCCGCGATACTGCGCAAGCAGCGGCGGGTAGGGATTGAGCGCCAGCGGGTAGTAGCGCCCGATGCCGTACGGCGGGCGGGCAACGCTGAGCGCGGTGATGTTGTCGGTACCCGCCACGAAGAGCTGCAGCAGCAGCGAACACGCCGCCAGCAGCCAGGCCGCGCTGCGCCACGCGCGCCGCGGCGCGAAGAACACCGGGGCCCCGAGCAGCGCGAGCAGCGGAATCAGCGGCACGAGGAAACGCGGGCCCCAGCAGAGCCCCCCTTCCCAGCCGGTAAAGCAGGCAAACAGCAGGGTGTATGCAGTTAGCAACAGCGTCATGAACAGCAGGTCGCGGCGGCGGCGGCGCCACCAGTGGACTGCACCCGGCAGCGCGAGCAGCAGCAGCGGCGAGGTCAGGAAGATGCTTTTGCCGGGGCTGATGAGATAGCCCGCCAGTCCGTGCCAGGGCGCAGCGCTGAAATTCTGCGGCACCGTAACGTCGCGCCCGCCGACATCGACCGTATACAGCGACGGGTAGTAGAAGTCGAACCAGTCGCCGGTGCGGACGCGGTTGTAGCCGCCGTACAGCACCAGTCCGACCAGCAGCGGAAGGCCAACGGGAAGCAACCGCAAGCGGCCGGTACCCGGGGTACAGTATGCCCAGAGCAGCAGCAGCGGCACGAAAAGCAGGAACGTCGCCTTGGTCAGCACCAGCCAGCCGAGACAGATGCCGAACCATACCCCGGCGCGCGGTTCGCGCAGCACAGGACGCGACAGCAGCAACATGACCGCGGCGCCGAGCAGCAGCGCCTGCAGCGTCTCGCTGAAGTTGCTGCGCGCATACTGCAGCAGGATGGTCCCCAGCCCGAAAGCGGCAGCCACGAGAGCAGCGCGGCGCGGCGCGGCAAACTCGCGCGCCAGCCAGCGGGCCAGCAGCACCAGCAGCAGCGCGGTCAGTAGCGCGTTGGCCCACTCGATGCTCCCGGCGATAAATCCGTAATCGGTGATGCCGGCCAGCGAGGCCACGGCGCGCAGCAGCCAGTAGACCGGCACCGCAGCGAGCGGATAGCCCGGGGGGAAACGGGTCGGCAGCAGCGCGCCGGCAGCAGGCGGCGGCGCGGCGATGAGTTCGAACTGCGCGGCAGGGAGCCACACCGAAGCGCGCGTCGCCAGCGACTCAGTCAGCAGGAAGTAATGCCACTCATCAAGCACACGGTAGGAAAAGTCACTCAGCAGCAGCAGGATACCGGCAAACAGCAGGAGCAGGCGCAGTGGCGCCTTCAGCGCGTCCACCCGTCAGCGGGAGGTGAGACGCACGCCGGACGTGGTGTCAGCCGCCTGCACCTGTGCCGGGTCATGCGGCAGGGCGAGTTCCCAGCTGCGTTCCTGCGTGCCGGTACGGTCGAGCACGCGGATGACGAGCGGTACTTCCGCCGCGGCACTGAGCCCGTTCAGGTTGACCGACGCAAACAGCACGTACCAGGCGGGGCAATCGAGCGCGCGGGCTTCCGCAGTGAGACGTTCGAGTTGCGTACGCGCCTGCAGCACGGCACTGAGCAGCGGCCGCCAGCACGGCTCCGCGCTGCGTACCCCGGCCAGATGCGCCGGGTCGAGCATGCCGGCAATCGCCACGCCGCGTTCCGTACCGTCAGCGAGCGCCCCGCAGGCGGGTGAAGCGCCGCCGTAGCGCATGAACGCCCCGTACGTGCGTGTCCCGTGCTCTTCCTGCACGCCGCAATGCGCCTGCACCCGCGCGACGATGGTCAGCGGCGACGACGCTGCGGCGTAGTGGGCAGCCGCAACAGCGAGCAGTCGGGAACTTC
>CAZWUZ010000142.1:8817-9967 GCA_964637655.1 uncultured bacterium | reverse complement strand
GAAAACAGATGTTCGATATTGTGTCTATGTCCGGTTGCAAAATTATCTAAGCAGGTTACTTTATGTCCTTTTGCTAAAAAATGTTCGCATAAGTTTGAGCCTATAAAACCTGCTCCACCTGTAATTAGTATTTTCATAAATTTAAGCTTTTATGTTGTATTTTTAAATTTTGTCAAATATAAAATTAAATTTCAAAAGGTATTCGTTTCTGAATGCTTCTTCCGAGGAGGCAGGTACTGCTGCCGCAGAGGAGGGCGGCGGCAGCCACGGCGCGGTCGGCGGCCCGGGCGAAGGACTCGGCTTCCGGCGGTGCGGCGGCGGGGGACTCCCCGGGTGTACCGAGCGCGGACTGCATCAGTGCGGGTGACGCCACCTGCAGGTGGTGCCGGGCAAGACGCAGGGCATGGAGAGCCGGCAGGAGGAGGAGCAGGGCGCGCGCGTACATGGGGTGAGTATAACATATATGCGACAGTATGCTATACTGCCGGCGTATGCGAAACCGGCAGGCGGTCTTTCTCGATTTCGACGGGGTTATCCTGGAGACCACGCGTATCAAGGATGAGGCGTACGCGCGCATCTTCGCGGACTATCCCGTGGTGGAGCAGGCAATGCTCGCGTGGATGCGTGCCAACGTCGAGCAGTCACGGTTCGTCAAGTTCCGCAAACTGTACGAACTGCTGGGCGAAGAAATGACGGCGGCGCGCGAGGCGGAGCTGGTGGCGCGCTATGCGGCGCTGACAACGCAGGCGGTGCGGCAGGCGCCGTTTGTTGCCGGGGCGGAAACCTTCCTGCATACGTGGCGCGGGGCGCCGCTGCGCGTGTTGTCGGGCACCCCGCAGGGGGAATTGGAGGAGACCATCCGCAGGCGCGGCCTGGCCCCCTGCTTCGCGTCGGTGCACGGGGCGCCGCCCGACAAGGAGGTATGGTTCGCGCGGCTCATCCCGGAACTCGGGCTGGACCCGGCGCGCAGTGTGATGGTGGGTGATGCCATCGGCGATCACCGCGCGGCGACGGGTGCGGGGCTGCAGTTTATCGGGCGGGTGGCCCCGGGCGATGCGAACCCGTTTCCCGCCGGCACGACCGTCATCAGCGTGAACGACACCGCCATCCGCGCCATCGACCACCAGGAAACCCTGGCCCGCCTCAACCT
>CAZWUZ010000142.1:0-8807 GCA_964637655.1 uncultured bacterium | reverse complement strand
CGGCAGCCGCACGCCACTTCAGGGCGCGCCCGCTGCCGGCAACCGGCACTGGCACCACGCGGGCTGAAGCCCGCGGCTGCCACGCGCCGGACTGCGGCACAGGTTTTCCGTGCTGCTGTGGCCGCTGCCGACCGGAGTGAACAGATGCCCACAGCGAAAACAGTACTCATCACCACGTGGCCGTTTGCGGCTGACGATGTAACGCCGCGCCGGTTGCTGCGCCGCGCGGGGTTCCGGCTCATCGAGCCGGCGCGCCGGACGCGTCTCAAACTGACACCGGCCGACGTGGTCCCGTACCTCGGTCGTGTCGACGCGGTCATTGCCGGCACAGAATTGTACGATGCGCGGCTGCTGGCGGCCGCGGGGCCGCGCCTGCGGCTGTTGTCGCGGGTCGGCATCGGCACGGACAACGTCGATTTCACCGCCTGCGCGCGGCGCGGCCTCGAGGTGGCGTACACCCCGGGCGCGTCGACGGAGGCGGTGGCGGAACTCGCGCTCGGACTGCTGCTCGACTGCCTGCGCGGTATCACCCGCGCTGATGGCGACGTGCGGCGCGGCGCGTGGCAGCGGTTCATCGGGCGTGAACTGGCGTCGCTCACCGTCGGCATTATCGGGCTCGGGCGCATCGGCAAGCGCGTGGCGCAGCTGCTGCAGCCCTTCGGCTGCCGCGTGTTGGCCAACGATATCGCGCCTGATTGCGGTTTCGCGCGGCGGCATGGGGTTGCGCTGGTCAGCAAGGCGGTGCTCTACGGGCGCAGCGACATCGTCACGCTGCACACGCCGCTGACCCCGCTGACGCGCGGCTTCTGCGGGGCGGCGCAGTTGCGCGCCATGCCGCGCGGCGGCATCCTCATCAACACCGCGCGGGGCGGACTGGTGGACGAACGGGCGCTGGCGGCGTCGCTCAAAGCCGGACGGCTGGCGGCGGCGGGCATCGACGTGTTCGTGCATGAGCCGTATGCCGGCCCGCTGGCGAAACTCCCCGGCACGGTGCTCACGGCGCACATGGGCTCATGCAGCGACCGGAGTCGTATCGCCATGGAGACCGGTGCGGCGCAGAACGTCATCGATTTTTTTGCCGGCACGCGGACGTGGGGCCGCGTCCCCGACGAGGTAAGGGCGTGGAACAACCGCTAGCAGCCCCGGCAGGGAAACGCGCCGCGCTGCTCGACGCGCTGCTGCTGCTGTGGGTGCTGGTCGTGTTCGGGTTGTATGCGTATCGTTTCGCGCATGACTGGCTGGCGGCCAATCTCGGGCGCGTGGCGGCGTTCTTCTGATGCTGGCCGGCGCCCTCGCGGTACTCATCCTGCTGCTGGCGGCGTACGCGGCGGGTGCGGCGTGGCGCGCGGAGGGGAGCGTGGCGCTCACCTGCGGACTGGGACTGCTGGCGGCGGCGATCGCCTGGTCGGGGATGTTCGGCCTGCTGACGCTCCCGTGGCTGCTCACCGCGCTGACCGTGGTCGCGGTGGGGGGGGCGCTGGCGCGACCCGTGCCGGCCGACCCCAAGGTTGCCGACACTGCCGCGTGGACACGGGGCGAGACGCTGGTGCTGGCGCTTGTCGGGCTGCATCTGGTGATACATGCGCTGGCGCTGGCGGTGCCGCCCATCGGCTGGGATGCGCTTACCTACCATCTGCCACTGCCCGCGCACTACCTGCGCTGCGGTATGCTCGCAGACAGCCGCGACATTCTCAACAGCACCTTCCCGCAGGCGGTCGAGATGCTCTACCTGTGGGTGCTGGCGTGGGCGCCGTCGGGTCAGGCGGCGCTGGCAATCAATCTCGTCTGCCTGCCGCTGCTCATCGTGCTGACGGTGAAACTGGCGCGTGCGCTCGGGGTGCCGCGCCCGTGGCGGCTGCTGGCGGGCCTCGCGGTGCTGCTCATGCCGATGACCAACCGTCTCGCCGGGTATCACAACACCGATATCCCGCTGGCATTGTTCAGCACGCTGGCGCTGCTTATGCTTGCACGGCGGCAGCAGGCGGCGGCGCTGCTGGTCGCCGGCATGGCCGCGGCCTGCAAGTATACCGGGTTGATTATCTTCGCTGGCGTGCTGGCGGCGGTGCTCTGGCAGGCGGACCGGCGCGGGCGGTTGCGGCTGCTGCTCTTTGCGCCGCTGGCGCTGCTGCTGACAGCGGGACCATGGCTGCTGCGCAATGCCGCGCATACCGGCAATCCCGTCTACCCGTTTGCGCGCGCGTATTTCGAGCAGCCCGCGGCGGCGCCCGGGGCCGGTGAACCGGCGGCAGCCATGGCCGCGGTGGCCGGTCAGTACGCCGACAAGGGGCATGTCTACGCCAGCCGCTGGGAACGCCTGCGGTTCCCGTTCGATATCACCTTCTGCTTCGTGCAGTTCGACGAATGGCGCTATGCCGCCGGCCCGCTCTACCTCGCGCTGGTGCCCGTCGGGCTCTGGGCGTTGCGGCGGCAGGCGGCGGCCCCGGTGCTGGTGGCGCTCGCGCATGTCACGGTGGTGGTGCTGCTGGTGCCCAATGCGCGCTACCTGCTCCCCGCGCTGCCGTGCCTCGCGGCGGCGGCAGCGCTGGGCATGGCGCAGCTGGCCGCGCGGCGGCGCTGGTGGACACCGGTGCTGCTGACGCTGGTACTTGGCTGGGGCGTGCTCAACCTGCCGCTGGCGCTGGCGCAGCACGGGCCCAACCTGCACCTGCTGTGGCGCACCGGGTATGACGGATTCTACGCGGCGAAACTGCCGTTTCTCGACGGGGTTGACCGGGTGCATGCGCTGCTGCATACCGACCGGCAGCTGCTGGCAGCGCATCTGCAGTTGCCGCGCCCGCGCGTCTGCGTGGTCGACAAGCGCGTCTTTCCGCTCGGGTTTGACGCGGTGAGCGGGTTGCAGGCGGGCATGCCGCGCCCGCCGTTCGTGCTGCAGGGGACCCTGCCGGAGCAGGCGGCGCAGCTGGCGGCGGCACTCTACGACCGCGACGTGCGTTTTGTGACAGTCAGCAGCCAGCATGTGCGTCAGCATCAGGACCATGCGGTGGCCAATGCCTGCGAGTACCTCGTGGCGGCGGGGTATGCCGACCGCGTCTTCGCCTCAGACCATGCCCGCGTCTACCGGCTGAACTGAATCAGTTGTCGTTGAGCGTGCGCCCCGCGGCGACGAAGACCGGCACGTCATCGGCCGGCGGCGCGGGCGCGGGTGGCGGCGTCAGCCGCCGCGCGACGAGGTACGGCCCGAGCAGCAGGATGAAGCCCGAGAAGAAGGCAAGGGTGACGAGCGACACGGTCACGTAGAAGGCACCGTAGTATTTCTGGAACTCGAACAGCGGCAGCACGAGCACGTAGACGATGCGTCCGAGTTCCCAGAGCAGCCCCATGGCGGTGGCGGCGATGAAAAGCGGGCGCACCGGCGGGCGCGGGGGGAGCGGCAGCGACCAGTAGATGATGAAGAAGCAGAGGCAGGTGGCGGGGACGGTGAAGAGTTTGGTGGCGATCACGGCGAGCACGTGATGCAGCGTCGGCAGCGCGAGGTGGGGAGCGAGCGCGGCGAAGAACAGATCGAGCCCCTTGAGCGGGAGCGTGGCGAGCAGCGCGCCCCCGAAGAAGACGGCGCCGCAGACGAGAAACAGCGTGAAACTCATCAGGTTGCTGACGATGACGTGGCGTTCGCCGCTGCGCCCGAGCGCGCGGTTGAGCGCCATCTCGATGGGAACGAAGAGGGCGGAGCCCGCCATCAGGGTGAGCACGGCGGAGAGCCAGGTCAGGCTCCCCCAGCTGCGGCTGACCGCGTTGAGGTTGGTGGTGACGAAGCCCTCGGCAGTCGGAAAGTAGCCGGCGATGACCTTGAGCAGCTGCGTGTCGAGGTCCCAGCCGGGGAAGAGGGTGCGGGTGAGCGTGATGCTGACAATGAGGTAGGGAAAGATGGCAAGCAGCACGTTGAAGGCGATGGCGGAGGTGTAGATATAGACCTCGTTGCTGGTCAGGTAGCTGACGGTGGCGACGGTGCCGCGCACGAAATGCGCGGTACCCGAGGCGAAGCGGCGCAGGCCGGAGATTGGCGCGCTTTTGGGTACGGGACAGCCGGTCATGTCAGGGACGGTTGCCGAAGACGCGGTCGAGGACCTCTTTGGTCGGCACGCCGATGTAGGGCAGGTTGCGGTACTTCTGCGCCAGGTCCATGCCGTAGCCGACGATGAAGACCGGGTCGATGGTGAAACCGACGTAGTCGGCCGTGAGGTCCACCTTGCGCCGTGCCGGCTTGTCGAAGGCGACCGCGGTCTTGAGCGAGGCGGGACGTGAAATGCGCACCAGTTCGCACACCGCCTGCAGGGTGTAGCCCGTATCGAGGATGTCGTCCACCAGCAGCACGTGGCGGTCATGCACCTTGCCGTCGAGATGCTTGCGGATATCGACGTGGCCCGACGACTCGGTGTCGTCGCCGTACGACGCGGCCCCGATGAAGTCGAGTTCGAGGTCGAGGTCGATGTGGCGGATGAGGTCGGCGGCAAAGATGATCGAGCCGCGCAGGATGCTGACCACGGTGAGCGGCTTGCCCGCGTAGTCGGCGGTGACCTGCCGGCCCAGTTCCGCCGTGCGCGCGGCGAGCTGCTCCGCGGTGATAAGGACGCGATCGATCTCGGGATGCATGGGCCACCTCCGCCGGGATAGCGGTGGTTGTAGCACGCAGCGGCGGGAAAGTCAACTAAATTGGTTGACGCCGCCGGCGGGCGGTGCTATACTCCGCCGCGGTGTATGCCAACGGAGGCGGGGTATGGAAACGGAGTACGATTTTCGCGAACTGGAACCGAAATGGCGGCAGCGGTGGGCGGCGCAGGACCTCTACCGCACGCGTGACGACAGCGGCAAACCGAAGTTCTACTGTCTCGACATGTTTCCCTACCCGTCGGGGAGCGGGCTGCATGTCGGGCACTGGCGCGGGTATGTCATCAGCGACGTGATCGCGCGCTACAAGATGCTCACCGGGCACGAGGTGCTGCACCCGATGGGGTGGGACGCCTTCGGGCTGCCGGCGGAGAACGACGCCATCAAGAAGGGGTTGCACCCGCGCACCAACACGCAGGGGAATATCGACAACATCCGGCGGCAGCTCAGGGAGATCGGCACGGTCTACGACTGGTCGCGCGAGATCTCGACCATCGACCCGGACTACTACCGCTGGACGCAGTGGATTTTTGTCCGGTTTTTCAAGCGCGGGCTGGCGTATCAGAAGGAGATGCCGATCAACTGGTGCCCGTCGTGCAAGACGGGGCTGGCCAACGAGGAGGCGGTGGGGGGGGTCTGCGACCGCTGCGGCAGCGCGGTCGAACCGAAGAGCATGCAGCAGTGGATGCTGAAAATCACCGCCTACGCGGAGCAGCTGCTGGCGGGGCTCGACACGCTCGACTGGCCGGAAAAAGTCAAGACGATGCAGCGCAACTGGATCGGGCGCAGCGAGGGGGCGGAGGTGACCTTCACCGCCGTGGCGGCCGACGGCAGCGCCCGCGACATCACGGTGTTCACCACGCGCCCGGACACGCTGTTCGGCGCCACGTATCTGGTGCTGGCGCCCGAGCACGAACTGGTGGGGGCGCTGACCGTGCCGGCGCAGCGCGCGGCGGTCGAGGCGTACGTCGCGCAGGCGAAACGGCAGAAGGACATCGAGCGCACGGCGGAAGGGCGCGAGAAGACGGGGGTGTTCTCCGGGAGCTGTGCGGTCAACCCGGTCAACGGGGAGCAGGTGCCGGTCTGGGTCGCCGATTATGTGCTGGCGGGCTACGGTACGGGGGCGATCATGGCAGTCCCCGCGCATGACCATCGCGACTTCGCCTTCGCGGTGACGTTCGGGCTGCCGGTGCGCTGCATCATGGCTCCCGATTTCGCGCAGGGTGAGGCGGCGGACCTCAGCGGCGGCGACGCGGTAACGCCGGCGCAGTACGCGCAGGCGGCGGTGCAGGCGCAGCTGCGCGATGCCATCCTTGCGGGCAGGCGCTGCTGGGCGGGTGGCGGGACGCTGTCCGACGGCTGCACCAACGGCGACGTGACCATCGCCGGACTGGCGGTGGACGAGGCGAAGCGCAAGACCGCGGACTGGCTGGCGGCGCAGGGGAAGGGCAAAGCGCAGGTGCAGTACAAGATGCGCGACTGGATCTTCGCGCGCCAGCGCTACTGGGGCGAGCCCATCCCCATCATCCACTGCGGCACGTGCGGGGCGGTGCCGGTGCCCGAGGACCAGCTGCCGGTGCGTCTCCCCGAGGTGGAGAAGTACCAGCCGACGGGGACGGGGGAATCGCCGCTGGCGGCCATCCGCGAGTGGGTGGAGACGACCTGCCCGCAGTGCGGCGGCCCGGCGCGGCGCGAGACGGACACCATGCCGCAGTGGGCGGGCTCCTCGTGGTACTTCCTGCGCTACGCTTCGCCGCAGTGCACGACGCACCTGGTCGACCCGGCGGCGGCGCGGCGCTGGCTGCCGGTGGATCTCTATATCGGGGGGATCGAGCATGCCATATTGCACCTGCTCTACGCGCGCTTCTTCAACCGCTTCCTGCACGACATTGGCGCGGTGCAGTTTGCCGAGCCCTTCGTGCGGCTGTTCAACCAGGGGATGGTGACGCGCTACAGCGAGAAGTTCGACGAGGTGCGCAAGATGTCCAAGTCGGAGGGCAACGTGGTCTCCCCCGACGAACTGGTGGCGAAATTCGGCACCGACGCGCTGCGCCTGTATGAACTGTTCATCGGGCCGCCCGAGGAGGACTCGGAGTGGAACGATGCGGGGATTGTCGGGGTGCACAAGGTGCTGCGCCGGCTCTTCACCTACGTGCTGCGGCATGCGGGCGATAGTGCGACTGATCCGGTGGCGGCCAAGGCGCTGCATACGCTGATCGCACAGGCGACGGAGAAGATGACGACGTTCCGGCTGAACACGCTGGTGGCGAACATCATGGAGTTCAGCAACGCGGTGGTGCGCGGCGACGGCGGCGAGCCGTGCTGCGCGCGCGCGGACCTGGAAAAGCTGGTGGTGGTCATGGCGCCGTTCGCGCCGCACTGGGCGGAAGAACTGTGGGCGCGCCTGGGGCACGCGGAGACGGTGTTTCGCGCGGCGTGGCCGGTGCATGACCCGGTGCTGCTGGCCGAGGACACGGTCACGGTGGCGGTGCAGGTGCTGGGTAAGGTGCGCGGGACGGTGACGGTGCCGCGGGACGCGGACGCGGCCGCGCTGCAGGCGGCGGCGGCGGCGGAGCCGAACGTGGCGCGCTACCTGGCGGGGAAGACGGTGGTCAAGACGGTCTGCGTGCCGGGGAAGATCGTCAATTTCATCGTCAGGTAGGAGGCAGGACGGATGCAGGCGGAAAGCGGGCCGGACGACACCGTGATGGTTGAGGTGATCCGCGAGAAGCGGCGCAAGGGGCGCGAGCGTATGCTGACGTCGCTGGACCCGGAGACGGTCGGCTGGATCGTGGCCATCGCCCTGCTGCTGCTGGTCGCCTTCATCCTCATCGAACCGCTGCGGCACGCGGAGGAATTGCCCTACTACCATCCGCCCGGCATGGCCCCGGCCGTGACCCCGTCCCCTCGCTGAAACAGGCGCTTGACAAGCGCCGCGCTTTATGGTACTATTGCCTCGCTGTTTTTTCAACGGGACAGTTGTGTGTCACGGCTGGCGGAAAGGGAAGGGACATGGCGGACATTATCACGCTGGAATGCACCGCGTGCAAGCAGCGGAATTACTCGACGGTGAAGAACAAGAAAAAGGTGCGCGAGCGCCTGGAACTGAGCAAGTACTGTCGTTTCTGCCGCAAGCATACGGCACACAAGGAAACCAAGTAGTCACTGCGGACCGGACACAGGGCAGTAGCTCAATTTGGCAGAGCACCGGTCTCCAAAACCGGGGGCTGAGGGTTCGAGTCCCTCCTGCCCTGCCAGTGACCGGCGGGCGGTGCGGTACCAGGGATCAGGGGAAGGCACGAGGACATGAGCGGTACGTGGGCGGATAAACTCAAGGGCTGGTGGCTGGGAGCGGGCAGGTTCCTGCGCGAGGTGTATGCGGAGGTCAACCCGAAGACCGGCAAGGTGCACTGGCCGTCGCGCCCGCAGGTGGTCTCCTCGACGATTGTCGTGGTGGTCATTGTGGTCATCGCCTCGGCTTACCTGTGGGGCCTGGATTACGTGTTCGGCAATCTGCGGACGCTGCTGGTGAATGTCAGATGAGTGAAAACGGATTGTACCGGATGGCGGAGAGCGCGGTGCCGGAAGTGCCGGCCGCCGACCTTTCGGCCTGGGAGAAGAGCTTGCTGGGGATCGACCCGGACAACCTCGACCTGAACAACTGGTACATTGTGCATACCTACTCGGGCTATGAGCAGAAGGTCAGGAACACCATCGCGGCGAAGGTGGCGGTGACGGGCTGGCAGGACCGGGTCTGGCATGTGCTGGTGCCGATGGAGAAGGTCGAGGAAGTCAAGCGCGGCAAGAAGGTGATGGTCGAGCGCCGGATGTATCCGGGCTATGTCCTCATCCAGATGGCGCCCGAAATCGAGATCTGGAACGCCATCCAGCGCATTCCGGGCGTGTCGGGGTTTATCGGCGGCGGCGGCGGCGTGCCGCAGGCGATGCCGCCGCATGACGTGCGCCTGATCTTCGACCAGATCTTCGGGCGGCAGCGACGCCCGCGGCTCAAGGTGACGTACGAACTGGGTGAAAACGTGCGCATCGTCGTCGGGCCGTTTACCGATTTCACCGGCAAGGTGCAGGAAATTGACGAGTCGCGCAGCAAACTGAAACTGGTGGTTGACATCTTCGGGCGGGCGACGCCCGTCGAGGTCGAACTCGAGCAGGTAGAGCGCCTG
>CAZWUZ010000141.1:0-9978 GCA_964637655.1 uncultured bacterium | reverse complement strand
GCGAACACTGCGGCCGGGTGGGATGCGAAAAACCGCGACGGCGAAGATGTCGCCAGCGGCGTCTACTTTGTGATCTTCAACGGCAACAGCGGCCGCAAGGTCGTCAAACTGGTCATTATCCGGTAGCATGGGCAGGAGGCGAGGCATGAAAACCAGGGACGGTTTACCAGCCATCACGCTGGCGGTGATGCTGGCCGCTGCGCTGGTGACAGCGGCGTGGGCGGAATCCGCGGGAACTGCGGGGGCGACCTTCCTCAAACTCGAACCCGGGGCGCGCGCCACGGCGATGGGGGGGGCGTTCACCGCGCTGGCTACCGATGTGAACGCGCTCTACTACAATCCCGGCGGACTGGCGCTGGCCCCGCAGGCCGAGTTCACGTTCATGCACAACGAGTATCTCGAAGACGTGAACCATGAGTATCTCGGGTTTGTCTACCCGCGGTTCTACGACGGGACGCTCGGTTTCGACCTCAGCTATGTCGACCTCGGCAGCTTCCAGCGCTACACCATCGGGGCTGGCAATGCGCCGGTGGCGGGCGGGAGTTTCGATGCGAGCGACCTGGCGCTGAAAGTGGCGTACGGGCGCCAGTACAACGACGAAGTGGCGTGGGGGCTCGGGCTGAAGTATATCCGCGAGAATCTGGACAACGTGCGCGCCAGCGGCTGGGCGGTCGATGCCGGCGTGATGTATACGCCGGCGGGTTACGACCAGGTGACGTTTGGTATGGCGCTGACCAACCTCGGGCCGAAACTGCATTACCAGAACCGGCGCGAGCGGCTGCCGCTGACCTGGCGCGGTGGCGCGGCCTACCGGGTTGAGCACTTCCCCGTGCTGATGAGCGCTGAACTGCAGAAGTCGATTGACGACGGGTGGGGCGGCGCGCTTGGTGCCGAGTATGCAGTTACCGAGGCCTTTGCCCTGCGGCTCGGTTACAATTCGCTGTTCGATGCCGGTAATGGCATAACCTGCGGGGCCGGGTTCAAGATCGACGCCTTTGCGGTCGACTATGCCTATCAGCCGGTTGACGATATGGGTGACGTGCATCGTCTTTCGCTCAACATCGGGCTCGGGCAGTTGCATCCGACCCCGGCAAACAGCCGGCAGCCGGCGGCAACCCCGGCACCGCCGTCGCGGTCACGTCCGGTGGCACCGCCACCGGCAGCGGAAGCACCCGGAGCCAGCCGGGGCGGGTATTACGAGTACGCCGGGGCGCCCGCCCCGATGTATACACCACCGCCACCCATTCAGACCGTTTACTGAACCGAAGACCCTGCCGTCAGTTATGCGGCAGGGTTTTTTGTGCTTCGGTGAAAGCGACAGCGAAACACATAGTGCTGTTCCCGTTACAATTTACATATAGATCTATACATGAGATTGTTATGCAAAGGTTGCTGCATTTTTGGCGGTGCAGGTACCTGCTGCCGTGGTGACTGTATGTTTCAGCTGTATGTTGCAATGCATCTGAAAATATTGCATTTTTTCCGTTCTTGTGCTAATATAATAGGGTGGTGTGGATTGGGGGGTAGGGTAATGAAGAAAATGCGTGAGCATCAGCTTGAGGGGAAGGCGCCGCTGACAGCGGTGGCGGAACTGCGCAACCGGAATCTGGCGATCCTGCGCCAGCTGGTCCAGAAAAACATCGAGATTTCATCGAATTCGTACCAGAATATGAAACGCACCTATTTTGTCGAGGACGTGCGCGAGATCACGATCAATATCGGCTCCGGATTTGTGCCGGGGGTCTGCCTGACCAACCGGACGGAGGCGAAGGAGACGCAGCCGCAACTGAAGTTTCCCTCGGAGGAGATCGAGGTCGATGAACTTGATGACAACCGGGTGCAGCTGACGCTCTATTACTCACACGAGCCGAATATCCGGCGCTCGTTCCGGCATTTTCACAAGCCGAGCCGGCCCGATATGGTCCTGACCATCACCTACCGGAAGAAATGACATGGCGTTCCTGAAATTCAAGCGCGAGACCGCGGTACGCATTGCCTGGGTGGTGTTCGGTATCGGCTGCCTGCTCGTGCTGGCGTTCATCTGGTGGTTGTTCCGCGACGGGGTGGACGGGGCCATGGGGCGGTTCTATGCCTTCGGCGACGGCATCCGCTACGTGATTGTCAACGGCTGGTCGGGCACGGCCAATTTCCTGACGGCAACCATTGATACGATGTTCGGCAGTTTTACCGGGGTTGATTACGTGGCGATGAATATCGGGCACTGGGTGCTGGTCGGCCTGATTGTTTTTGCCGTGATTTTCGCCGTTTTCTGGGCGATGATGTTCCGCGATTGAGCGGACTGCTGCTGGGCGCGGTGCTGATGGCGGCCACGCTGCTGCTGCTGAGCGTGGTGGCGGCGATCTGGTGGCTGCTGCGGCTGGCCAGGCAGCAGGAGGAGTTTGACTGGCGCGAAACGTGGCGCAAGGCAGTGGAGGAATTCAGGGCGGCGGGAAAACGCCCGGTGGAATGACGGGGTATGCTGCGGAATATCGACGCTGACCTGCAGGAAAAGCTGCCGACGTTCGATGAACTGATGGGGGACCTCTCCCAGCAGGAGATTCGCGATTTTTCCATTCTCTCCGAGGAAGTGCGCCTCACCGCCGGGACCATCATCTTCTCCGAGGGTACCTCGGGCGATTTCCTCTACATCATCGCCGACGGACAGATCGGCATTTTCCAGACCAACCCGGTGACGGGGCGGCAGGTCGAAATCGCCCGCCTCGGCAAGGGGAACATCCTCGGCGAGATGGCGTTCCTCGTCGAGCAGTTCCACTCCGCCACCTGCAAGGCGCTGGTCGACAGCGTCTGCTACCGCATTTCACGCCGTGCCTTCCAGGAGATGGAGAAGGAGAACATGCGGCTCTGCTACAAGATCATCCTCGCCATTACCAAGGTGCTTTCCTACCGCCTCAAGAAACGCAACCAGCAGCTCAGCAGCCGCCTGACCTGAACCATACCGCCGCAGCGGAGCAGGTTCCGGAAGGGGAGCGCGTGTGCCGGTGCGTCAGGCCGGGCGAAGTGTGTCGCGCGTAATCGCGGCGAGCGTGGCGCAGCCGGTCAGCTGCATGGCGTGCAGCAGGCCGCGGCGCAGGTGGCGGAGCAGAAACTCGACGCCGATGTCGTCCGCCCCGATGGCGCAGATGGCGAGCGGGCGGCCGATGGTGACCAGGTCGGCGCCAAGGGCGAGACCGCGGAAAACGTCCTCGCCGCTGCGCACGCCGCCGTCGAGGATGATGGTGATTCTGCCCCGCACCGCGCCGGCGATTTCCGGCAGCACGGCAGCGGCGCCCGGCAACCCGTCAAGCACGCGCCCGCCGTGGTTGGAAACCATGATGCCGCGGGCGCCCAGTTCGACAGCGCGCTGCGCATCCGCGACGCTGAGGATACCCTTGAGGATGAACGGCAGGCGCGTGGCGCGGATGTACTCGGCGAGCTGGTCCGCGCTTTTCGGCTCCACCCGCGTGGCGGCATGCTGCATGGTCGCCAGCGGGGCGCTGTCGAGGTCGAGGCCGACCGCGGTGGCGCCCGCCTGTTCGGCCTCGCGCAGCCGGCGCAGCAGCGCCGCCCGGTCGCAGAGCGGCTTGAAGATGGCGATGCCCGAGCCCCCCTCGTCCTGCAGCGCCTGCAGGTTGAGCCGGTACTTGTCGGGCGTGGCCCGGTCGCCGACGCAGGCGAGGGTGCCCGCCGCGCGGCAGCCGCGCAGCACTGCGCGCACGTAGGCCTCTTCGGTCATCCCGCCGCCCATGTTGGTCTGGACGCCCGTCACCGGCGCGGCGATGACCGGCAGCTCCAGCCGGCAGCCGAAGAGTTCCGTGCCGGTGGCAGGTTCCTTCACGCCGTGGATGACGCGGCTGCGCAGCTGCCAGGCGGCCAGTGCCTGCAGGTTGGCGCGGAAGGCGCGGTTGTCGCCCGCTCCTCCCATACCGGGAATCAGGCCGCGGCACCAGACCCCGTCGCACGGCTCGCAGGCGCGGCAGGAGGAGTTGAGCAGCAGTCGCGCGCGGGCGTAGATCTCCTTCAGGGAATCGACCGGAGCCGGTCCTACCGTGATCTTCACCTGCCGGGCCGCCTGCGCGGCGGCGGTTTCGGCCTCGGCGCGGGTGCTGCCGACAGTGATGATATGCCCCGCCTTGTCGAGGTTGCAGGTCGGCGGCGGTAAGGTCATCCCCTCGTGGCAGGTAAGGAATATCTCCCGCACCCCCGGTACCTGGCGGGCTTCCTCGACGCCGCTGATGCTGACGATGTGCCCCGGCGCCGGGATGATGGCCCGCTCCAGTGCTGTGCGCGTTGCGGGTGCCGGGAAGGGGCGCGGGTCGTCGCCCAAGGCGATGCTGATCGCGCCGTGGATGATGCTGATACCCGTGGCCAGCGGGTAGGTATAGCCCGACATGAATCCGCCCGAGAGACGGGCCGCAACTTCGCCGACCATGATGCCGCCGGGCGTGACCTTGATATCACCCTTGGCTGCGCCAGTGGTGATGCCCAGCGCGCGGATGGCGTCCGCCATCACGCGGCAGGCCTCCGCCTGCTGCGCCGCCGGCAGGACTGACGGCAGGGTGTGCCCCAGTTCGATGAAATAGGGGGGGAGGTCGATGATGCGGTCGGCGACGCCCCAGAGGACGGGCTCGCCCTCCCAGACAAGCGCGTCGATGGAGAGTTCGGGACCGGCCATGAACTGTTCGACGATGACCTCGCCGCTGGTCGAACAGGACTTGGCGTGGCGGAAGGCGGCATCGACTTCATCGGTGCCGCTCACCTTCTGCACGCCGCGTGCGCCCATGTTGTCCGCCGGCTTGATGACCGCGGGGAAGCCGAGATCACGGAAGGCGGCGCGCGCGTCAGCCAGCGTCCAGGCGGCGCGGAACTCGGGACAGGGGACCCCCGCCTCGCGCAGGCGGCGGCGCATCTTCAGCTTGTTGGTGGCGCGTTCCGCCGCTTCGTAGGTGATGCCGGGCAGGCCGAGCGCCTGCGCCACCGCCGCCACGGTCATCGAGGCGTCCGTGCCGACGGTGATGACCCCGTCGATGCGGTGGCGGCGGGCGAACTGTTTGGCCACGCGCACCGTCCCCTCGATGTCGCGCGTGCTCATCACCAGCGGGTGATCGGCGAGGCGCATGCCGACCGCGTCGACGTTGTAGTCAGTGACGACCGTGGTCAGGCCCAGTTCACGCGCGAGGCGGATGGCCGGCACCTGCATGACCCCGGCACCGACGAGGAGCAGGGTGCGTGCCATGCTATGCCTCCTGCGCGCGGGCGCGCAGCACCGCGCCGCGCCGGCGCGCCTCGGCGCGGGTGATGAAACCCGCCGCCGCGTCATAGTCGAGCAGGTCCGCCTCGAAGGCGAGCGCCGCGCGCACGGCGGCGACCGGGTCGAAGCGGCGCGTCACGCGGAAGGCGACGCTGCGGGTGTTGATATAGGCGGGCGCGGCCCGGGCGATCAGTTCTGCCGCCTGCAGCGGGGTGATGCCGCCGCCGACCGAAACAGGGACGCCGCGCGCCTGCACGGTTGCAACCAGCCGGCGGGTGACGCGCCAGACGCGGGCATCGTCGGGGCGGCAGCCGAGCGAGCGCGACAGGTCCTGCCGCCCGACGGTGACCTGATCGATGGCGCGGAAGGCGGGGCTGCGCATGATGGCCGGGAGCTGCCGCACGGCAGTGACGGTTTCGAGGTTGAGCCGCCGGCGCAAGTGCCGGTAGCGTCGTGCTCCCGCCACCGCGCGCAGCGTCTCGATGAATTTCTCCAGCGCGTAGGGCGATTCCACCATGGGGACGATGATGGCGCTTACCGCGAGCGGTAGGAGATGCTGCAGGTCGTTGCGCGCCTCGGGACCGCCAATCTTCACCTCGAGCGGCAGACGCCGCCCGCAGGCGCGCGCGTAGCAGGCGACCTGGGCAAAGGAATTGCCCGCATCCTCGGTGGAGAGTTTCAGCGAACTGCAGCCGAACTGACGCTGCAGCGTCTCAAGCTGGCGGTAAAGAGTACGGTTCATGAGCGCAACTATTGTACTACACCGACGGAAGAAGCGCAAGCACCCGTTGACAGGAGGGTGAGGGAAAGGTATGGTGCGCAGCAGGCCGGGATGGCGGAACTGGCAGACGCACGGGACTTAAAATCCCGGGTCCGCAAGGGCGTGCGGGTTCAATTCCCGCTCCCGGCACCACTTCCCGCCGGCTGCCCGGTGTTATCCGCCCAACTGCCGCAGGCGGGTGAGATTGGTCAGGTCGGCAGCATCGCCGTCGCCTTTCGGGGTTTCCAGGATCATCGGCAGGCCGCGCAGGCGCGCGGTGCGCAGCAGCGCGCGAAACCCGTCTTCCCCGATATACCCCTCCCCGATATGCGTGTGGCGGTCGACGCGGCTGCCGCAGGGTTTGGTCGCGTCGTTGAGATGCAGCGCGTGCAGGTGCTGCAGCCCGATGACGCGGTCGAATTCCGCCAGCGTTTTCCTCACGCCTGTTGTCGTACTGATGTCGTAGCCGGCGGCAAAGACATGGCAGGTGTCGAAACAGACGCCCAGCCGCTGCGGAAACTTTGACCGCTCGCGCAGCGCGGCAAGGTGCTCGAAACGGTGCCCGAGACAACTCCCCTGACCCGCGGTCGTCTCCAGCAGAATCATTACCTGTTTTGTGCGGCTGTCACGCAGGGCGGTATCAAGCCCGGCAGCAATCGCCCGCAGCCCCGCTTCCTCGCCCGCCCCGCCATGGGCGCCCGGATGATGGACAAGATACGGGATGCCGAGCAGTTCCGCGCGCTGCAACTCTTCTGTCAGCGCCTGCAGTGATTGCCTGCGCGTGGCGGGGTTCAGCGACGAGAGATTGATGAGGTAGGCGGTATGCGCGACAAGCGGCGACAGGTCGTGTGCAGCGGCAGCAGCACGGAACTCGCCCGCCGCGGCAGTGCTGACCGCCGGGGTACGCCACTGGCTGGCATTCTTCGTGAACATCTGGAAGGTCCGGCAGCCCAGCGCCGCCGCGCGTTCGCCGGCGCGGTGCAGGCCGCCGGCAATGGAAACGTGCGCGCCAAGGCGCAGCGCCTTACGCGCCACAACGCAGGCGCCAGATGGTGCGCAGGTAGTGCGGCATGCGGCGCAGGAAACCCGGCAGCCCGGTGGCGGTTTTGGAGGCGCCGCTGCGGCGCGACGGCGAGGTGTAGGGCACTTCGCATACCTTGCACCCGGCGCGATGCGCGCGGTAGAGGAAATCGATGCAGTACTCGCCGTAGTCGCCGCGGAAGGGAACGGCAGCGATGACCGCGCGGCGGGCCATGACATACCCCGAGGTGTAATCGGTAAGCGTGCCGGTCAGCAGCAGACGGGCGACGGTGTTGACGACGCGCGAGGCGAATACCGCAAGACGGTCGTCACGCGCATCGACAGCGCCGGGTGCATAGCGCGAGGCGACGGCGACATCGGCACCCGCGTCGATGGCGGTCAGCAGACGCGGCAGCACGTCGGGGGGATGGCTGAAGTCACAGTCGCACCAGGCAATACAGTCGCCCGCGGCGGCGGCAGCACCGTCGCGAAAAGCGGAAGTGAGCCCCGCCCCGTACGGGCGGCTGATGAGGCGCACCTGCGGGTCATGCGCGGCGCGCTTGCGCACCAGTTCGCCGGTGCCGTCCGGCGAGGAATCATCGATGACCACGATCTCCAGGTCCGCCACCTGCTGCTGCATGGCGTCAATGAGCGGGATGATATTGTCGCGCTCGTTGTAGGTGGGGAGCAGCAGGGTGAGGCGTGGCATGGATCACGTGCGGACGGCGGCGAGGACGGCGTCGGCTACGGTGTCGAGCTGCGCCGCCGTCAGCGCGGTCCCGGACGGCAGGTAAAGCCCGCGCTGCGCGAGGCGGTCGCTGACCGGGAATTCACCCGTGCAGTCGGGATAGAGCGGATTGTCACCGGCAAAGACCGGCTGACGGTGCAGCGGGACGAAGAAGGGGCGCGTCTCGATGTCCTGTGCCTCGAGCCGCTGCATGAGCGTATCGCGGTCGACCGGGCAGGCGTCGCTGAGTTCGATGCCGTACATCCAGAAGGAATTGCGGCAGTTCGGGCGGGTGGCGGGGGTGATGATGGCGTCGCACCCCGCAAAGCGGCGCGTGTAGTGCTGCGCATGCTCGAGGCGCTGCTGCAGCCAGGTGTCTGCCATCTCCAGCTGCGCGCAGCCGAGCGCCGCCTGCAGGTTGGTGAGGCGGTAATTGGTGGCGAAGACATCGTGCCGGAAGCGGGGGAGGGTAAACCCCGCGTTGCGCAGCAGGCGCAGGCGGTCGCGCAGCGCGGCATCGTCAGTGAGGACCATACCCCCTTCGCCGGTGCTGATCAGCTTGTTGGCATAGAAGGAAAAGCAGGCGAGCGTGCCGAAACTGCCGGCGTTGCGTCTCTGCCACTGCGCGCCGTGCGCTTCAGCGGCATCCTCGATGAGCACGAGGTTGTGCCGCGCCGCCAGCGCGGCGAGCGCGTCCATGTCGGCAGGATGCCCGTAGGTATGCGCGACCAGCAGGGCGGCAGTGCGCGGCGTGATGGCCGCGGCAACGCGCTGCGGGTCGAGGCAGCGGGTGTCGGGTTCAACGTCGACCAGCACCGGCCTGAGGCCCGCACGGATGACGCTGACGGCAACGGCAATGAGCGTGAAGTCGGGAATGATGACCTCGCTGCCCGCCGGCAGGTGCAGGGCAGCCAGCGCGATTTCCAGCGCCGCACTGCCATTGCAGCAGGCGATCCCATGCGTGCGCCCGACCCAGCGCGCGAACCCCTCCTCGAAACGGGCAAGATGCGGACCGCCGGCAATGGCGTTGTCACGCAGCGACTGCAGGACATACTCCTCCTGGCGCGGGGCGACCGCGGGGGCACAAACGGGGATACGCATCAGATGAAGGAAAGGTCGCGTGAGTCGAGCAGCGTGCTGAGCAGTGCGTTATAGCGGTGAAACCGGCAGGCGTAGACGGCGCACTCCGCGGGGCGTACCTGCGCGCGGGCGCGGCGATGGCGGCTGCCTCCCCAGATATCGCGCCACGACTGCTTGAGCACGTTGCCGATGCGGTGCCGCTGCCGGCGATGACGGTAGTAGGGGCAGAGGAAGACGTCGCCGTAGCTGTCGACCGTGGCGAAAAAGGGGTTGAAACGGCAGCGTTCGTGCGGGCGGGGGAAGCGCAGGTCGCCGGTGACCGCCAGTTTTCCCGCGTAACGTTTTTTCAGCGCGTCAAGTTTCTGCTGCGCCGGGCGCGGGTCGCGCAGGGTGATGGCGCAGTTCTCGTAGGGGCGGAACTGCAGCGCATCGACCCCGAGTGTCGCGGCGAGGCGCGCGGCGCTGCCCAGGTCCGCGGCATTGAGGGTGCCGACGGTATATTTGAGCGAAATGGTGATGCGCGAGCGGAGTTTTTCGCGGCGGGCCACCGCGGCACGCACGTTGGCGATGACGCGGTCGAACTCGCCGGTGTCCGACAGCCCCTTGACCCGGCAGAAAACGCGCGGGCTTCCCGCTTCGATGCTGATGCGCACGTAGCGGCAGCAGCGGACGACCGTGTCGAGGATGCGCCCGGTGAGCTGGCTGCCGTTGGTGAGCAGCCCGACCGCCAGCCCGGCGCGGTGGAAGCGGCGGATGAGCTGGTCGACATCAGGAGCGAGCAGCGGCTCGCCGCCGCCGGAGAGTTCCACCGCCTCGGCCCCCGAGGCGATGATGGCGTCGGCGATACGCCAGAGGTCGGCGGTCGGCGGGTTGTAGGACTGCGTGCGGTTTTCGGCGCGGAAATCGCAGCCGACGCAGGAATGATTGCAGCGGTAGTTGAGATGGAAGATGACCATGCGCGGGGGCGGATAGTCGCCGCGCGTCACTGCCTGCGCTTCGCGGTAGAAGGAAAGGAAACGGTAGGGGAAGAGGGCCCAGAGCGGCGGGATGGGTTTCGGTGCCATCTGCGGCAAAGTACCATACGCACCGACGGGCGTCAATGCCGGCGGGTCAGCGCAACGCGAGGACGGAATGGAACACGTG
>CAZWUZ010000140.1:0-9991 GCA_964637655.1 uncultured bacterium | reverse complement strand
CCTTGGTGGCGTCCTCGGTGATGGCCGCTTCAGGCTGCGAGTGCGTCACGATCTTCAGCGGGATGCTTTCCCCGGTGTGTTCGTTGTAGCCCCGATGCAATGCCGGCGGCGGCGCCGTCGAACCGATGCAGAGTACCGAGCCGCGGCGGAAGTGTGGCCGCGGCGGGGCAGGAGTGTGCGGTGGCGGATGTGATGGTGATTGCGGAACTGGGGAACAATGCCGCGGGTGACGTTGCGCTGGCGAAAAAAATGATCGACGCCGCGCGCGACTGCGGTGCGGACGCGGTGAAGTTCCAGGCCATCCACCCGAGGCAACTGGTGGGGGCGGAGCATCCCGCGCTGGCGTTGCTGGAGCGCGAAAGTTTCCGCGACGCCGATTTTGTGCCGCTCAAGGCGTATTGCGACGCGGCCGGCATCGAGTTCTTCGCCACCCCGTTCGACCTCGACGGCATCGCCCTGCTCGAGCAACTCGGGGTCAGGCGCTACAAGGTGGCCTCGGGGGAGCTGACCTGGCCCGATTTCCTGCGCGCGGTCGGCCGCACGCGCAAGCCGGTCATCATGTCGACGGGCGGGGCGACGGAAGCGCAGGTGGAAGCGGCACTGGACTGGCTGCGCGAGGGGGGGGCGATGGAGATCACCCTGCTGCACTGCGTTTCCGCCTACCCGCCGCCCGACGCCGAGATGAACCTGCCGCGCCTCGCGCACCTGCGCGCGCGCTTCGGGCTGCCGGTCGGGTTCTCCGACCACAGCGCGGGATGGGAGATGGCGGTCGCGGCCATCGCGCTCGGGGCGACGGTCATCGAGAAGCATTTCACCATCGACCGGTCGCTGCCCGGGGTGGACAACCCGATGTCGATCCTGCCGGCAGACCTGCGCTGTATCGTCGCCGCGGCGCGGCGGCTGCCGGCGGCGCTGCAGGACCGCGGCCCGGGGTTCGTCCCCGCGGAAGAGGCCTTCCGCGGCGGCGCGCGGCGCGCGCTGTACGCGCGGCGCGACCTGCCGGCAGGGACGGTGCTGGCGGCGGATGACCTCGTCCCCCTGCGCCCGCTGGCCGGCATCCCGGCCGAGGACCTGGAGCGCGTGCTCGGACGGACGCTGGCGTACGCGCTGCCGGCCGGGGCGCCGCTGACGCCGGCGGGCATGGTGCCGCGTGGCTGAATTCCTTGCGCGGCTGCGCATCTACGCGGGGTTTGTCCGCCCGTTCCGCGCGCACCTGGCGCTGATCGCCGCGCTGCTGGTGCTGAACGCGGTGCTTGACACGCTGAGCATGGTGCTGCTGATGCCGGTGATCAGCATGATGACGGAACCGCAGGGGACGGCGTCGGCGGGCCTGCAGCAGGCCTATGCGCTGATGGCGCGCGCCGGGGTGTCGCCGTCGCTGTACCTGTTCCTTGTCGCATTCCTGGCGGTGATGCTGCTGCGCAACGCCTGCCGCTACGCGGAAGCGGTATTCCGCGCGCGCGTGCAGTGCGCGCTGGTGAAGGACGCGGCGGGCAAAATCTTCGACAACCTCATGGACTGCGGCTACGCCTTTTTCCACAGCACGCGCAAGGGGGACATCCTCAACTACGTCAACAGCGGGGCGAGCAACCTGATGTTTGTGCTCTTCCACCTGCTGGAAATCGCGCTCAACATGCTGCTCATCGCCTGCTACGGGACCATGCTCTTCCTGCTGGCCGGCCGCCTGACCCTGCTGGTGGCAGCCATCTCGCTGCTCGGGCTGCTGACTTTCCGCCCGTTGCTGCGGCGTACGAAGCGTCTGTCCCGGCGGCAGGTGGAGACCTGCCAGCGGAGCAACAGCATTTTTGTCGAGGTGCTTGACGGGATCAAGATGATCAAGGCGTACGGGGCGGAGGCGTTCGAACGCGGGCGGCTGCGGGCGGAGCACGGGCGGTTCATGGACGAACTGTACGGGGTGCAGAAGACGCTGGCGCAGATCAGCATCAGCGGCAGCACCTTCGGGTTCGTCGTCATCATTGTCCTCTTCCTGCTGGCGCGCGGCAGCTATCACCTGCCGTTCGCGGTGCTCAGCGTCTATTTTCTGATGCTCTACCGCATGATCCCGATGGTGCAGCGCCTGCCGCACCAGTTCGGGCAGCTGATGAACACGCTGGCCCCGGTGGAACTGGCGCTCGAGGCGGTGCGGCGCGATAATAAGCCGTATATCAGCGACGGCACGCAGCCGTTTGCCGGGCTGCAGCGGGACATCGCGTTCGACCGGGTGAGTTTCCGCTACCTGGACCAGCCGGTGCTGCAGGAGGTGTCGCTGACCATCCGCAGCAACGCGACGACGGCGATCATCGGCGCTACGGGCTCGGGCAAGACCACCATGCTCGACCTGCTCCTGCGACTCTACGATCCGCAGGCGGGCGACATCCGGCTCGACGGGGTGCCGTTGCGGCAGGTGCGCCTGGCCGACTGGCGGCGCTGCACGGCGGTGGTGCTGCAGGACAGTTTCCTGTTCAACGACACGGTGGCGAACAACATCCGCTACGGGCGGGAGGGACTGAGCGAGGCGGACATCCGCGCGGCGGCGGTAATGGCCAACGCGGACGGCCTCATCAGCGCGCTGCCGCAGGGGTACGGGACGATGCTCGGCGAGCGCGGGGTGACCCTGTCGGGCGGGCAGAAGCAGATGGTGGCCCTGGCCCGCGCCCTGGTCCGCCGCCCGCAGCTGCTCATTCTCGACGAAGCGACCAGTTCGCTCGATAGCGCCTCCGAACGGATGGTGCAGCAGGCGCTCGGGCGCCTGCAGGGCCGGTTGACGATGGTGGTCATCGCCCACCGGCTGGCGACGGTGCAGCATGCCGACCACCTGGTGGTGCTCGATCGCGGGCGCGTGGTGGAGAGCGGCGACCCGGCACTGCTGCGGCAGCGTCCGGATTCGCGCTACGCGCAGTACCTGCGGCTGCAGCAGCTCAGCGGAGAGAGCAGTGTCCCGACCACTGCTTGACCGGGTATGCAACAACCGGCTGACGTGGCGGCTGGCGCGGCTGCTGCCGCCGGCGTACCCGCTGCACAGCCCGCTGTGCCGATCGCTGATGCGTGCGCTGGTGATGCGCGGCCTGCGCCACCCGTTCTACCGCGAAGATGCGCCGGGGTACTGGGCGTCGCGCACGGCAGGGGAGCGGCACGGCCCGCAGCAGTACGTGCACGAAGACGCGGTGACGCGCCTGACGCTCGACTGGCTGCTGGCGCGCCTGCCGGCGGAAGCGTCGTTTCTCGAGATCGGCTGCAATGCGGGGCGCAACCTGCAGTACTTGTACCGGTCCGGGCGGCGCGCGCTGAGCGGCATCGACATCAATCATGCCGCCGTGCACGAGGTGCTGCCGGCGGCATTTCCGGAGCTGGCGCGCACCGCGACGCTGGTGGCCGGCGACGCCGCCGCCTGGCTGCGCACGCAGCCGGACCGCGCCTATGACGTGGTGTTCGCCATCGGCGTGCTGATCCACATGCCGCCCGACCGCATGGGGCTGTTCGCCGACATGCTGCGCACGGCACGGCGCTACGTGGCGGTATTCACCACCGGGTTCGGGTATCCGTATCCGTACGATTTCCGCCGGCTGTTTGCACAACTCGGCGCCACGCTGGTGTACGAGGAGTGGTATGCCGACGGTCGTGCCTATGCCGCACCGCACGGGCTTGAGCAGCCGGGCGAACTGATGATTTTTGCCGTACCACCGGCGCAGGAGAGGAACCATGGACAATCTGCAGGGGCGTAGCATACTGATCACGGGCGGCACGGGGTCGCTGGGGCGGCAGCTGGTGCGCTCCATCCTCGCGCACGGGGCGCCGCGGCGGCTGGTGGTTTTCAGCCGCGACGAACTGAAGCAGTACGAGATGGCGCAGGAATTCTCGCCGCGCGACCATGCCTGCCTGCGCTACTTCCTCGGTGATATTCGCGACCGCGACCGGTTGCAGCACGCGCTGCGCAAGATCGACGTGGTTATCCATACCGCCGCGCTCAAGCAGGTGCCGGCGGCGGAATACAACCCGTTCGAATTCGTCAAGACCAACATCCTCGGGGCGCAGAACCTGGTTGACGCCGCGGTCCAGGCGGGAGTGCAGCAGGTGCTGGCGCTGAGCACGGACAAGGCGGCGAACCCGATCAACCTGTACGGTGCAACCAAGCTCTGCGCGGACAAGCTCTTCCTCGCCGCCAACACCTACGTCGGCGCGCAGTGCCGCTTCAGCGTCGTGCGCTACGGCAACGTCTTCGGCAGCCGCGGCAGCGCGGTGCCGCTCTTCCTGCGGCAGCGGGAGACGGGCACGGTCACGCTGACTGACGAACGCATGACGCGTTTCAGCCTGACCCTGGCGGAAGCGGCGGAGTTCGTCCTGGCTGCGCTCGCGCGGATGCAGGGGAACGAGGTATTCGTTCCGAAGATCCCCAGCTACCGCCTCACCGACCTGGTGGCGGCGGTTGCGCCCGGCTGCCGGGTCGAGACGGTCGGGATCCGGCCGGGTGAAAAACTGCACGAGATGCTGATCTCGCGTGACGAGGCGCGCTACACCTACGACATGGGCGATTATTACCTGGTGCAGCCGCCGACGCAGTACCAGCAGTTCCCGGCGGCGCCGGCGGTGCCGCCGATGCCGCCGGAATTCGAATATGTCAGCAATGTCAATGACCGCTGGCTGTCAGTGGAACGCCTGCGGGCGATGCTGGAGGCGGTATGATCAGCTACGCGCGGCAGCTGGTTACCGCGGCCGATCGCGCCGCGGTACTGCGTGTGCTGCGGTCATCGCACCTGACACAGGGACCGGCCGTGGCGCGTTTCGAGGAGGCGATGGCGGCCGCCTGCGGCGCCCGCTACGCGGTGGCGGTGCACAGCGGGACCGCCGCGCTGCACCTCTGCTGCCTGGCGGCCGGACTGGAGCGCGGCGACCGGCACTGGACGTCGGCGGTCAGTTTCGTCGCGTCCGCCAACTGCGGGATCTACTGCGGCTCGCGTCCCGGCTTCATCGATATCGATGCGGATGAGTACAATCTGTCGACCGGGAGGCTGGAGGAACAGCTGCGGCGCGCGGCGCGGCAGCGGCGCCTGCCGAAGGTGCTCATTCCCGTTCACCTGGCCGGCCTGCCGTGTGCGATGCCGGATATCAGCCGGCTGGCGGCACGCTACGGGATCACCGTCATTGAAGACGCCTGCCACGCGCCGGGGGCGACATACCGGCACGGCCGTGCCTGGCAGCGGGTGGGCAGCTGCCGCGACAGCAGCATGACGGTCTTCAGCTTCCACGCGGTGAAGAACATCGCCGCCGGCGAGGGCGGAATGATCCTCACCAATGACCGCCGCGCGTACGCGCGGCTGCTGCGCCTGCGCACGCACGGCATCGTTCGTGACGGTCTGCGCGGGCTGCCCTACTACTACGAGATGCGCGAACTGGGTTTCAATTACCGGCTGTCCGACCTGCACGCGGCGCTCGGGCACAGCCAGCTGCAACGGCTGACACAGAGCAACCGTGAGCGGGCGCGGCAGGCGGCGCGCTACCGGAGCGCACTGCATCCTGCCATTGGCCGGCAGGCAACGCCCGGTGACCGGCGTTCCGCCTGGCACCTGTTCCTCATCACCGTGCCGCAGCGTGACCGGTTGTACCGGGCCCTGGCGGCGGCGGGAATCTGCGCCAACCTGCACTACATCCCGATCCACCGGCATCCGTATTACCGGCAGCACTACCCGCAACCTTCCGGGGCGTATCCGCAGGCGGAGCGCCTCTACCGGCAGGCACTGACCCTGCCGCTCTACCCGGGCCTGCGACGCAGCGAACAGGAGCGGGTCATCTCCGTGGTTAACAGCCACGCGGAGCGCTGGTGCTGACGGTGCGTGCAACCGTGCTGACCGAAGGCGATGCCCGGCGCGGGGCGGGGCACCTCATGCGCAGCCGTGTGCTGGCAGAGGAACTGCAGGCTGCCGGCGCGCAGGTGACGGTCCTGGCGGAATGCGACGACGCGCGTGCTGCACTGCTGGCAGGGCTGCCGCACCGGCGGGTGGCGTGGGGCGGGCAGGCGGCGACAACCCTGGCGGCCGGTGCCGACCTGCTGGTGGTCGATTCATACCGCGTTGACGCGGCCTGGTGCGCGGCGGCGCTGCAGGCGTGCCGGCACACGGCATTCTTCGACGACACGCTACGCCTGCCATACGACGGCGGCATCGTCATCAATACAGCGCTCGGGGCGGAGCTGCTCCCGTACCCCCGCGATGGCGGATGCCGCTACCTGCTGGGCGCACAGTATGCGCCGCTGCGCCGTGAATTCCGCCGCCTGCCGGCCCGGGAGGTCCGCACAGAGGTGCGGCGCCTGCTGCTGCTCGCGGGCGGGGGCGCAGCCGAACCGTATTTTATCCGGCTGGGGAGCGAACTGGCGGAGCTGCTGGCGCCTGTTGAGATACGCACGGTCGGGTTCAGCGCGGCCGGCTGCACCGGCCTTCCCTACCTGACGGCCGCCGCACTGCGTGACGAGATGCTGGCGGCGGATATCGCGGTGACGGCCGGCGGACAGACCCTGTACGAACTGGCGGCGGCCGGAGTGCCGGCGGTGGTGCTGGCGACCGCTGACAACCAGCGCAGCAACATCGACGGCTTTGTGCGCGCGGGCCTGGCGGCTGACACGGGAGTGCGGCCGGCGGCGGCGGCTGTTGCGGCGCAGGTGCAGGCGCTGGACGCCGCCACGCGTGCCGACCGTGCGCGCCGTGCGCGCGCACTGATCGACGGCGACGGGGCGATCCGGCTCGCACGTGCGCTGCTGGATCTTGCCGCATGAACGTGCTCCTGCTGAGCGGCAACGGCGCCGGCGAACTGGCGGCGGAGCTCACGGCGCGCGGCGAACGCGTTTCTGTCAGCGACAGTCCGGTCACGCCCGCGCTGCTGGCGGAACTGCAGACCGAATTCATCGTCAGTTACAACTACCGGCACCTCATCACCCCGGAAGTGATTGATTGCTTTCCCGGGCGCATCGTCAACCTGCACATATCCTGGCTGCCGTGGAACCGGGGCGCCGACCCGAATTTCTGGAGCGTCATCGACGGCACGCCGCGCGGGGTGACAGTGCATCACGTCGATGCGCATCTCGACACGGGGGACATCATCGCCCGCGAGGAAATCGGGTTCGCGGAGACGGAGACCATGGCGGAGACCTATGCGGAACTCAACCGCCGCGTGCGGGAACTGTTTCTGCGGGTCTGGCCCGCGCTGCGCGCGGGGACAGCGCCGCGGCAACGGCAGAAAGCGGGCGGCAGCTGCCACCGGCGGGCGGAATTCGCCGCGCTGGCGCACCTGCTGGAACCCGAGGGGTGGAACCTGACGGCGGCGGAACTGCGGCGGCGGTATGCAGTGCACCGCAGCGGAGGAACAACGTGAACGACCACGCAGCACGCTTCAGCGGCGACCCCGGGCAGCCGGTGCTGATTATCGCGGAACTGTCGTGCAACCACCGTCAGGACTTCGCCGTGGCCCTGCGCACGCTGGCGGCGATGAAAGAGGCCGGCGCGGACGCGGTCAAGCTGCAGACCTACACCCCCGACACGCTGACCCTGCCGGTGGACAACGAGCATTTCCGTATCCGCACCGGGGGCCTGTGGGACGGACGGACGCTCTACGACCTGTACCGTGAGGCGATGACCCCGTGGGCATGGCACGAGCCGCTGCGCGATGAGGCGCGGCGCCTCGGGCTGCTGTGGTTTTCGTCGCCGTTCGATCCGACAGCCGTCGAATTCCTCGAACGTCTCGCGGTGCCGGCGTACAAGGTGGCGTCGTTCGAAATCACCGATGTGCCGCTGCTGCGCCGCATCGCGGCGTGCGGCAAGCCCGTGCTGCTGTCGACCGGCATCGCCGAACGCGCCGATATCGACGAAGCGCTTGCCGCGCTGCGCGGGGCGGGAAACGACCGCGTGATGCTGATGCAATGCACGTCGGCCTACCCGGCGCCGGCGGCGGAGAGCAACCTGCGCAGCATCCCCTGGCTGGCGTCGACGTACGGGGTCCCGGTCGGCCTGTCGGATCACACCCCGGGCTGGACCGTGCCGGTGGCGGCGGTGGCACTCGGGGCGCGCGCGGTGGAGAAGCATTTCATCCTCGACCGCACGCTCGGCGGCCCGGACGCAGCCTTCTCGCTGATCCCGGACGAATTCGCCGCGATGGTACGCGCCATCCGCGAGACGGAACAGGCGCTGGGGACTGACGGCTACGCGGTTACCGGCGGGATGCGCCGCAACCGCTATTTCGCCCGCTCGCTCTTCATCACCGCGGCAGCCGCGGCCGGAACGGTGCTGACGAACGACCTGGTGCGCTCGGTGCGGCCGGGGACGGGACTGCACCCGCGCCACCTGCCCGAGGTCATCGGGCGGCGCCTGGTGCGCGATGTGCCGGCCGGAACACCGCTGCACTGGGACCTGCTGCTGTGACGACCGCCACGCCGCGCGATACGGTCATCCTGCTCCGGCCGGAGAACGTCTACGCGTTCAACCACTACCCGCCGCTGAACCTGCTCCAGCTGGCGACGGTGCTGCAGCGGGACGGATTCCGCACGGAGATCGTCAACGCGGCGCTGCTGGCGGATCCGGAGGCGGAACTGACGCGTCTGCTGCCGCGCGCCCTGCTGGTCGGCATCTCGGTGCTGACCGCGGAAATGCCGGCGGCGCTCCGTCTGTTGCGCCGCCTGCGCGGCAGCGGTGTCCCGGTCGCCGCCGGCGGCTGGCATATCACCCTGTTCCCGGAGCAGGCGGCGGCGAGCGGACTGATTGATTACACGATAACCGGCGAGGGGGAAACGGCGCTGCTGGCGCTCTGCCGGCAGCTGCGTGACGGGTGCGCGCCGCCGGCACCGGCGGTGCTGCGGGCGCCGGTGGAGATCACGGCACTGCCGGCGCCCGACTACACGCTGACGCGGGAAAGCGAGCACTTCATCACCGCGCCGCTGACCGACCCGTTCTATCGCCGGCTGACCGGCCCGGTGCGCTGGCTGCCGTACGAGACGAGCCGAGGCTGTCCGTCGGAATGCGCTTTCTGCATCAACGTGGTGGCAGGCAACCGGCACTGGCGGGCCAAACGCGCGGCAACGGTGATTGCCGATGTCGCGGAACTGGTCCGGCGGCACGGCATCACCCACGTCAAGTTCATCGACGACAATTTCTTCGTCGATGTGCCGCGCGCGCGGCAGATCGCGAGCGGACTGCTGGCGCAGTGCCCGGGCATCACCTGGGATGCGGAGTGCCGGTGCGACTATTTCCGCTCCGGCCTGCTGGATGATGAGACGCTGGCGCTGCTGCGCCGTTCCGGGCTGGTGCAGCTGATTCTCGGGATCGAGTCCGGCTCGCCGCATACCCTGTGCCTGATGCGCAAGGGGATAACGCCGCAGCAGGCGGAGCAGGCGGTGGCGGCCTGCGACCGGCATGACATTATCCCGCACTCGTCGTTCATGCTTGACGTGCCCGGCGAGACACCTGCCGACCTGCGGGCCACGGTCGCACTGATCAACCGGCTGCGCCGCTACCCGCGTTTCGCCTGCGGGGTGGTGACGTTCCGCCCCTATCCGCGCTGCGCGCTGACCGGGCAATTGCAGCGTGACGGGGTGTTCGCCGAGCCGGCGGATTTTGCGGCGTGGGCGGCACCGGAGATTATTGAACTGTACACCGCGGCGGAGCTGCGCCGCCCGTGGCAGGTGGATGGCGAATGGGGAACGCGGGCCGCGTACTACCAGAACATGGAAAGCACCATCCGCCTGGGGGACCAGCAGCTGGCCAGCAGCCTGGCGCGCGGGTTCAACCGCGCCTGTGCCGCGCTTGCGCGCCTGCGCAACCGGCGCGGCTGGTACGCGCTGCCGCTCGACAAGGCGCTGCACCGCTGGTGGCAGCGCCGGCATTACCGCGGCCGCGGCGAAGCAGACCGGCAGGCATGAGGAGGAGCGGATGCGGGCGATAATCGGGGTGATCACGGCGCGCATGACCTCGACCCGGCTGCCGATTCAGGACACGCTCAACCCATACCCAGGGTT
>CAZWUZ010000139.1:0-10007 GCA_964637655.1 uncultured bacterium | reverse complement strand
GGTCGAGATGGTGACGCGACGCCGCCCGAAGTTGAGCCCGGCATCCTCGTTGAGGATGCGCACCGCCTGCAGCACGTTCGCGTAATTGAGCAGCGGTTCGCCCATGCCCATGAGCACGATATTGCTGAACGCAAACCCCAGCGCCCGCGCGCGGATGGCCTGGTCGACGATCTCCGCCGCCGTCAGGTCGCGCACAAACCCCTGCTGCCCGGTGGCGCAGAAGGCGCAGCGCAGCGCGCAGCCGACCTGCGCACTGACGCAGAGCGTGCCGCGCCCGCGCGTCCCGGGGAGCACCACGCTCTCGATGGTGTGGCCGTCCGCCAGCGCCCAGCGGAATTTCACCGTCCCGTCGGCACGGCTGACCCGGTCGCACTCGCGCAGCGGAACGAAGGGCCAGTCGCGGGTGCAGGCCACGCGATCAGCCAGCGGGAGATTGGTCATGGTTTCGTAGGTTGCCGCGCCGCGGTGCAGCCAGCGGAGCACCTGTTCGGCGCGGTAGGCGGGGCGCCCCGACGCCGTGAACGCCGCGGTGAGTTCCGCCAGCGTCAACCCGCGCGGATCAGCCGGCATGCGGGACTCAGCCGGCGTCAGGGGAGGGTGCCGGGGCCGCGGGTTCCGGGATGCGGGCCGGGGCCGCGCGCCGCTCCGCCGTGCGGTTGAAGAACTCAACCACCTGCGGGTTGCGCAGCGTCTTGCCCACCGTCTCGGCCAGCGCCTCCTGCAGCAGGACCTTCATGCGCCCCGCCCCGACGTACTGGCGCGCCCCGTCCCGGCTGCCGGTCACCTGCGACTTGAAGATGATGCGGCTGGCGCGCACGTCGATGACATAACTCTGCAGTTCGACATCGGCATTGACGCGCACCGCCCAGAAGAACGACTTGGCGCGCGCCCAGAAGCGGGTGATGGTCCCGCCCACCGCGAAGTCGGCGTCGGGATGCTTGCGGCGCAGCTCGCGGCAGAGCTCGGCGAGTTTCGCCTCGTTGACGGCAAACTGCGGCGAGTTGCGCTCATCATACACCGTGAACCCGCCGTAATTGAGTTCGTCCGCCATCGCCCCGGCGACGATGTCGTTGACCGACGATTCGGCAAACGCACGGTCTTCGAGCGTGCCGAAGGTCGACACGAACTCCCCGACGTAGCAGGAACCGTAGTTGGTTGTGCTGCCCATGGCGAAGGGGAGAACCACCCCTGCCGGGGCGCGCCCGTTGAACGGGTAGCGCGGTGCCCCCGCCGTCACCGGGTCGTAGCGGATATTGAGCAGTTTCATGTAATCGCAGCCGCCCAGACAGGCCACGGCCGCAATCAGCGCCAGCAGCAGCAGACGTCGCATGCGCCTCACCATCCTTCCTCCGCAAGTATACCATATCCGGCCGGCAACGGCATGCCCTGCCGCACGATCATGACAACCGGGGAACGGTCAGAGGGCGAGACGGTATTCCTGCACGACCAGCACCAGCAGGCCGGTCGCCCACAGGTAGGGGGCGAACCACCAGAGCGCGCCCTGCTTGACCCACTGCAGCAGCCAGCGCAGGGCGAGGAAACTGCTGACAAAGGCAAAGAGCGCACCGACCAGCGCCGGCAGCAGCAGCGCGGTGCTCTCCGCCGCGTTCAGGATGCTCCCCAGTTTCAGCAGCCCCGCCCCCGCCACCACCGGCAGCGAGAGGAGGAACGAGAAGCGCGCGGCAATTTCCCGGTCAAGACCAAGAGCCAGTCCGGCGACGATGGTCGACCCCGAGCGCGAGATGCCGGGCAGGATGGCGAGCGCCTGCGCGCAGCCGATGGCCACGGCCTGGCGCGGCCGCATCCCGGCAATGCCGGTGTAGCCCGTCGGCAGCAGGCGGGTCAGCCAGAGCAGACAGCCGGTGAGCACGAGGCAGAAGCCGACCATGGTGATGCTGCCGAACGCCGCCTCGATGGCATCCTCGGCCAGCACCCCGATAATTCCGGCCGGCAGCGTGCCGAGGGCCAGCAGGAAGAGCAGTTTTTCGTAGAGACGGAAGAGACGCCAGCGCCCGGTCAGCAGTTTGCGCGTAGCCGACGGAATCGCCGGCACCAGTTTCAGCAGGTCGCGCCAGAAGAGCGCGATGACCGCGCCGAGCGACCCGAGATGCAGCACGGCAAAAAAAGCAACCTTCTGCTCGTCGCTGTAGTGCAGCCCGACGAGATGGCTGTAGAGGTCGAGATGGGCGGAGGAACTGACCGGCAGAAACTCCGTCAGCCCCTGGATGATGCCGAAGACCATCGCCTGCAGCAGGTCCATGCGGGCCTCAGGCGTGGCGCGGGTAGGCGCGCTGCAGGTGGCGGTCGACGGCGCGGTAATCGCCGGCCGGCCCGATGGCCGCCAGTGCCGGCGGCCGCGCGAAGAGTTCACCCGCCAGGTCACGCACCTGCGCCGCGCTCACCGCGTCGATGGCGTCGAGCACTTCCTGCAGGCGCGGCACCCGCCCGCGGTAGAAGTGATGCACGGCATTGAACTGCATGCGCGCGCCCGTCCCCTCGAGCCCGAGCACGAGATGCCCCTTCATCTGTTCCTTGACCCGCGTCAGCTCGCGCGCGGGGAGCTGCTTCTCCGCCAGTTTCGCCGTTTCGGCGAGCAGGCAGCCCATGAGTTTGTCGAGGTTGCGGTGCGCGGTCCCGGCATAGCAGACGAGCGACCCCTCGCCGCGGTAGGCGGCGTTATAGGCGTGCACCGCGTAGGCGAGCCCGCGCTTCTCGCGCACCTCCTGGAAGAGGCGCGACGACATCCCCCCGCCCAGTGCCGTCCCCAGCACCTGCATCACGGTGCGGCGCCGGTCCGCCCAGCGCAGCGCCTGCCAGCCGAGACAAAGATGCACCTGCTCGACCTTCTTCTCGACGATCTCCCGCCCGGGGCGGAAGCGCGCCGCGCGTGACGCCACCGGCGGCAGCGCGCCGCCGGCCCGCGGGCGCACGAAGCGCGCCGCGAGGCGCTCCGCCCGCGCCCGGTCGCATGCCCCCGCCACCGAAATGACGAGATTGCGCGGCTGGTAGGCGCGGCGGTAGAAGGCGAGCGCCGCTGCGCGGTCGACCCGCGCCAGCGTCGCCGCCGTGCCGAGAATCGAGCGCCCCAGCCCGGCGTCGTCCCAGGCCACGCGCTGATAGACATCATGCACGAGGTCGTCCGGCGTGTCCTCGTACATGCGGATCTCTTCGAGCACCACCTGCCGCTCGCGTTCGAGTTCCGCCGCGTCGAGGCGGGCATGGGCGAACATGTCCCCGGCCACGTCGAAGGCGAGGTCGAGATGCTGCGCCAGCACGTGGCAGGTGATGGCGGTGTACTCCTTGGCGGTAAACGCGTTGAGGTTTCCCCCGACGCCATCGATCGCCTCGACCAGCTGCCGCGCCGTGCGGCGGGCCGTCCCCTTGAACAGCAGATGTTCCATGAAATGGGCGAGCCCGGCGTATTTCCCGGGCTCGCCCCGTCCACCCGTGTGAATCCAGAACCCGAGCGACACCGACGGCGTATCACGCATCTCCTCGAGGAGGAGCGTACTCCCCCCGGGACCGGCGCAGACCGCGGTTTCGCGCATGGCCTTACTTGACCTCTTCCTCATCCATCAGTGCCTTGCGCGACAGCCGGATCTTGCCGTTCTTGTCGACGCCGATGCACTTGACGGTGATGATGTCGCCTTCCTTGACCACCTCGGTCACCGCCTTGACGTGCCGGCGGTCGAGCTCGCTGATGTGCACCAGCCCGTCCGTCCCCGGCAGCACCTCGACAAAGGCGCCGAAGTCCATGCACTTCTTCACCGGCCCGGTGTAGGTCTTGCCCACCTGCACCTCCTCGACCAGCGAGGCGACCTTCTCGCGCGCCGCGGCCAGCGCCGTGCCGTCGCTCGAGGCGATGTTGACCGTGCCGTCCTCCTGCACGTCGATCTTGACCTTGAATTCCTCGCACAGCCCGCGGATGGTCTTGCCGCCCGGCCCGATGAGCGTGCCGATCTTGTCCATCGGGATCTTCATCGAGTAGATGCGCGGCGCGTACGGCGACAGTTCCGTGCGCGGCGTCGCGATCGCCTGGTGCATGATGCCGAGGATGTGCAGGCGGCCTTCGCGCGCCTGCGCCAGCGCCTCGGCCATCAGCGCGAACGACAGCCCCTTGATCTTGATGTCCATCTGGATGGCGGTCACGCCCTGCTCGGTGCCCGTCACCTTGAAGTCCATGTCGCCGAGCGCGTCCTCCTGCCCGAGAATGTCCGTCAGCACCACGTGGCGGTCGCCGTCGGTGATCAGCCCCATGGCGATCCCCGCCACCGGCTTCTTGACCGGCACGCCGCCGTCCATCAGCGCCAGGCAGCCGCCGCAGACCGAGGCCATCGACGAGGAGCCGTTCGACTCGGTGATGTCCGAAACGATGCGGACGGTGTAGGGGAAGGCGCCGAGGTCCGGCAGCACCGGCAGCAGCGAGCGCTCGGCGAGGTTGCCGTGCCCGATCTCGCGGCGCCCCGTGCCGACGCGCCCCGTCTCCCCGACGCTGTACTGCGGGAAGTTGTAATGCAGCATGTAGTGCTTGGTGCCCTCACCGATGATGTCGTCGATGCGCTGCGCGTCCGCCTTGCTCCCCAGCGTCAGCGTGGCCAGCGCCTGCGTCTCACCGCGGGTGAAGAGCGCCGAGCCGTGCGTGCGCGGCAGCACCCCGAGCTCGATGGTGATCGGCCGCACCTGCTTGGTGTTGCGCCCGTCGCTGCGCACCCCCGTGTCGAGGATGGTCTTGCGCAGCAGTTTCTTGAACACGCCGTGGATCAGCGCCTGCGCGTCAGCCAGCTGCACCGGGTCGCTGGCGAATTTCACCCGGTACGGTGCCAGCAGTTCCTCGGTCGCCTTGCTGATCGCCTCGCCCCGCTCGTGCTTGCCGGCGATGGCCAGCGTCGGTGCCAGTTTCGGCGCCGCGGCCGCCTCGATCTCCGCCACCAGGGCCGGGTCCGGGCTGTGCAGCGTGAAGACCCGCTTGGTCTTCCCCGCCTTCGCCACCAGTTCCTCCTGCAGCGCGACGATCCTGCGGATTTCCGCGTGCGCCAGTTCGATCGCCTTGATCATGGTCGCCTCGGGCACTTCCTTCGCCTCGCCCTCGACCATCACCACCGCATCCTTGCTCCCCGCCACGACCAGTTCCATCTCGCTCTTTTCCATCTGCGCGCGCGTCGGGTTGATGACGATCTGCCCGTCGACGATGCCGGCGATCACCGCGCCCACCGGGCCGGCAAACGGGATGTCCGACAGGCACGCCGCCGCCGAGCCGCCGATGACCGCGATCGCGTCCGGCACATTGACCTCGTCAGCCGACAGCACCGTCGCCATCACCTGCACCTCGAAACGCAGCCGCTTGTCGAACAGCGGGCGCATCGGGCGGTCGATGATGCGCCCGATGAGCACCTCGCGGTCGCGCGGACGCGCCTCGCGCTTGAAGAAGCCGCCGGGGATCTTGCCCGCGGCAAAAAACTTCTCCCGGTACTCGACCGAGAGCGGGAAGAAGTCCGTCTGTTTCGGCTCACTCCCCATGCAGATCGTCACCAGCAGCACCGTGTCGCCGTAGCGCACCCACACCGACCCGGCCGCCTGCTTGGCCACGCGCCCCGTCTCGATTTCCAGCGTGCGGCCGCCCAGCTCCATGCTTACCTTGTGCATTGCCATAATCCAATCTCCTCTATCGTTCGTTCGTTCGTTCGTTTACTTGCGCAGCCGCAGCGACTTGATCAGTTTCTGGTACTCGCCCGTATTGTTCTCACGCAGGTAGGTGAGCAGCTTGCGGCGCCGCTCCACCATCTTGAGCAGCCCGTAGCGCGAGTGATGATCCTTGGCGTGCTTCTTGAGGTGCTCGGTCAGCTGGTTGATGCGGTCGGTCAGCAGCGCGACCTGCACCTGCGCCGACCCCGTGTCCGTCTCGTGCACCCGGAACTGCTCGATGATGCCGCCCTTCCCCTTCGTTGCCTCTGCTGTCATAACGTTTGTCTCCTTGTCCTGCCCACGGCCGATCTGGCCGCCCGTCCACCCCGTCGTGCGCCGGAGTCAGCGCCCGACCGCGTGCACGGTCAGTGCCTCCCGCGCCTGCCGCTCGTCTGAGCGCATCAGCGCGGTGAGTGCCTCTCTATTGTCACAGCGCCGCTCCCCGCGCACGCGCGCGCGCAGCTGCACTGTCAGTTCCCGTCCGTACAGCTCACCCTGCCAGTCGAGCAGGTGCACTTCCACCAGCGGGCCGCGCGTATCCTCCGCGAACGTCGGCCGCACCCCGTAGTGCAGCAGCCCGTCATGCCACCCGTCAGCCGCCGCCGCCCGCACCGCGTACACCCCGTAGGGGGGGAGCACCGCCTGCGGACAGGCGAGGTTGGCGGTGGGAAACCCCAGTTCGCGTCCCCGCCCCGCGCCCCGCTGCACCGTGCCGGTCAGTTCCACCGGCGCGCCAAGCAGCGCGGCCGCCGCGTCGAGGTCGCCCGCCTGCACCAGCGTGCGGATGCGCGTGCTCGATACCACCACGCCATCCGCGTGCAGCAGCGGCACGACCGTGACCGTCAACCCCTGCGCCGCCCCCAATGCGCGCAGCGCCGTGGCGTCGCCCGCCGCCCCGCAGCCGAAGCGGAAATTCTCCCCGGCCAGCACGGCTGCCGCCTGCCAGCGTTCGCGCAGCAGCGCGACAAACGCCTCCGGGCGCAGGCAGCGCAGTTCCGCGTCCAGCGCCACGCGGATACTCTCCGTCATGCCCGCCGCGCGCAGCCGCGCTTCCTGCCGCGCCGCGCTCAGCAACCGCGTCGCCACCGGCACCGGCTCGATCACCACTGCGGCCGGCTGCTGACCGGCGCGCTGCGCCGCCGCGACCGTGGCCGCCAGCAGCGCCTGATGCCCGCGATGCACCCCGTCGAAACTGCCCAGCGCCAGCGCGCGCGCCACCCGTCCGCCCTGCCTACAGGTCGTCAGCCGCGAGCAGCACCGTCTTCGGCTGCGCCAGTTTTCCCGTCGCCGCCGCCAAAGCCGCCAGCCGACCGCGATAGAGCAGCCGCACCTGCGGCCCGCCCGCCGGCGCCGGCAGTGTCACCGGCATCCCGTGCAGCACCTGCAGCGCCTGCGCCGCGGTCAGTTCCGCCGCCGGCAGGTCGCCCAGCACCTGCGCCGCGTCGATGAGCCGCGCGGCCACGTCACCTGTTTCCAGTTCCGCCAGCGGCACCGCATCCGCCAGGGTGAAGGTCCCCACCCGCGTACGCGTCAGCGCGGCCACCGTGCCGCCGCACCCCCACAGCACGCCGAGGTCATGGGCCAGCGAACGCACGTAGGTGCCGCTGCCGCAGACGATGCGCAACTGCAGGTCGCGCCCGTCGAAACCCGTCACCTCGAGGGCGAAAAACTCCGCCGGGCGCGGCTCGGTTATCACCGTCTCCCCGCGTCGCACCTTGGCGTACAGCGGTTCGCCGCCGCGCTTGAGCGCGGAGACGGGCGGGGGCGCCTGCATGATCTTCCCGCGGAACTTCGCCAGGCCCGCTTCCAGTGCCGCCGCGTCGAGCGCCGGCACCGGCCGCTCGGCCAGCACCGTGCCGGCCGTATCGTAGGTGTCGGTTTCGAGGCCAAGCCGCACCGTCACCACGTATTCCTTGTCGCTGCGCATCACCTGCCCGGCCAGCCGCGTGGCGCCGCCGACCGCGAGCACCAGCACCCCGTCCGCCGCCGGGTCCAGCGTGCCGCAAAGCCCCACCCGCACCTGCCGCCCGAGGCGGCCGCGCACGCGCTGCACCACGGCGTTGGACGACGGCCCCGCGGGCTTGTTCACCCCGAGGAACCCGCGCACACTCATGGTCCTGCCTACCCGCGCGCCAGGCGCCGCAGCAGCGGCAGCATGGCCCGGCGCGCCTGCGCCAGCGTCATCGTCACGGTGCATCCGGCGGCGTTGGGATGCCCGCCGCCGCCGAACTGTTTCACCACCGGCAGCACGTTGACATCGGTGCGCCCGCGCAGGTTCAGTTTGACCTTGCCGCCGCCCAGTTCGCGGAAGACCGCCGACAGGCGCACCCCGTTGATGCTGCGCAGGTGGTTGATCAACCCCTCAGTATCCTCGTCACTCGCACCGGCGCGGCGGAACATCGCGCGCGTGAGCACGGCCTGCGCCAGTTTCCCGTCCGCCTCGACCGTCACCGTCTCGAGCATCTCGCGCAGCAGCAGCAGCTGGCGCAGTTCGTTGCGGTTGTAGAGCAGTTCGGCGATGTCGCTCGCCACCAGGCGCCCCGCGCGCAGCAGCGCCGCCGCCACGTCGAGCGCGTGCGGCGTCGTGTTCGCCTGCTTGAACGACCCGGTATCAGTCACCACCGCGACGTAGAGGCAGAGCGCGATGTCGCGCGTCAGTCCCCGCCCGCCGGCCAGCAGCAGGTCATAGAGCAGTTCGCCCGTCGACGACGCCTCGCCCGCGGTCAGGCAGCCCGGCCCGCGGAAGACATTATCGGGATGATGGTCGACACTGATGACCGGCAGTTCCTGCCAGGCGGCCGGGAACGTGCCCAGCCGCGCCCAGGAGCCGGAATCGAGCAGGATGATGGCGTCGGGCCGGAACCGCCCGACGGTGCGGCGGATCTGCCGCCAGCCGGGAAGAAAGCGCAGCGTTTCCGGGACCGGGTCCTGGTTGAACAACCGCACCTCACGCCCCAGCCGCCGCAGATGGTGGTAGAGCGCCAATTGCACGCCGATACAGTCACCGTCAGGATGCTGGTGCGTGGCGATGATCACGCGGCGCGGGCGTTCGAGGGCGGCGAGCACCCGGCGGAGCGCCGCAGGACTACGCTTCATCGTCAGCGTCCGCCGCCGGCAGCGCCGGCGCTGATTCGGTGTCGGGGTTGAGCCCCTTGAGCAGCAGTTCGATGCGCTGCGCGCGCCCGATACTCTCGTCGACGAGAAACTTGAGGCGCGGGGTGAAATGGAACTGCAGGCGCTTCCCTGCCAGGCCCTGGATGAAGGGGGCGGCGGAATCGAGCCCCGCCTGCGCCGCCGCCATTTCCTCCGGCGTGCCGAAGCGCGAGTAGTAGATAATGGCCGAGCCGAGGTCGGGTGCGGTCTTGACCTCGGTGATAACCACACGTTCCACCCGCGGGTCATGGACCTCCTTGACCAGGATGTCACTGACCGTCTTCTTCAGCAGACTGTTGACTTTCGGCATCCGTTTGGGCATCGTCATCGTTCGTTCACTCACCGTCGCGGTCGAACCGCACCGTTTCCCAGCCGTCCTGCACGTCCAGCATTTCCCCGATGGCGCGGAACACCCGGTCCAGCGCCGCCCGGTCACTCGCCACCATCACCACGCCGATCTCCCCGCGCTGCAGCGCGTCCTGCTGCCCGGTCTCCGCCACGGAAACGGGGAAGCGGCTGCGCAGGCGGTCGACCAGCGGCCGCAGCCGCGCGCGCTTCTCCTTCAGCGTGCGCACCCCCGGAAACCGCAGTTCGATCTCCGCCAGTTCCCAGTGCAGCGCCACGTTACAGTTTCACCGCCACCTGCGACACCTCGACCGCCTCGATGCGGTCGCCTTCCTTGACATCGTTGTAGTCCAGCAGCCCGATGCCGCAGTCGCTCCCCGCGGGCACCTCGCTGGCATCGTTCTTGAAATGCTTGAGCGAACTGATGCCCCCCTCCCAGATCTTGATGCTGTCGCGAATCAGCCGCGCCTTGCACGAGCGGCGGATTTTCCCGTCGGTGACCACGCAGCCGGCGATGTTGCCCAGCCCGCCGATGCGGAACACCTGCCGGACCTCGGCGGTGCCGATGACCGCCTCGCGGATCTCCGGCGAGAGCAGCCCCTCCATCGCCTTCTTGAGGTCGTCCTCGACCTGGTAGATGATGTCGTAGGTGCGGATCTCGACCCCGGCCTTGTCGGCGAGGGTGCGCACCGCCGCGGTCGGCTGCACGCGGTAGGCGATGATGAGCGCCTGCGACGCCGCCGCGAGGTTGACATCGCTCTCGGTGACGCCGGCGGTGGTCGCGTGCACCCAGTTGAGCGCGACTTCCTTGTGCTCGAACTTGCCGA
>CAZWUZ010000138.1:0-10086 GCA_964637655.1 uncultured bacterium | reverse complement strand
GCACGACCGGCCCGTCAGTTCCGGACCGGCATCAGCAGGCAGAGCAGCCCGCTCTCCTGCGGGTTGAGGAAGACACACGGGTGGGCCGCGTCGGTGATCTGGAATTCGAGCTGCCCCTCGCTGAACCGCGCGAGGATCTCGCGCAGGTACTCGAGGTTGAACGCCACCTCGACCGCGGTCCCCTTGGGCGCATCCACCTCGATGGTATCGCTGTTATCCTTGCCGCTGATCCCCGCCACGGCCGACACGGTCAGCGCCGTGTCCGCGAAGGTAAGGTGCACCTGCCGCGTCTTGTCGTCGCAGGCGGGACTGACCAGCTGCACCGATTCGCCCAGCACCAGCGGATCGATGAGGATGCGGTGCGCCAGCGGTTTGGCCGGGATCACCTTCTCGTATGCCGGGTATTCCTCGTCGATGAGACGCGTAGTCAGCTGCAGCGCCCCGTGACGGAACGACGCATGGTTGGTGGCAATGCCGATTTCGACCGGGGTGGTGTCCGCGGCCAGGTTCTTCCCGAGCAGCAGCATCGCCTTGGCCGGCACGACGATGTTGAACGCGCCCGGGTCGGCCTTCTTCGGCCAGGCGGTGCGGCGCAGAGCCAGTTTGTGGCTGTTGGTCGCCACCATTGCCAGCTGCCCGTCCTTGCTCACCACGTTGAGCCCGGTGAGGTAGGCGCGCGTCTCGTCCTGCCCGCTGGCGGCAAAGGCCGTGCTGGCGATCAGCGTGCCAAGCAGGTCTGCCGGCAGGGTGAAGGTATGCTGCGGCGCCTGCGCTTCGAGGGTCGGGAACTCATCGATGGCGCCGCCGATCAGCCGCATACTGCTGCGCCGGCCCGCCACCTTGAGCGCGATGTGGTTCTTCGCATCGCTGCTGACCGTCACCGCCGCCTCCGCCTGCGGGATGACGCGCACGTCGTTGAGCAGTCCGTCAAACGGGACCGTCACCCCGCCGTCCTCGCCGTCCGTTACCGGCAAGGTGAGCGTGGCGCTGATGGTCAGGTCGGTGGCGGCCAGGTGCAGCAGGTTCTTTTTGACCTCGCAGCGCACGTGGGTGAGCATATGCAGCGGATTGCGGACGTTGATCAGTCCGCTGAACACCTGCAGGGCATCCTGCAGCATTCCCTTCTTGGCGGTGAATTTCATGCGGTTCCCCTCCCGGTTACCATGAAGTTTCCTTCTGAAGTTACTTCGTCGTTACCGTAGTAACGGTGTTGGCGGTGTGGATAACTGCATAACCCGCGGCCCGGCAGGCGGGTGCAGGCGCCGGCAGTGTGGACTGGTTGTGCAGCGCGCGGGGAGAGTCGGGGGAAAGCATCCACTGCCGGGGCAGGACAACGCGGTTTTCCCCCGTCCATCCACAGGTTGTCAGGCATGCTGTCCACAACCTACAAACGCTCCTTGATGGCGGCAATGATGCGCGCCAGGTTCTGGTCTTTCTCCAGTTCACTGCTGATTTTGTTGAAGGCATAGAGCACGGTGGAATGGTCACGCCCGCCGAATTCGCTGCCGATCTCGATCAGCGACACCTCATCGTTGAGCTGCCGGGCGAGAAACATCCCCACCTGGCGCGGGAAACTGACCGAGTTGGACTTCTTGCGCGATTTGAGGTCGGCCACGGTGAGGTGGAAATGGTCGGCCACGGCTTTCTGCACCTCGGCGATGGTGATGATGCGCGCCGGGGTGTCGTCCACCATGTCCTTGAGGCGCTCCTTGACCAGCGCCACGGTCAGGTCCTGGCGGGTGAACGGGGCGTGGGCGATGACGTTGTTGAGCGCCCCCTCGAGGTCGCGGATGTGGGTCTTGATATTGTGCGCGATGAAGTAGGTGATCTCGTCGGGGACATAGGCGCGCATCTCTTCGGCGCGCTTCTTGAGGATGGCGATGCGCGTCTCGAGGTTGGGGGGCTGAATGTCGGCGGAGAGGCCCCAGGCGAAGCGGCTGAGCACGCGCTGCTCGAAGCCGACGAGGTCGTTGACCGGCTTGTCGGCGGTGAAGACCAGCTGCTTGTGCGAGGCGTGCAGCGTGTTGAAGGTGTGGAAGAACTCCTCCTGCGTCTGGTCCTTGCCCGAGAAGAACTGCACGTCGTCCATGAGCAGCACGTCGACCGTGCGGTAGCGCAGGCGCACCTCGTCCATCTTCTTCTGCTGGATGCCGACGATGACGTCGTTGACGAACTGCTCGCTGTTGACGTAGACCACGCGCAGGTGCGGGCGCTGCTGCAGGACGTGATGCCCGATGGCGTGCATCAGGTGGGTCTTGCCCAGTCCCGTGCCGCCGTAGATGAAGAGCGGGTTGTAGCGGTGCTGCGTGTCCCCGGGATTCTGCGCCACGGCAATGGCCGCGGCGTAGGCGTAGTGGTTGCTGTCGCCCACGACGAAATGCTCGAAGGTATAGCGCTCGTTGAGTCCGGCGGTCAGTGCCGCCTGTCCGGCGGGTACTGCCGGGGCCGCGATGGCGGGCAGCCGCGCCGGTTCCGCGGCCGGGACGGGGGGCGGCACGAAATCACGCGTGCGGATGCTGAACTCGATGCGCGCCTCCGGACCCGCCTGCTGCTGCAGCAGGTCCTTGAGCAGCGGGTAGACCTTCTCACTCAGCCGGTCGAGGTAGTACTGGTTGGGCACGTAGATGGTGAGCGTTGACCCGTCCCATTGGGGCATATCGAGGCCGCGCACCCACATGCGGTATTCGTCAGGTGCGAGTTGCTGTTCAAGCGCCTGCGCTATGTTTTTCCACACCATTCCAGTCATAATTCAGTGCCGATAATGCCAGTTAGCAACGACCTACCGGCCCTTTCCTGTTCCGTAATCAATCCACAATCTCATCAACAAAACGCAATCATATAATGCACTGAAAAATAATAAGATAAATAATCATGCCAGGGTAATGCGTAAAGTTATCAACAATCTGTGGCAAAACGGATATACGCGCTTTTACCGGCGTATAGGGGCATGATAAACAATTTTTTGCGGTTATCAGACCGGAAAGTTATCCACAATCTGCCGCACAAAGACGGGACCATCCCCCCTCCCATTTATATAGGCAGAATATACCACATTCGCGGCGTATTGTCAAGTATTATAGGTGGCAGAGATCATAGGCGAGGAAACGGACGACCCCGTCAGCACAGCGGCAGTATATTGTATCGTTTTCAACCGTCAGTACGGTTGCCTGCACGCGGTGTGGTGCGGCTTCAGCCTCCCAGACGATGCAGGTGAAATCCTCACCCTGCAGAAAGACGGGGAAGACGGGATTGCCGGCGCGCACGGCGCGCAGGGTTTCCTGCACCGTCCAGGTGGCGGGCTGCAGCGCGCGGGCGGCAGCATCGGGTACGGGGTGGAACGATGCCTCTGACGCGTTCTGCGCGGCCTGCTGTGCGCGCAGGGCAGCATCCGTGACTGTGGCGACGGCCAGGGCGGCAAAGGGGGCGTCAAGGCGGCGGCAGGCGGTGGCGAAGGTATCGTCCGCGGTCAGCGGCACGCGCTGGTGCGCGCAGACGGGCCCGGTATCGACGCCGGCATCGACGCGGTGCAGGGTCACCCCGGTTGCTGTTTCCCCGCCGCGCAGCGCCCAGTAGAGCGGCTGGGGGCCGCGATAGGCGGGGAGGAGCGACGGATGAAGGTTGAAGGTGCCCAGGCGCGGCAGGGCAAACAGTTCTTCCGGGAGGATGCGGAAATAGGTGGCGATGAGGATAAGGTCGGGCTGTGCCTCGCGCACAGCCAGCAGCAGCGGGGCGAGGTCACGGTCCGGCGCGTCACGATAGCAGGGGACGCCGGCGCGCCGGCAGAGTTCTCCAAGGTCGGGATAGGCACGCAGCAGCGCGTCGCGGCGGCGGTTGAGGTTGACACTGTCCGGGGTGAGCGGCACGGGACCCGCGTCCGCGGTGACGGTGATCGCGGGGCGGATGCCCGCCTGCAGCAGCGCCTGCAGCGCGACGGCGCCGTGCCCGGGGAGTCCGAAAAAAACGAGTCGTGGCAGCGTGGTCATGGCGGCAGCATACGGCGTCGGGGCGCGGCTGTCAAGGCATTTCTTGACAAGGCGGGGGGAAACTACTACTATTGCCGCACCACACAGTACGGAGGCAGCCATGAAGAAGATCGTCATCGCGGTCGGCGGCAACTCGCTCATCAGCGCCGGGCAGAAAGGCCTCTACCACGAGCAGCTGGCGGCGGCAAACGCGACCTGCGCGAACATCGCGGCGATGGTCGAGGCGGGGCATCAGCTGGTCGTCGCGCACGGCAACGGGCCGCAGGTGGGGAACATCCTGCTGCGCGCGGCGGCGGGCGAGGAACTGCACAAGATCCCGCCGATGCCGATGGATGTCTGCGTCGCCGACTCGCAGGGGGGGATCGGCTACATGCTGCAGCAGTCGCTGGAGAACATCCTGCACGCGAAGCAGATTTCGCGGAACGTGGCGACGGTGATCACCCAGGTGGTGGTCGACAAGAACGACCCGGCGTTCAGCAATCCGACCAAGCCGGTAGGGCAGTTCTTCACCGCGGCGCAGGCGGAGCAGAAACGCCAGGACAATCCCGACTGGACGATCATCGAGGATGCGGGTCGGGGCTACCGCCGCGTCGTGCCGTCGCCGAAACCGCAGCGCATCGTCGAGCGCAAGGTCATCGGGCAGCTGGTCGACGGCGGGGTCATCGTCATCGCGGTGGGCGGGGGGGGCATCCCGGTGGTGGTGCAGCCCGACGGGAAACTCGAGGGAGTGGCGGCGGTCATCGACAAGGACAGCGCCGCCTGCGTGCTCGCCGCCGACCTGAAAGCCGACTACTTCATCATCTCCACCGACGTGCCGCAGGTCTACATCAACTACAACAAGCCGGACCAGCAGGCGCTCGGCACGCTGACCGTCGCGCAGGCGCAGGAATTCATCGCCGCGGGGCATTTCGCCAAGGGGTCGATGGAGCCGAAGGTGCGCGCCGCGGTGAACTTCGTCGAGAACGGCGGCGAGCAGTCGATCATCACCAACCCCGCGTCGCTGATGCAGGCGCTGCGCGGGGAAACCGGCACCCGCATCGTGCGCGGCTGACCCGACCCGGAGCAGAGCCATGATCCAGCCCGACCAGGTCCTCGGCCTGACGTGTACGCAGTGCGGCAAGGAGCATACGCTGCAGCAGACGCAGTACGTCTGCACCGCCTGCGGCGCCAACACCGAGGTGACGTACGATTACGCGAAGATCCGCGCGCGCATTTCGCGCGACACGCTGGCGGCCGACCGGAACTACTCGGTCTGGCGCTACGCCCCCTTCTACCCGCTGCGCGACCTGAGCATGATCCCGCCGCAGCAGGTCGGCTGGACCCCGCTCTATGGCGCGGAGCGCCTCGGGGCGCCGCTCGGGGTGCCGCACCTCCTCCTCAAGGATGACGGGCGCAACCCGAGCGCATCGTTCAAGGACCGCGCCTCAAGCGTGGCGCTGGCGCATGCGCGCGAGAACGGGGCGCCGCTGATCTGCGGCGCGTCGACGGGGAACGCCGCGTCGTCGCTCGCCTGCCTGGCCGCGCCGCTCGGGTACCGCACCATCATCTTCGTGCCCAAGAGCGCGCCGCCGGCGAAGATCGCCCAGATCATGGCGTTCGGCGCGGAGATCGTCATGGTCGACGGCACCTACGACCAGGCGTTCGACCTCTGCCTGGCGGCGTCAGCGAAGTACGGCTGGTACAACCGCAATACCGGCTACAACCCGTTCACGCGCGAAGGCAAAAAGTCCTGTGCCTTCGAAATCTGCGAGCAACTCGACTGGCGGGTGCCGGACCGCGTGTTCGTCTCCGTCGGTGACGGCAACATCATCAGCGGCATCTGGAAGGGGTTTCGCGACCTGCACGCGGCGGGGTGCATCGACCGCCTGCCGAAAATGGTCGCGGTGCAGTCGGAGAAAAGCAGCGCGGTGGCGGACGCGGTGCGCCGCGGCGGGAAACTCGAACCGGTGCGCGCGACGACGGTGGCGGATTCCATATCCGTCGACATCCCGCGCGACGGGGCGATGGCGGTGCGCGCGGTGACGGAGTCGGGGGGGGACGCGGTGACCGTCAGCGCCGAGGTCATCCTCGAGTCGCTCAAAACCGTGGCGCGCGGTGCGGGGGTGTTCGGTGAACCGGCGGGCGTGACGGCGTATGCCGGGGTGGCGGCGCTGGCGCAGGCGGGAAAACTGCGCGCCGACGAGACCATCGTTGCGGTCATCACCGGCAACGGGCTGAAGGATGTGGCCTCCGCCATGAAAGTGGCGGGGACGCCGCGCACGGTGGCACCCGAACTGGCGGCGCTCACGCCGCTGTTCGGCTGATTCTGCGGGCAGGAGACGGACATGAAAGTGCAACACCTGATCAGCATCAACGACCTCGACCGGGCGGACCTCGACGAGATTTTCGCCACCACGCAGCTGCTGAAAAGCAGGCAGCGGGCGGGTGAGCGTTTCACGCCGCTGGCGGGCAAAACGCTGGCGATGATCTTCCAGAAGGCGTCGACGCGCACGCGCGTATCGTTCGAGGTCGGCATGTACCAGCTGGGGGGGAGCGCGCTCTTCCTCTCCGCCACCGACCTGCAGCTGCGCCGCGGCGAGACCATCGCCGACACGGCGCGCACGCTGTCGCGCTATGTGGACGGGATCATGATCCGCACGTTTGCGCACCAGGATGTCATCGACCTGGCGACGTACGGCAGCGTGCCGGTGATCAACGGGCTGACCGACCTGCTGCATCCCTGCCAGATCCTCGCGGATCTCTACACGGTCATCGAGCACCGGCAGCGCGACCCGAAGCACGCCGACCTGAAGGACCTCAAGCTCGTCTACATCGGCGACGGCAACAACGTGTGCAATTCGCTCGCGCTCGGCTGTGCCAAAACGGGCATGCGGTTTGTCGCCTGCACCCCGGCAGGGTACGAGCCGGACACAACGGTATGGGGCTGGGCGCAGCAGGCGTGCACGGCCAGCGGCGGGACGGTGGCGCTGGCACATGACCCGCAGGCGGCGGTGCAGGGGGCCGATGTCATCTACACCGATGTCTGGGCGTCGATGGGGCAGGAACAGGAACAGGCGAAACGCAAGGCGGTATTTGCCCCGTATCAGGTCAATGCGGCACTGGTGGCGGCGGCGAAAAAAGATGTGCTGGTGATGCACTGCCTGCCGGCGCATCGCGGCGAGGAGATCACCGACGAGGTGGTCGACGGCCCGCACAGCATCGTCTTCGACGAGGCGGAAAACCGCCTGCATGTGCAGAAGGCGATCATGTACCTGCTGCTCGGGCGGCGTTAGGGCGCGCGGAACAGTTCGCGCAGACGCGTCCAGAAGGAGCGCTTCGCGCGCAGCAGCAGTTCCACTTCCCCCTGATCGAACCACAGCCCGCCGCAGGCGGGGCAGGCGTCAATGAGCACGCCGGCGAGGTTTTCCTCGCGCAGGCGCGCCCCGCACGACGGGCAGACCCGCCAGTGCTTCTCCTTCCCGTGTTCCTGCTGCAGGGCCTGTTTCTGCTGTGTCGCGTCAGCGGCGAGCGCGCGCAAAAAGGACGGGTCGGTACGCGCGAAGTAACTGTTTTCGAGGGCGCGGGCGCTGCCGCCCGCCCCGCGCGCGGCAGAGGCGACGCGGCGCATGAATTCTTCCTGTCGGACCATGGTCTTCTTCTCCTGCGGCGAGTATAGCAGAGCGGGGTGCGCGGGGCAAAAAAAAACGACGCGTCGCCGCGTCGTTGCTATACAAAAAGTGCCTGAAGAAATCAGCTTCTATTCCTGACAACAGTCCGCCTTCCCAAGGGTTTGCCCGCATCATCCAGCGGTAGAACCATCGCTGATTCCCCTGCTCTCCTGCGGTTGGCTCTTCCTGCAAGGATTCGCGCTGCGACCGGCTTCTGCCTCTCGGCTCCGCCCCCGTCCCGTCGTTTCTCACGACCGCACGGGCTTTTCTCCGCCGCGCTCCACCGGGAATCCTCTCGGCCCCGGCTCACCTTCATGGAATTCCGCCCCGCTTCAGAGCTTTGTTCCGGATGCTGCTGCCGACCTTCCCGACGGCATCTCTGCCGCCGTTCCACCCGGCTCCCTTCCCAAGGTTTTCCGTCCCCCTAAGGGTGTCCCTGTCCGTCGGTGGTACTCACCGTTGCCGGCTTTCCTGACCGCCCCGTCCTTTCTCAGGACCTCGCGGTATTGCACCTTCCGGACATCCGTTGGCTCCAGACGCAGACGGGGTTGTTTACCCGCCCACTGGCCTCGTGCCCTTTCCGGGATTCATGTTCTTCAGAGGGTTCTCCCCTGTTCCAGCCTCCGCCCTCCCGGGCCTCGTGCTCCCCTGCCTTTTTGCAAGGCTGCGAAGCGTTACTCCGGAACAGGATCGCTCGCCGCGCCCACGGTTAGATGAATGCGGTTGCTGCCTCTCCTGAACTTTACGCGCTCTGCAGGTTTCTCGTACCGCGGATATCCGCCCGCTTCCGGACGGTTACCCTCATGCCGTTATGCCCACCCTCTGAATCTTCCCCGCGATCAGACCGCCCGCCCGCTCTCGCGTCGTGCTCCCCTCCTGCGGTTTTCCACCGCTCCAGGGTATCTGGTCCTGCCCGCGTCCGTTGCCGATCTTGCGACCGGCCCGTTCTTCACACGGTGTTGCGCCCGGCTGCAGGGTGTTGCTCCCCGCGGCTTGCGGCCTCTCCGGTTCTCACCGGCGCCGCCTGCTCTGCGCTTCTTTTCCTCTTCAGTCGCCGCTCGCTCCCTCTCATGCGGTCGGTTGGGGCTGCTGTTGCCAGCTTCCCGCGCTCTGCAGCTCCCGCTGCCCACGCCAGGAATACGCCCTGTTCCCTGCCGCCGTCGCCGTCGAAACGGCTCCGGGTGTCCGGCTCTGTGTCGGATTCTGTTGTCTAAGAACAGCCACTGACCTTCAGGCAGTTCCCATTATACCGGAAAGCGGCAGTGGCGTCAAGGTGAATTACATAATTGTTGAAAGTATCAGTGCAACTGTTTTACTATATGTAAGATAAACGAATTGTGATATGCAGCTATTCGCCGGGGTTTCTGGCCTGATGCCTACAACTCGCGCCGTGCTTCCAGTGCCCGTGACAACGTCAGTTCATCGGCAAATTCCAGGTCGCCACCCACCGGCATGCCGAACCCGATGCGCGTGACACGCACCCCGAGCGGATGGATGGCCCGCGCGAGGTACGAGGCGGTCGCTTCCCCTTCCACCGTCGGGTTGGTGGCAATGATCACCTCGCGGATCTGCTCGTCGGGGAGGCGGCGCAGCAGCTGCGGGATGCTCAGGTCCTGCGGGCCGACCCCGTCGAGCGGCGAGAGCAATCCCCCGAGCACATGATACCTGCCGGCGAAGACGCGCGCCCCCTCGATGGTGAACAGATCGCGCACCTCCTCGACGACGCAGAGCAGGCCGTTGGCCCGGCCCGGGGCGCGGCAGATGGTGCACTCCTCCGCGTCGGTGAGGTTGCCGCAGCGGCGGCAGGGGCGCATCTGCTCCGCCGCGGCAAGCAGCGCCTGCGCCAGGTCGCGCGCCTGCACCCGCTGCTGCCCCAGCAGATGAAAGGCAAGACGCTGCGCGGTTTTCTGCCCCACGGAGGGGAGACGGTTGAGTTCGCGGATGAGGCGCGCGAGCGGCGGTGGTACGGCGAGCATGGTCTTCTGCTTCCCTCCCGCCCCGTATATACCTCATCCGCTGCTGCGCGTCAATTACGTCGTTTATTCATTGACAGACCCCGGCTTATCTGCTATACTGTATGGGCGATGGTGGCGGTGAAGTCGCGGTGTGTGCACTGTTGCCGCCGTGGCGTGCGGGAGGGGTGCGAGAGCGGTTGAATCGGCCGGTCTTGAAAACCGGAGACGGGGCAACCCGTCCGGGGGTTCGAATCCCTCCCCCTCCGCCATAGCGTCGTGTTGTGCAACTGTTACGGAGAGATGGCCGAGCGGCTTAAGGCACCGCCTTGCTAAGGCGGCGTACTCACAAGGTACCGTGGGTTCAAATCCCACTCTCTCCGCCATTGCTCATGGTTGCGGCGCCGTTGCCGCTGCCGGACAAAAGGATAGCGTGCGGCTGTAGCTCAGCTGGATAGAGCGTCTGGCTACGGACCAGAAGGTCGGGGGTTCGAATCCCTCCAG
>CAZWUZ010000137.1:0-10095 GCA_964637655.1 uncultured bacterium | reverse complement strand
CCCCGGACGGCATTGTCCGTCCGGACGCGCCCGCGGCCATCATCGGCAGCAATGCCGCCTTCCGGCGGCTGGTCGGCCGCGCGGCGGAGGAGGTGCACGGCCTGACGGTGGCTGACCTGTCGCTCCCTGACGAGTATGCGCGCGAAGTGCAGCAGGTGCGCGACCTGCCCGACAGCGGGCCGCTGACGCTGCAGAAACATTTCGTGCGGCGTGACGGCCTGCGCATCCCGGTCGCGGTGACGCTGGTGCGTGACACGGCGGCGGACGGCACGGTCGAATGGTGGGCCTACGTGCGCGACCTGACGCAGCAGGACCAGGCGGCGGCGGAACTGCGGGCCAACGAGGAACGCTACCGCACGCTGGCAGATTTCCTCCCGCTCGGGGTGTTCGAGACCGATTTGACCGGGCGGCTCAGTTTCGCCAACCGCGCGCTCTACGCGCTCTTCGGTTATGCACCGGGGAGCGACCTGCTCGGTCATGCGGTATTCGAGTTCATCCATCCCGACGACCGCGGTCAGGCGCTGATCGCGCTGCACGAGGTGCTGGACGGCGCCACGCGGAACCCGGGCACCTACCGCGTGCGGCACCGCGACGGCAGCTGGCTGAATGTCGAAATCCGCTCCGCGGTGGTGCGGCGTGGCGGTACCACGGTCGGTCTGCGCGGCTACATGCGCGATATCAGCGCCACGCGGCGGCAGGAGGAGGAGCGGCGGCAGGCGGCGGAGGAACTGCAGCGGCTGAACGGTGAACTGCGCGCACTCGACACGCTCAAGAACAACCTGTTGTCGACGGTGTCGCATGAACTGCGCACCCCGCTGGTCGCCGTGCGCGGCTACGCGGAACTGATCGCCGAGGGGTATTCCGGTCCGGTGACGCCGCGGCAGCGCGAGCAGCTCGCGGCGGTGCTGCGCAACCTCGACCGGCTGGTCGGGCTTATCGACAACCTGCTCACCTTCTCGCGCCTGCAGGGGGCGGACGACCCGCTGGCGCTGGAAACGGTCGACCTCGCCTCGCTGGCGCGCGAGGTGGTGGCGCTGCTGCAGCCCAAGGCGCGGGCGGCGGGCATAGCGCTGTCGCTGCATGGCGACACACAGACCGTGCTGCTGGCCGGCGACCCGCGGCGCCTGCAGCAGGTGCTGATCAACCTCGTCGATAATGCGCTCAAGTTCACCCCGGCGGAAGGGAGCGTGAGCGTCACCGTGCATCCGCCGGGCGACGCGCAGCAGGAGTTGAGCGTGACGGACAGCGGCATCGGCATCCCCGCGGCTGAGCAGGAGCAGATCTTCACCCGCTTCTACCAGGTGGAGAGCGGTCCGACACGGCGGCAGGGCGGGGTCGGCATCGGGCTGGCCGTGGTGCGCGAAATCATCGAGCGGCATGGCGGCGGCGTGCGGGTCGCCAGCCGGCCCGGTGAGGGTTCGACCTTCACCGTCGCGCTGCCGCGCGGGGTGACGTCCCCGGCCACGGCGTCGCCAACGGATGACCTGCTCGACGAGCGCACGCGCATGCTGCTCGATGCAGTGCCCGACCTCGTCTTCCTCATCGATGCCGCCGACCGCGTCCGCTATGTCAACCCGGTGGCGGCGCATTTCCTGCGCCGCGCCCCTGACGAACTTGTCGGGCAGCAGCGCGCCGACCTCTTCCCGCCCGCGGTGGCCCAGCAGCAGCAGCAGGCGCTGGCGCGGGTCTTCACCACGCGCCGGCAGGTGCGCACGAGCAGCGAGGTGCGCCTGCCTGACGGCAGCGCCTGGCAGGAGACGACGCTGATCCCGCTCATGGCAACGGACGGCACGGTCAGCGCGGTGCTCGGCATCGGGCGCGACCTCACCGAACTGAAACGCGCGGAACAGGCGCTGCGCCGCAACGAGGAGCACTATCGCGAACTGATCGAACAGAACCGCGACCTCGCCTACCGTCTCGCGCCGTCCGGCGTCATCGAGTATGTCAGCCCGCAGGCAACGGCGCTGCTCGGGCACCGTCCCGAGCGGCTGACCGGGCGTCCGCTGCTCGACTCTGTGCACCCGCAGAGCCGCGACGCGGGGCGTGCGGCCTGTGCGCGCGTCATGGCGGGTGGCGAAGAACGGGAAAACGAGTATTGCGTGCGCGCTGCCGACGGGAGCGCGCGCTGGTTCAGCAACCGGGGGCGGGTGCGTCGCGACCGCAACGGGAAGATCATCGGCTATCTCGGCATCCTGCGCGATTTGACCCGCCGGCGCGTGCTGGAGCAGGCACTGCGCCGGCAGCAGGAGCAGCTGGAACTGACCGTGCGCGCGCGGACTGCCGACCTGCACCGCGTCAACCGCGAACTCGAGTCGTTTACCGTCGCCATGGCGCACGACCTGCGGACCCCGCTGCGCGCGCTGAGCGGCTACGCCCGTGCCCTGCGCGAAGATCAGGCGGCGTCGCTCGACGAGACGGGGCGTGATCAGCTGCGCCGGCTCGACCGCGCGGCGCAGCGGCTGAACGCGCTGGTCAGCGACCTGGTCGAACTGGCGCGGCTCGCGCGGGCGGAACTGCGGCGGGAACCCTGCGACCTGTCGGCGCTGGCCGGCTCGCTCGTCGCGGAAGTGCGCCGCGCGCAGCCGGCGCGCGCGGTCAATGTGACCATCGCCCCCGGGCTGCAGGCAACCGCCGACCCGGCGCTGCTGCGCCTCGCGTTGCGCCATCTGCTCGACAACGCGTGGAAATTCACCGCGGGGACAATCGCGCCGGCCATCCAGGTGACCGCGGAGACAGCGGCCGGAGAGACATGGTACACGGTGTCCGACAATGGCGCAGGATTCGACCCGGCGCGCCAGCAGGAACTGTTCCAACCGTTCCAGCGGCTGCATGCTGACGACCAGTACCCGGGCACCGGTATCGGGCTGGCCGTGGTGCAGCGCATCGTCAGCCGCCACGGTGGCCGCCTGCGGGCAGAAACCCTGCCGGGCGGCGGTGCCGCGTTTGCGTTCACGCTCAGCACGGAACCGGCCGATGGCTGAGCAGCGGGGCGCGGCCAGCGCGGCGGAACTCGAAGCCATCCTCGCGGTCATTCCCGACATCTATTTCCGGGTCGATGCGCAGAATATCATCCGCAGCTACGCTGCTGGCCGCAGCAGCCGCCTCTACGTGGCCCCGGAACTCTTTCTCAACCGGCGTCTCGACGAGGTACTGCCGCGCGATACGGCGGCGCTGCTGACTGACGGGCTGCAGCGGGCGCGGGCGCATCGCACGGCGGTGCGTATCGCCTATACCCTCCCCATGCCGGCAGGTGACATGCCGTTCGTTGCCGATCTGCACCCGCTCGACAGTGGCGACGTGGTGGCGGTGGTGCGTGACGAGAGCGCGGCGCAGGCGGCGGCGCGGACGCGCGAGGAACTCGAGCACCTGCGGCAGATCGTCCCGAGCGCGGTCTTTACGGTCGACCGGGAGAAGCGCATCACCTCGTGGAACCGCCGCGCGGAGGAAATCACCGGGTTTGCCGCGGCGGAGATGCTCGGGCAGCCCTGCACGCTCTTCGCGGAGCAACCCTGCCGCGACGGCTGCGGTCTGTTTGACGACGGGGTCCCCAAACCGATACACGGGCGGCAGTGCCGTATCCGCACGCGCGACGGGCAGCAGCGGAAGATCAGCAAGAATGTCGATGTGCTGCGCGACGCGCAGGGCGCGGTGTGCGGCGGCATCGAGAGTTTCGATGATGTCACCGACCTGCACACGGCGCGCGAGCAGGTGGCCGCGCTGCAGCGGGAGACGGAGGCCATTCTCGCGCGCATCCCGGTCGGGGTCTGGCTCAAGGACCGCGCGGGGGTGCTGCTGCACTGCAATGCCGCGGCGGCGGCGCTGCACGGGATGACCCCGGCGCAGATGCAGGGACGTACCTTTGCCGAACTGATGCCCGAGCGCGCCGCGCGCGCGCAGGCGCAGGATGCGCAGGTGCTGCAGGGCGGCGAACCGCTGACAGTCGTCGAGGAGCAGCAGTGGCAGGGACGCACCCGCTGGGTCTACATCGAGAAAGTCCCGTACCGCGACGGAACCGGCACCATCACCGGGGTGCTCTCCGTCACGCAGGACATCACCGCGACGCGCGAGGCGGAGGAGCGGGTGCGCCGTTCCGAAGAACGCTACCGGCGTATCATCGAAACGGCGCGCGACGCGGTGCTGCTCTTCGGCACGGCGGACGACACGGTGGTTGCCGCCAACCCGCGGGCGGCGCTGCTGCTGCGCACACCGGCCGGGGCACTGTGCGGCAGCAGCTGGCGGACGTGGTTCGACCCAACGGCACTGCCGGCACTGGCCGCCGCGGTGACGGCCGGTGGCGGGCTGGCAACCGGCGTGCAGGCCAGGCCGGCGGCGGGCGACCCGGTGCCGGTGGAAGTGTCGCTGACCGTGGTTGCCGACGGCGGACAGAATCTCGCGGTCGCCTTCATCCGCGATGTCAGCGAGCGGACAGCGGCCGAGACGGAAGTGGCGCGCTACCGCGACCATCTCGAGGAGATGGTGACGGTGCGCACTGCGGAACTGGCGCGCGTCAACCGCGAACTCGAGGCCTTCGCCTATTCCGTGGCGCATGACCTGCGCGCGCCGCTGCGCGCTATCGACGGCTACGGGCAGGCGCTGAGCGAGGACCACGCGGCGGCCCTGCCGGCGGAGGCGCAGCACTACCTCGCGCGTATCCGCAGCGGGGCGCAGCGCCTCGGGCGCATTATCGACGACCTGCTCGACCTGTCGCGGGTGGCGCGCCATGAACTGCGCCAGGAGACGGTCGACCTGAGCGCGCTGGCGCATGAGGTGGTGCGCGAACTGCAGGCGGCGCAGCCGGAGCGCGTGGTGACCGTGGAACTTACTGACGGCCTGCAGGCGCAGGGTGACCCCCGCCTGCTCCGGTTGCTGCTGCAGAACCTGCTTGACAACGCGTGGAAGTTCACGGGACGCACGGCGGCGGCGCGCATCACGTTCACCGCGGATGCCGACCACGGGACGGTGCGCTACACGGTGGCGGACAACGGTGCCGGCTACGACCCGCGCTACGCGGAAAAGCTGTTCCAGCCGTTCCAGCGCCTGCATCGCGACGATGAATTCCCCGGTACGGGCATCGGACTGCCGGTGGCGCAGCGCATTGTCCACCGGCACGGCGGAGAAATCACCGCGACGGGGGCGCCCGGCACGGGCGCGGCATTCACCTTTACACTTGGCTGAGAAAACGGAGGAGAGGATATGCAGACCACGGAAGCGTACCTGCTGCTCGTCGAGGACAATCCCGACGATGCCGAACTGACCATCAGGGCGTTGCGCCAGGGGCGCATCGCCAATCCGGTTACCGTGGCCCGCGACGGCGAGGAGGCGCTCGCCATGCTGCGCGACTGCGCCACGCTGCCGCAACTGGTGCTGCTCGACCTGAAACTGCCGAAAATCGACGGGCTCGAAGTGCTGCGGCAGGTGCGCGCTGACGAACACCTGCGCCTGCTCCCGGTGGTCATCTTCACCACCTCGAACGAGCAGCGCGATATCATCGAGGGGTACCGGCTGGGGACGAACAGCTACATCCGCAAGCCGGTCGATTCGGAGCAGTTCTGCGCCGCGGTGCAGCAGCTGCACCAGTACTGGCTGCTGCTCAATACCCCGCCGGGAGGCCACTGACGATGCCGCCGCTGCGCCTGATTGTCGTCGAGGACAACGAGGACGACTACCTGCTGCTGACGCGCGAGCTGCGCAAGGCGGGCTATGACCTGGCGGCCGTGCGCGTGGCCGACGCGGCTGCGCTCGACGCGGCGCTGCGCGAGCCGTGCGATCTGGTCATTGCCGATTATACCCTGCCGGGGTTCGGCGGGATGGCGGCGCTGCAGCAGGTGCGGGCCGCGCTGCCGCACGTGCCGGTCATCATCGTTTCGGGACAGATCGGCGAGGAGCAGGCGGTCGCGGTGATGCGCGCGGGAGCGGACGATTTCATCCTCAAGGACCGCCCGGCGCGGCTGCTGCCGGCCATCGCGCGCGCACTGGCGGCGGCGGCGGCGCGGCATACGGACGCGGCGCGGCTGCAGACGATGGAGGGCCGGCTGCGGCGGCGCGAAGACGAGTACCGCACGCTGGTCGACACGGTGCCCGACATCATCTACCGGCTCGATGCCGACGGGATGATCCTCTTTGTCAATCGCGCGGTGGCACAGCTCGGGTGGCGGCCGGAGGAACTGCTCGGGCGCCATTTCCGCATCCTGCTGCATCCCGACGATGCCGCGACCTGCTGCCGCGAACTGGTGCTCCCGGCCGTCGCGGGAAAAGCACTGGGCGAGCAGGCGCCGCGGCTGTTTGACGAGCGGCGCACCGGCGAGCGCATGACCCGCCACCTGCGCGTGCGCCTGCAGCGCCGCGCGGCGCCGGGCGCGGACGAGTCGCCCGTCTGGGGCGAAGTCAGCGCCTGCGGCGAGTTCTTCGGCGAGGTGAGCGATCCCGACAAGGTGTTCTGCGGCACGCTGGGCATCATCCGCGATGTTACCGAGCGCGAGCAGACCGCGGTGCAGCTGCGCCGCATCGGGGCCGCGCTCGACCATGCCGGCGATGCGGTGCTCATCACCGGTCGCGACGGCGAGATTCTCTATGCCAACGCCGCCTGCCGCTGTCTGACCGGGGCGGAGCAGCCGGAACAGTCGCTCCGTTTTGCCGGGCTGTTCGCCGACCCTGCCACGCATGAAGTGGTCAGCCGCCGCCTGCGCGAGGGGGAAGGGTGGCTTGGCGAGACGCAGCTGCATGTTCCCTACGGGGTGCCGCTCCCCGTGCTGCTGCGGGTCAACCCGCTCCCCGAAACGGGCGGGTGCATCGCCGCCTTCACCGATATCACCGAACTCAAGTGGATCCATGCGCAGCTCGCGGAGAGCGAGGAGCGCTACCGCCTGCTGGTCGAGCATGCCGGCATCGGGCTGCTGCTCTTTGCCGCGGATGGCGCGCTGCAGACGGTGAACGCGGAAGGGGAACGCCTGCTGGGGCAACGGCTGGCGGGCGAACGGAGTGCTGCGGCGCTGCTCGACGGCGCGCTGCCGGCGGCGGCACGGGAACGCGTGCTGGCGGGCGGGTCGCCCGAACCGCTGCTGCTGCGCGGTGAGGCGGGGCGTGCGGCGGGAATGTTTGCCGCCTTCCGCACCGCTGCGGGCGGGCGCTACGCGGTGGCGCTGCTGCGCGACGTCACCCGCGAACATCAGCTGCAGGAACAGCTGGTACAGGCGGCGAAACTGTCGGCGGTCGGGCAGCTGGCGGCGGGTATCGCGCACGAGTTCAACAATGTGCTGGCCATTATCCGCACCAACGCGCAGCTGCTCCTCGCGCACGAGCATGAACGGGCACTCCCCGAATGTGAGCGGGTGCTGCGCACGGTCGAGGAACAGACGCGCCGCGGTGCGGACATCGTGCGCGACATGCTCTCATTCTCGCGTCCGCGCCCGCCGCGCCCCGTGCCGGTGCGGCTCGGGCAGGTGCTCGACGAGTGCGTGCGCCTGCAGGCAAAGGCGCTGGCGGTCGAGAATATCAGCGTCGTGCGCGACTATGCCGATGACGCGCCGCTGGCGGCGGACGCGGGGCAGTTGCAGCAGGTTTTTCTCAACCTCATCCTCAATGCGCGCGAGGCGATGCACGGGCACGGGCGCGGCACGCTGCGCCTGACGGTGCAGCGCACGGACGGGATGGCGGTGGTGACGGTGGCCGACGACGGCAGCGGGATGAGCGAGACCGTGAAAACCCGGCTCTTCACCCCGTTTTTCACCACCAAGAGCGGTGCGACGCAGGGACGGCATGGCACCGGGCTCGGGCTGGCGGTCAGCGCCGCCATTATCGCGGCGCATCACGGGCGTATCACCGTAGACAGCAACCCGGATACGGGGACGACGTTTACCGTGGCGCTTCCGGCGACCGCGGCCGAAAGCGCGGTGGCCGCGCCGGCGACACCGCTGGCGATGGCACCCGCGCGGCCGCTGCGCCTGCTGCTGGTCGACGACGAGGAGGCCATCCTCCACTCCGTCGGTGAATGGCTGCGCGAGCGCGGCCATACGGTCGACTGCGTGCCGGATGGCGACAGCGCTGCCGCGCTGCTGGCGGAGACGGAGTACGACCTGCTCATCCTCGATTTCAACATCCCGGGGACGACCAGCCCGGAACTGGCGCGGCGCGCCCGCGCCCGCAAGCCGCAGGTGGGCATTATCGTCATCAGCGGGGCGCTCGATGCCGGCACGGTCGAACAGCAGTACCGTGCCTGCGGCGGGGCGAAACTGCTCCCCAAGCCGTTCGACCTGCATGACCTCGCGCGCCTGCTGCAGGAAGCGGCGGGATGAGCAGCAGTCGCGTCAGCATCGGCCGGCGCATTGCTGTCTGGCTGGCTGCCTATGGGCTTGCGTTGCTCGCGTTGCTCGCTGCTATCGATTACCATACCGGACTGCGCGAAGCGGAAGCGGTGCTGGCACAGCACCTGCAGCGCGCGCGGCAGGCCCGCGTGCGCGAACTCAATCATCACCTGACAAGCGGGCATGAAGACCTGCTGATTCTTGCCCTGCATGGTATCACCAATAACCGGCCGCTGACCGCGGCAATGCTGCTGCGTCCCGGTCAGCCCGCCATCAGCGTCGGGCTGCCGGGCAGCGATTGTCGTCACTACGCCATCGCGCTTACGGGGGGGGCAGTGCTGCAGTTATACGCTGATGAAGAAATGCTGCGCGCTGATGCGTGGCAGCGGGCAAGCCGTGCTCTGGCATTTGATGCCGCGGTCCTGCTGCTGGTTGTCGGCATCAACGCACTGCTGCTGCGCCTGCTGCTGTTCCGTCCGCTGTGCCGCCTGACCGACGACATTAGTGCCGGGCGTATCCCGCTGCCGGCAGCCGGGCCGCAGGACGAACTCGACCGGCTGGCAGCGGCCTACCGCACCGTCCATCAGCGCCTGCAGGGACAACTCGAACAGCAGAAGCAGGAATTCGACCTGTCGCTCGACCTGCTCAGCGTCACCGGGTTCGACGGGGTCATCCACCAGGTCAACCGCGCCTGGCAGGCGACGCTCGGCTTCGACCTGCAGCGCCTGTCCGGGCAGCGGTTCCTTGAATTCGTGCATCCTGACGACGTGGAGCATACGCGGCAGGCGATGGCGGCACTCGAGCGGGGCGAGCCGGTGCGCGATTTTGTCAACCGCTACCGCCACCGCGACGGTACCTGGCGCAGCATCATGTGGGACGCGCAGCCGCTCGATAATCCGCGCCGCGTGTTCTGGGTCGGGCATGACATTACCGCGCGCGAGGAGCAGTTGCGGGCACTGCGCGAGAGCGAAGACCGCTACCGGCGGCTGGTGGAGGCGCTGCCGCATGTCATCTACATATATCACTCACAGCGCGGCGGCATCTACTACTCGGCCGGGGTGACGGCGGTTTTCGGGCTCACCCCGCAGCAGCTGCTCGCGCAGCCCAACCGCTGGGCGGAGAGCATCCATCCGGATGATGCGCCGCGCGTGCACGAGGCCATAACGCGGTTCCTGCAGGGGGGGAGTTTCGACCTTGAGTACCGCGTGCGCGACGCGCACGGACAGTGGCGCTGGCTGCGCGACCGCAGTCTCGGGCGGCGGCGGGAAGGGGAGGCCATCCTCATCGAGGGGATGGCCACCGACATCACCGCGCGCAAGATGAGCGAGGCGCTGCTGCGCGAGGAGCAGCGCTTCCTGCACCGCGTGCTCGACGGCATGATGCCCTATGCCGCGCTGCTCGAGACCGACGGCACGGTGCTTACCGTCAACCGTTCGCCGCTCGATGCGGCGGGTCTGACCGAACTCGATGTCGTCGGGCGCAAGTTCTGGGACTGCCCGTGGTGGACGCATGATCCGGCGGTCGCGGCCCGGGTGCGGGCGATGGTTCACGCGGCGGCGACCGGCACGGTGCAGCGTGCTGACCTGGATTTCCGCATCGCGGACGGGGCGCGCCAGACCATCGACTTTTCGCTCCGCCCGCTGCGCGACGAACATGGCGCCATCACCCACCTCATTGCCTCCGCTACCGACATCAGCGAGCGACGCGCCGCCGAGGACGCCCTGCGCCACAGCGAGGACCGCCTGCAGCAGCTGCTGCGTCATTCCAGCGACGCCATCACGGTCAACGATGCGCA
>CAZWUZ010000136.1:0-10097 GCA_964637655.1 uncultured bacterium | reverse complement strand
TGCCGGCAGGACATGCATCGGGCGTGGGCGCGCGGTTATCGAGTCCGCAGGTAGTCCAGTCCTTTTCCCCGCATCTTTCCCCTTTTCCATCAGCAGTCCTTTGTTCACTGAAGATGGATTCCCGATTTCCCCGATTACACAACCCGGGGGCAACGATTCGGGAATGTGGAGGATAGTGCCGGAAAGATTTTTTCAACAGCCTGCTCATGTCGCAGGAAAGCAGATTGTCGGCAACTGAGTGAAAACCGGCAGGGCAGACAAAAGGCCCGGAAATCACAGTCGCTATTCTGACAACAGGGTGTCCTTTTCAGGGTTTTCTCCCGGAACCGGGCTGACGCACCTTGCGGCTCATCTGCTCTCGTGCGGTTTGCTTCCCCTCTCGGGATGCAGCGCACCGGCCATCATCAGCATCTCTGCCGACTCTCCCGCCTCGCGTTTTCCCAACGCCGCGCGGTATATTCTCCGGTGCGGATAACGGATCACCTCTCGGTTTCCGTTTACCCCGTATGGGGTTCAGTTCCGCTTCAGAGCAACTACCCGAATCCGACGCTTTGACCGCCGACTGCCGTCTCCGACAACCAACCGTCCAGCTACCCTCCTAAGGTTCTCTGCCTCTCTGGGGGATTCTCCCCGCGCAACGACGTACTCACCGTTTCAGGCTTTCCTGACCACCATGACCTTTTGCAGGCCTTCGCGGTATTACCCGTTGCCCGGGTCCGTTGGCGTCAAACGCGGCCTACGCCACTAACCCCGTGCCCCCTGTGAGGTTCCTGTGCCCTTCAGAGGTTTCCCCTGCCTTCCAGCCTCAGCCCTTCCGGGCCTGCTGCCGCCCTGCCTTTTTTCAAGGCTTCACGGCTTTCTTCCGGAAGACAGTCCCTCGACTGATGGCGTGGTATTCGTCATCCGTCCGGTATCCTCTCCTGGGCTTAGCGCTCCGCAGCCTTCTCGTGATGCCGTATCCCTCCGGCTTCCCGAATGTTCCCTTCCTACCGTTACGCTGTTCTACAGAGTGCTGCCCCACTGACCCGCCGACTGTGTTGCCACCCGACGTCCCCTCCCGTGCTTCCGCCGCACCACAGGGTATTCAGCCATGCAGGGATGAACCGTTGCCGATCCTGACTCTCCTGAACTTCACGCCGGTTTCAAGGGTTTGCTACCGGCACCGCGCGGCGTCTGTCCGAAAACCGCCTGCTGCCATGCGCTTTGTTCCTCTTCGACTCCCGCTCACGGATCCAGCGACGTCACAGCCTGGTGTCACCACCTCTCCATGGAACTGTTGCTTCTCAACAACCTCCTGAAGATGCGACTGCTGACTTCAACTTCGACTTCTGACTGCGCAGAAACCTTCCGTGTCCGGGGTCGTGTCGGATTCCCTGTTGTCTAAGAACGCGCCCCGCAATTCCCGGGCACTCTTATTATACCCGATTGCCGTAAAAAATGTGGGACTTTTTCAATTTCGTGGCGGTTTTTGCTGCATCTGTCGTGCTGACAATATGATAGGGTTCGTTGGATCGCAACTGTCAGAACGGCATGAAACTACATCAGGGACGTGCTGAAATAACGTTCCACGCGGTCAGGCAAAACAGTGGCAATGTTTCCCCGGATTTTTTTCGCCAGCTGCCGGGCTGCCCAGACATTGGCCCCGGAGGAAATCCCGACCAGCAGGCCGAACTTCTGTCCCAGTTCGCGGGCGGTGGCAATGGCATCGTCGTCCGTCACCTCAATCACTTCGTCAACAATCTTCACGTCGAGGATCTGCGGAATGAACCCGTCCCCGATACCCTGGATCTGGTGCAGGCCCGGTTCATGCCCGAGCAGCGCGGAAACATTTTTCGGTTCCACCGCGACGATACGCACCCCGGGCCGGTGCTCACGCAGGAACGTCCCCACCCCCTGCAACGTGCCGCCGCTCCCCACGCCCGCGACGAAACAGTCCACTTCGCCCGACATCTGCCGCCACAGTTCCTTCGCGGTTTCGCTGTAATGGACTTTCGGATTGTCGGGATTCTCGAACTGCTGCGGCACGAAGTAGCGGCGGTCCGTCTTCGCGGTTTCCGCCACGTACCGCACCGCGCCGCCGATGCTCTCCGCCGCCGGCGTCAGCACCAGTTCCGCCCCGAGCGCGACGATGAGTTTCTTGCGTTCCGCGCTCATGTTCTCCGGCATGACCACGATAACCCGGTACCCCTTCATTTTCCCGACAAGGGCGAGCCCGATGCCGGTATTACCCGAGGTCGGCTCGATAATGATGCTGTCGGGGCGCAGCACGCCGCGCGCTTCCGCCCCCTCGATCATCGCCAGCGCCACGCGGTCCTTGATGCTGCCGCCGGGATTGAGAAATTCCGCCTTGCAGTAGACGTTTTCTCCCGTGAGCCGCACCAGCGGGGTGTTGCCGATCAGGTCGAGAATGTTGTCGGTCAGCATGCATGCCTCATGTGCCGGCTGTTTCCACCGGCGTCTCCGGGAGTTTTTCCACCTTGACCCGCTCCACCGCCGGCCCGTCCATCGACAGCACGGTCAGGCGATAGCCGTTGCGCACCAGCTTTTCCCCGGCCCGCGGCACGCGGCCCAGCGCAAAAAGCACCAGCCCCGCCAGCGTGTCATACCCGTCCTTGGGCAGAGTGATACCGAGCACCTTGCCGAGTTCGTCGATGTCGGCACCACCGTCGACCACCCAGACATTCGCGCTGATCTGCCGGTACCAGATCTCGATGTCGTCGCCTTCGTCGTGGATTTCCCCGACAACCTGTTCGAGGATCTGCTCCATGGTGACAAACCCGACCGCACCGCCGAATTCGTCCACCACCACCTTGGCCGCCAGCCGCTGCTGCTGCATATCGCGCAGCAGTTCGTCGGCGGGCTTGGTCTCGGGCACGAAATGCGGCGGGCGCATCATCCCGGCCACCGTCGGGGTCGGCTCCGCGGCAAAGAGCACATCATACACGGCAATCACCCCGACAACCTCATCGACCCGTTCGCGGTAGACGGGAAAGCGCGAGTAACCCGTGCGGCGGGCGAGTGCGAGAAATTCGTCCACGGTCGCCGTCTCACTGACCATCTCGACATCGATGAGCGGGATCATCACTTCGCGCGTGCGCGTCTTGCCCATGTCGAAGACCTGGGTGATCATCGCGTGCTCCTCGGCGGTGAATTCCCCCTCTTCCTGCCCGGTGCGCAGGATGATGCGCAGTTCGTCCTTGCCCACCCCGGATTTCGCCGCCGGCGGGGGGACATTGAGCACGCGGAAGATGACCCGCGCGATAAAGGCGAACAGGTGACTGGGAAGCAGCAGCAGCATGACGGAGAGGTGAAAGAGTCCGGCCAGTTCGAGCATCAGACGGTTGGCATACTGCCGGAAAATCGCCTTGGGCAGAACCTCGCAGCAGACGAGGAACACCGCGGTATTGACCACCGTGGCGACCAGCGCCCCGCGGTAGGGGCCGAGGTAGCGGATGCCGACGGCGGTCGCGATGGCCGTGGCGGTGACGTTGACCAGGTTGTTGCCGATGAGGATGGTCGAGAGGTACGTGTCCTGACGCGGCACCCAGCGCAGCAGGCGCTGCGCGCGGCGGTTTCCCTGCTCCGCCAGATGACGCAGGCGCGGCTTGTTGAGCGAGATCATCCCCGTCTCGCTCCCCGAGAAAAAGAACGAGCCGACCATGCAGGCGCCATAGAGCACCAGTGCCCCGGCCAGCAGGAACAGTTCGCTCACCGCGCCCCCTCCGGCGGTGCCAGGTCGCGCTCGTCGTAGATGTCACCGAAGATCTCCTCGAGCACATCTTCGAGCGTGACCAGGCCGACCACGTCCTCGCCCTGCCGCACGATGGCCAGGTGCATACGCTCGCGCTGGAAGCGGCGGAAGAGACGGTCGACCCGTTCGCGCGGGCGAACCGTCAGCGGCGGGCGCAGCGACTCGCTGATGTCACGGTCGGGATCGAGCAGGTAATCCTTGACCAGCAGCACCCCGACGAGGTGGTTGCGGTTGCCGCGGTAGCAGGGGAGACGCGAGCACTGGTGGCGGCGCAGGTCGGCCTCGATGGCGCTGCGCGGGCGGTCGATATCGAGCATCACCGCGTCGTGCACCGGCTGCATGACATCCTTGACCTCGAGATCGGAGAAGCGGAAGATGTTGTTGATCCAGTCGCGCTCGTGCGCGTCGAGATGCCCTTCGCGCGCGCTCACCTTGATCAGGGTGCGCACCTCGTCCTCGGTGATGGCCGATTCCTTCGTCACCGGCCAGGTGCGCGCCAGGCGCTGCAGCACGGCATTGTTGATGCCGCGCACGACGAAAATGAGCGGTGCCAGCACCTGGGTCAGGTACTGGACGGGACGGCCCAGCCGCTGGGCCACCGCGGCGGCATGCGCCATGCTGTAGGCCTTGGGAGTATACTCGCCGCAGATCAGCAAAACAAAGGTCATCACCCCGATGGCGATACCGATACCCTCATCCCCGAACACGCGGACGCAGACCGCGGTCATCAGCGCGGCGGCCGCGGTATTGACCAGCAGGTTGGCAATGAGGATGGTGATCAGCGTCGTGTACGGGGCGGCGAGCAGTTCGCGCACCACCTTCGCCCCGCGCGTGCGCTTTTTTTCCAGTTCGGCCAGGCGGAAGCGGTCGAGCGAAAAAAGCGCCGTCTCGAAACCGGAAACACCGGCGGAGGCGACGAGGCAGAGGACCAGCAGCCCGGCCTCGACCAGCAGTTCCGTCATGCGCCATCCTCCGCCGGCGGCACCTCATACCGCGCCCGGCGCCGCGCCGGGCGCCGCAGTTGCCCCAGCGCGCAGCGCAGCAGCACCGGCAGGCAGCCCGCCGCGCAGAGCAGCGCCAGCCAGTCACCGTAGCGGACATACGTGGTGGGCGCGCCGTTCGCGGGCAGCACATCCTCGTACAGCAGGTGCTCGCGCAGCGGTTCCGTCACCGCCTGCACCCGCCCGTACGCATCCGCCACCGCGCAGATGCCGCTGTTGCCGGCACGCACCAGCGGCGTGCGCGTCTCCGCCGCGCGCACCACGCTCATGGCGAAATGCTGGCGGTGCGCATCGGCGGAGAGCGACCAGACATCGTTGGTAATATTGAGCAGCAGGGTGGCTCCGTCACGCACCCGCCGCCGCGTCAGGTCGCCGAACGTCGCCTCGTAGCAGACCAGCGACCCGAGCACCGCCCCGGGCAGGCGCAGCAGGGTGCGCCCCGTCAGCGGGCTGTACCCGGAGATGCCGAGCGAGGCGCCGAACGCACGCACCCACGCCACTTCCTCGAGATACGGCAGGGTTTCCCCGAAGGGGACGAGATGTTCCTTCCCCGCGAAATCGAGCGGCTCACCCGACGGAGCGTGCAGCACCATGCAGTTGTAATCGCGACTGCGGCCGCCGGCGAAGAGTGTGACCGGGCGCCCGACCAGCAGGTGAAAGCGTCCGCGCGTGGCGGCCTGCCAGAACGCCGCCGGCAGCGGGTCGTGCCAGCGCCCGTCCGCGCCGCGTGTCAGCGGAAAGGGGATGGCGGTCTCCGCCCAGATGACCAGGTCGGGTGCATGCACCGCCGCCTGTTCCGTCAGGTTGCGCAGGGTACGCAGGTAGCCGTTGCGGGCGGCATCGTCATCCCATGCCAGCTGCGGCGGAAAATTCGGCTGTACCATCGCCACGCGGATGCTCCCGGCCGGCACGGGGGCGACCGCGGTCAGGTCGTCGCCGTAGCGCGGCGGCAGCGCCTGCTGCCCGCTGAGCAGCACCGCCACCAGCAGCACCACCTGCAGCGCCGCGAGCATCAGCACGCGGTTATCGCGCAGGCCGCACAGGCCGAGACGGAACAGGGTGTAGTTCGCCGCCACGAGGAGCAACGAGATGCCGGTGATACCGGTCAGCACGGTAAGTTGCAGCAGCGGCGCCTGCTGCCACTGCGTATAGCCGAGCACGCCCCACGAAAAGCCCCAGTAGCCAGTGGCGCGGAAATGCTCGACTGCCACCCACCAGGCGGGCACCAGCAGGAAGGTCCAGTAGAGGTAGCGGCGGCGGAGCAGCTTGTAGCCGAGCATGAAAGCCGCCCAGAACAGGGCATTGGCGACGGTCAGAAAGGGCCAGGCGAGCGGGTGAAAGGCGCGCGCCCACGACGTCAGGAGGCCGAAAAAAACCGCCCCGGCGGCAAAGGCGAGCAGCATGGGGCGCAGCAGGCCGCGCACTTCACCGATGGCAAAGAGCGGGATGAGGCCCACCCAGGCGAGGTACCAGGCATCGGCCCCCGGGAAGGCGGCCCAGAGGAGCAGGCCGCAGACCAGCGCGAGCAGCAGGTGTACCGGCAGGTGCGCGTCAGGGCGCTTCACAGGTCCTCGACGATATCGGTGACAGTGTAGGTGGTGAAGACCGAGAGATCGACCTCGTACGGTTTCGGCACTTCGAGGCCGGTGCGCGTGCGCAGGATGCGCACCACCGGCTGATGCAGGTTGCGCGTCCCCGGGGCGGTAACGATGCCGCGGTCACCCGAGGAGATCTGCACCAGCGTCCCCGGCGGGTAGGAGGCGACATTGGCGACAAAGAACTTCACGTAGCGCTCGTCGAAATGCGAACTGTCCGCCCCGGCGATGATGCGCAGCGCCATATGCGGCAGCATGCGCTTCTTGTAGATACGGTCGGAAGAGAGCGCGTCATAGACATCCGCCACCGCGGTGATACGCGCGAAATCGTGGATCTTCTCCTTCGCCAGCCCGCGCGGGTAGCCGTTGGCGTTGCACTTTTCGTGATGCTGCAGCGAGACGATGGCCGACGTGGCGGAAATGTCGCGATGCTGCGTGACGATGCGGTAGCCCTGCTCCGAGTGCTCCTGCATCACCGCGAATTCGTCTTTCGTCAGTTTGCCCGGCTTGTCGAGCACCTCGGGCGGGGTGCGCGCCTTGCCCAGGTCGTGCAGCAGCGCGCCCAGCGTCAGGTCGTAGAGCGTGTCCAGCAGCATCCCCGCCTTGATGCCGATGAGCGCGGCGAGCACGGCGGTGTTGACGCTGTGCGCGGCGGTATAGTTCTCGGTGTTCTTGAGGTCGACGGCATTGACCGTGATGTTGCGCACGCGGCGCAGCTGGTCGACGATATCGTTAGCGGCGCGCTTGATATCGAGCACCGGCAGGTGCACCGGTTCCCCGGCCGGCGTCCGCTGGATGTCACGCAGCACCCGCCCCATCAGGGCGATGGCGGTGAGCCGGGTGCCGTCGTCGATGACGTCGCGGATGACCACGTCGTCGGTATGGCGCGCCTCGATGTAGACCGTGCGCACCCCGTGCTCCGCCAGCGACTGGCAGTGGTCAGTGGTGAGCAGCTGGCCGCGCTGCAGCAGAGGCTTGCCGTCGAGCGCGTAGACCGTGCGGGCCAGCACCATCCCCGCCTGCGCACGCTCGAGCGTCAGCGGTCGCATGCCGTTCCCGTCACAGCAGTTTCCGGAAGATGCGCTCGAAATCGTCGAGCGAACGGAAGCGGATGACCACCGTGCCGCCCCGTTTGCCGCCGCGCACCGTCACTTTCGTCGCCAGCTGCTCGCCGAACTTCTCCTCGAGCGCGCGGATGTTCGCGTCGCGCGGCTTCGCCGGGCGTTTCCCTTTTTCCGCCTTGCGCCCGGAGGCCAGCTGCTCGGCGTCGCGCACGGACAACTGCTGCGCCATGATCTGCCGCGCCAGTTCCTGCATCTGCTCCGCGTCGTCGAGCGCCAGCAGCGCCCGTGCATGTCCCGCGTCGAGTTTGCCCGCCAGCAGCGCGGCCCGCACCATCTCGGGAAGCTGCAGCAGGCGCAGGTGGTTGGTGACGGCGGCACGGCTCTTGCCCACCCGCTGCGCGATTTCCTGGTGCGTAAGTCCCTCCTCGGCGAGCAGGGCGAAGCCGTGCGCGATTTCCATGGCGTTGAGTTCGGCCCGCTGGATGTTCTCGGTCAGGGCCAGCACCATCGACTGCGCGTCACTCACCTGGCGGACGAACGCCAGCGCCTCGCCGCGGTCGAGCAGCTGCAGCGCGCGGAAGCGCCGCTCGCCGGCGATCAGTTCGAAGCGCTCACCGCGCGGGCGCACGGTGAGCGGCGCCAGCAGGCCGTGCACGCTGATCGAATCGGCCAGTTCGCGGATCGCCTGCTCGTCGAACTGCTTGCGCGGCTGATGCGGGTTGGGATCGATTCTGTCCAGCGGCACCTGCTGCAGCCCCTGCGGGCGCGCGACGGCCGCCGGGGCCGCGGCCGGCGGCGGGGCGATCAGCGCGCCAAGACCGCGGCCAAGCGCGGGTTTACGGGTGGACGGGTTAGTCGACATGGCGGATCACTTCCTTCGTGAGGTTGGTATAGGCAAGCGCGCCCGGCGAATTCGGGGCATGGATGGTGATGGCTTTGCCGTGACTCGAGGCCTCGGAGAACTTCACCGTGCGCGAAACGACCGTCTCAAAGGCGAGCGCCCCGCACTTTTCGCGCACCTCACGCACCACCTCGTGCGACAGGCGCGTGCTGGCGTTGAACATGGTCAGGGCGATGCCGCGCAGCGTCAGGTCGGGGTTGAGCGTGTCCTTGACCTGCTCGATGGTCGCCCAGATGGCACCCAGTCCCTCGAGGGCGAAATATTCGCATTGCAGGGGAATGAGGACACTATCGGCCGCGGTCAGCGCGTTGAGCGTGATGATATCGAGCGACGGCGCGGTATCGATGAAGATGAAATCGTAGCGGTCGCGAATGACTTCAAGCGCACGGCGCAGCACGAATTCACGCTCGCCGCGCGGGAAATTCTCAATCAGTTCGATGCGCGCGCCCGACAGCGCGCTCCCGGAGGGGAGCACGGCAAGGTGGTCGATGGCGGAAGCAATAATGCTGTCAGCGGCAGGGACGCGGTTGATGAGCACGTCATAGATCGTCGGGGCCCCGTCAGGAAGCACGATGGAGAGGCCGCTGGTGGCATTCGCCTGCGGGTCGAGATCGACCAGCAGGACGCGCTTGCCGAGTTGCGCGGCGATGGCGGCAATATTGATGGTCGTGGTGGTCTTCCCTACGCCACCTTTTTGGTTTGCTATCGCGATGAGTTCCGCCATGCCGTTTCCCTGTCTGCTGAAGTCATAACCTGTCGTTTTATCTGAAAAATCACGTTACGTTCCCGTGACATTCAACACCCGCCAACACGTTGATAACAATCTATCAACATCCTAACCATCCACAACAGATAACGTAATGCAAAACTTTATATATCAATTACTTACAAAACCAAACTGCAGTTATCCACATTTTTACTAACAGTTTTCGTGCAGCAATGTTTCACGTGAAACATGGATGCGCGACGAGAAAATTGTCATCACCTTTGGTATAATACCAAATGCCATTCTTCTTGTCAACTGTGCGAACCTTGCTTCCGGGAATGGCGTCGGGTGCGTGCTGCACAACAACGCCAGCGCTATCAAGCAGCGGTTTTGCCAGTACAAGAAAATCAGCGAGAGGGGCAACACGAAACCCGACAACTGAGGAAAATTTCCTGTTGCTGACCTGCTCAGCACGCGCCTCGATAATTTCAAGATCGAGGGAGAGCGCGTAGGCAACTTCGCGCAAAAAGGCAGTGCGCTTCTTTCTGCTTTCAATAAGCGTGACACGAAAATCAGGACAGATTATTTTTATGATCACCCCGGGAATACCATTGCCGCTCCCGATATCAGCAATGCTCTTCCCCGCAAGATACGGGATAAAGCCAAGCGCTGGAGTGATCAGTTCAGACCAGACCCTGTCTTGCGAACTTGCCCCGGTGAGGTTCAGCTTTTCATTCATGGCCAGCAACAGGGCAACATACGCGTCGATCGTCGTGCGCTGGCTGGCGGTAAGGTCATGCACCATGACGCCATTCCTTTTTCTGCAGGAAGATGCGCAGCACTTCAATGTCAGCGCGCCTGACCCCGGGAATGCGCGCTGCCTGTGCCACAGTTGCAGGCATGATTTTCGCCATTTTCTGCCGTGACTCAAAACTCATTGCCATCAGTTCAAGGAAAGGGAAATCACGCGGTATTTTTTCCTTTTCCAGTTCATCGGTTCCCTTATTCAGGCGTTTCTCACGCTCAATATACCCCGCATATTTCAGTTCGCTTTCAAGAAAATTCTTTACTGTTTCCGG
>CAZWUZ010000135.1:0-10145 GCA_964637655.1 uncultured bacterium | reverse complement strand
AGCCTGCCCGACAATGACTCGCGGCGAATACGCCTACGACCACGGCGACACCGCGCGCATGACCCCGCTGCTGGCGATGCACACACTCGGGCATGCCTTCATTCCCGAACCGATTCACGCCGGCGGACTGCGCTACCACGGGATTGCGCCACTGGTCAGCGCGGCCATCAACGACAATCTTGTCACCCCGCGCGCGGTGCACCAGTCGAAATGTTTCGAGGCGGCGCTGCTCTGGGCGCAGACCGAGGGCTTCGTTCCGGCCCCTGAAACCAGCCATGCCATTGCCGCGGTGGTCGAGGAAGCGAACAAGGCGCGCGAGGAGGGGAAACAGAAGAACATCCTCTTCTGCTACAGCGGGCACGGCATGATGGACCTGGTGGGCTATGAGCGCTATATGTCGGGGGCGATCAGCGACCATTCCCTGCCGGAAAACGAACTGCGCGATTCACTGAAAGTCATCGAGGGTCTGCCGAAACCGTAGCGTCTATCCGTCATGGCGCCCCCGCACCCGCGGGGGCGCTTTTAACGGTTCGCTCCTCCTGACGTATTCGTGTACCCTCATCCGCTTCCGGAGTCGCGCACCACGAAATTTCCGGAGTCGCTCTCTTACGCGCTCACACACTGCATCACCACCATCGCATTGCTGCCGCCCGTGCCCGCCGGTACGGCATGCCGGGACTGACGCGCAACCGCTATTCGCGCGCGGACGCCAGCACCTGCCAGCTGATGGCGCCGGTGTCACTCACCGCATATTCCAGCAGCAGCGTCCCGCGCACATGACCGTCCTCGCATGCCGCCAGCACCCAGCGTCCGTTGAGCACATGGATGTCGTCTGCCGACAGGAAACGCATCGTGCCGCCCGCCACGCCCGGCCACGGAATGAGTTCGGGATGCTGCTGCAGGTCGGCGGGAATCTCGCGCAGCGGCTCGCGCAGTCCCTTCGCGTAGAGCGCTATGAGGTCGGCGGGCGTCAGTACCGTGGGCGGCACCGCGCGTTCCTGCACGTCGAGTTCGCGCTGCAAACGGTCAAGTTGCCGCAGCTGCGCCTGCCGCCCCTCCGCGTTGCGCGCCCGCTCCCGGTGGTAGGCCGTGGTCGTGCTCACCGCCAGCAGCACCGCCACCAGCAGCATGCTCCCCAGTCCGCCCAGCAGCAGCCGGTAGCGCGTCCGTTCGTCCTGCCAGTCGTCCTGCGTCGTCATACCCGCCTCCTGCGCCCGCTTGTAGCATATCCCGGTTGACGCTGCCACCGGAACGCGGTATGCTTGCCTTGCCAATTTCACTGACGAGGTGCCCCGTGCGTACAGCCGTCTGCTGTCTCACACTGCTCATCCTGCTCTGTATCGCCCCCCTGGCCGCTGAACAGTTGCCTGCCGGACAGGTCGGCCGGGTCATTGCCCTGCAGGGTCAGGTAAGCGCGGTCAATGGCGGGCAGGTGCGCCCGCTGTCACTGCGCGCCACCGTCGGCCTGCAGGACGAGATTGCCACCGCGGCCGGCAGCCGCGTGCAGGTGATGTTCATCGACCATACCGTTTTTTCACTCGGTCCCAACAGCCGGCTGCGGGTGCAGGAATACCGGTTCGACCGCGAAGCCATCGCCCGGTTCGCCATGGGCCAGGGCACCTTCCGCATGGTCTCGGGACGCATCGTCGAGCGTAATCCGCAGGGGTTCACCATGCAGACCCCGGCCGCCACCATCGGCATCCGCGGCACGATGACCGCGCACACCATCGGGGAGAACGGCGAGCAGCATTATGCGCTCGACCTCGAAGGGGGGCACCAGGTCGACATCAGCGGGGGCGGCGGCATGCAGTCGCTCACCTTCGACGGGGCGGCACTCGATGTCGGTGCCGACGGGACGCTGGGCGACGTGCGCACGGCGACCGGCAGCGAACTGCAGGCGCTGGACCAGGCCACCGGCTTCGACGCCGGTGCAGGCACTGACGGCAGTTCCGGCAGCGGTGACGGCGATGCCGGCCTCCCCGGCGGCGCTGAGGGAACTGAGGACGGCAGCAACCCGGCCGACGGCACCGGCACGGAAGACGGTACCGGCGACGGCACCGGCGAAGACGGTTTCACCACAACCGGTGACGGCACCACCAGCGATGACGGCACGTTCGGGGAACTCGAAACCGGTGGCGATGCCACGTTCACCGGGACCGGTTTTACCGCAGACAACACCGGCGACATCGCCGGCAGCACGCTCGACGACCCGACCACCACCACCTCATACCCGTCAGGCAGCGCCGCCTTCACGCACGGGTATTACGGGGTAGGGGTGAACGTCTATACCGCCGGCAGCCCTGGTCCCGGTTTTGTCCCCGGGGCCACCTACCAGACCCCGCCGGGACGCACCATTGCCGGTGACAATCTCGCCCCGACGGTGCACATCGGCGGGGTCGGCAGCAACCCGGAAATCGCGCTCAGCGGTTCGGCCGAAGGCGACGTTGGTGCCATCACCGATGTCGTCTACGATGCCGGCGGCGGCACCGTACTCAGCTGGACGGGCGGCGTGCACGGCACCCATGTCTACGAGGGCGCCTACACCTGCCCGGTCACCGGCGACGTGCATATGGAATGGGGGTACTGGGAACTGAATGACCCGGGCTATGTCTTTCCGCTTACCGGCTCATTTTCGGTTGATGCACAGGTTTCGCCCGTCTATCAGGTGCTGGGAGTGCAGACCCCGCTGGCGGAACTCGACGCGCTGCGCACGAATTCCTACATCGGCAATTACAGCGGCAGTGCCTGCGGCATGTACTACGAGCAGGTCAATGCGGGGATCCCGCTCAGCGGCACCTTCTTCTGCGAGATTGATTTCTCCGCCAACAGCATTGGCGGCGCCTTCCTTGATTTTTCCGGGAACAATGTCACGCTCACCAACGGCAGCGGGGTGCTCGGCAGCAACGGGGAATTCCAGATATCCTTCCCGACCGGGAATTTCCCGACGGGTGCGGCGACCGGCACCGCCATCGGCAGCACGTTCGGCCCGGACGGCCTTTATGTCGGCGGCACGTGGACCGGCAGCGCCACCGGCGCGCAGGCGGTCGGCAATTTCACCGGTGAGGATACCAACCGCAGCGGCATCTGATTCAGAACGAGTAGTTGACCGCGGCGTTATAGACCGCCCGGCGATAATCGTGCAGGTCGGTGTTGGAGTTGTTCATCGTCAGGCGGTAGGCGCATTCCACGCCGAACCCCTGCCACCACGGCAGGTCGCGCCGCCAGGTCAGCGCGTAGTCGAACTGTCCGTCGTCACGGCAGTTGGTTACGGCATTGGTTGACGGCGCATCGTAGTGTGTCACCCGCCGCTGCATGCTCCCGTCGAGTGTCCCGGCCGCCTCCGGCAGCGTCAGGGTCACCCCGAGCTGCGCGTCCCACCCGTGGTTCTCGTAGCGTTCATCACCGGCATATTCGCGGAAGGCGCGCGCCCCGACACGTCCGGTGTGCCCGGGCAGAAACTGCCAGTGCAGCGTCTCGCCCAGCGCGTAATAGTTGCCCGTGCGTGACCTCGTCACGTGATGCTCGCGATGTTCCAGCGTCGCGGCCGTCACTGACTGCAACCCGGGCTGCAGCTGCAGCACCAGTGCCGGTTCAACCCCCATGATACCGACCAGAGAATGCTCATCCAGGCCGACATATTCGCCTTTGGCCAGTATCTGCAGCGCCCACGTGCGCGCCGGATAGCGGAACCCGGCATGTCCGCGCAGGTACCTGAGATTCGAGCCATCCTCATCGAAATGGTGTTTCTGATAGGCAATGGCGCCGGCAATAAATTCCCACGGCGCATCGGGCATGGGGCGGGTCGCCGTCAGCGTCACTTCCTCTGTCATCCCGTGATCGGGCCGGGCAAGTCCCTCGGTCAAATACACCGGAAGGTTGTTGAGTGTCACCTGCGACGAACTCAGTCCGGCATTCGTATTGTCGTCATAAAACACGCCCAGTTCCGCCGACCCGTGCACTTGCCAGACGCTGCGCTGCTGCGCGTCCTGCGCCAGCAACCGGTCGATGTTGGCCTCGACTGCCGCCGGCGGTTCATGCGCGCGCACTTCCGCGAAGTATTCCTCCGCGCGGTCGCGCTGCCCCATGGCAAGGTAGGTGCGTCCCAGCTCGAGCCGCGCGCGATCCGAGCGCGGCTCCAGCGCCAGCGTCCGCTCGAACGCCAGCACCGCCTGCGGGTAGCGCCCGACCGCCTGCGCCGCCAGCCCGAGCTGGAAATTGCGCTCCGCATCCTGCGGCTGCGCCAGTACCTGATCGACACAATAGACGTAGTACTCTTCCGGGTCTGTCGGCACCGCGCTGACCGGTAGTTCCGCCGGGACCGGGGCAGGTACCGGCGGTGGCACTGGCGCCGGCAGCGGGGGCACCGGTTCCGGTACCGGCAGCGGGCGCAGCACGGGGGGCGCCGGCGGCGCCGCGAACTCGTTTTCGGTATTGTTCAGGGTGATCGGCACCATGCTGCGCGTGCGCGCCACGGGGATTTCACCGGCAGCATGCACCAGCGACGGCAACAGGACCAGCAGACAGAGCAACCAGCGCATCATCGGGACACTCCCCGCAGGTGATGCCCCTCCCGCCATGAGTGTAGCATACCCGGCCGCACGCGGCTACCGCCGGGCGCAGAACTGCCGCAGCATCCCCGCCCCGTAGCTGCAATGCAGCAGCGGATAGATAAGCAGCGCCGGCAGCAGGCGCGGCGGGTCGGCCAGCACCAGCAGGCAGAGGTACACCGCCCAGGCCGCCAGCCAGAGCAGCGACAGCGGGGTCACCAGCACCAGCGGCTGCAGCAGCAGCCAGGCCACCGGCAGCAGGTGCTTCAGGCGCGGCCGCCGCCCGGCCTTGCGCAGCATGCGCACCCGCCCGCGCCCGTAGTTGAACAGCTGCCGCGCCAGTCCCGCATACGTCGTGCGCGGGAAATAGCCGAAGGTCAGGTCACCGCGCAGCACGATGCGGCCGCCCGCCTGCCGCACCCGGAAATTGAACTCGTCATCCTCAGCGTACAGCATCGTCTCGTCAAACCGCCCGACACGGTCGAACACCTCGCGCCGGTAGGCAGCCGCCTGCACGCTCTCGACGTCGCGCACCGCCCCCGGCTGCCGGTAGGGCGAGCCGCCGCAGCCGAACCATGACGTGAGTGCCGCCCAGACCGAGACCGCGCGCGGCGACGGATCGGCATTGGTCACTGCCGCGCCGGCCGCCCAGACCGCCGGGTCAGCCAGCGTCGCGCAGAGTTCCGCCAGATAGTCAGGCGGTACCACGCTGTGCCCGTCCACCCGCGCGATAATCTCCCCGCGCGCCGCGTCAAGCCCGAGGTTCAGCCCGCTGGCCGTTGTCCGCTGCGGGTTGTCCAGCACGCGCAGGTGTCCGTCCGTCCACCCGCGTGCCTGCTGTGCCAGCGCCCGCGTGTCGTCGGTCGAGCCGCCATCGACCACGATAACCTCGAATGCCGCTGCCGGCAGTGTCTGCTGCCGCAGCGCGTCAAGGCAGGCAACGATATGCCGCGCCTCGTTATAGACGGGAATGATGACGCTGACCTTCACTGCACCCGCTCCAGCGCCGCCAGCAGCGTGGCCGCGCTCTGTTCCCAGTCGAAATGTTCCGCCACATGTGCCAGCGCCGCGTCCGTCAGTCGCGCCAGTGCCGCCGCGTCCGCGGTCAGGCGCAGCGACTCGAGCAGCTGTTCCGATGTCTCCGCCGGCAGGTAATGCACACCCGCCTCCGCGCGCAGTCCCTCCACCGCCAGCGCCGTGGCGATGACCGGCACGCGCGCGGCGAACGCCTCCACCACCTTGAGCCGCGTCCCGCCGCCGACCTGCAACGGCACCAGTACCGCCCGCGCCCGCGCGTAATACGGCTGCAGCGTAGGAACATTCGCGTCGACCGGGATGCCCGCCTCCGCGCAATGCGCAACGAACGCCGGTGGCGGATTGCTCCCGACCACGCGCGCCGTCAGGCCGCGCGCGCGCGCCTGCGGCCAGGCGTGCGTGATGAACCAGTCAATACCGTCGCGGTTGGGCGGCCAGTCGAGCGACCCGGTGAGCAGCAGTTCATTTCCCGGGGTGCGCGGCTGCGTACGCCAGTACGCGACATCGGTCGCATTCGGCACGACACAGTAGCTGCCTGCCGGCTGCAGGGTTTGGGCCGCCCGCAGATCATCCGCCGATGTCACCGACACACCGCGCACCTGCGCCAGCACCCGCTGCTCCCAGGCGCGCAACCGCTGCGCCTCCCGCCGCCAGAGCAGGCCGCGGGTCGCCGCGTAGCGTTCCCACAGGCGGCTCTCCAGATTGTGCTCGTCGAGCCAGCAGGGGATACCCGCGAGTTCCCTGCTCAGACCCGTCATCTGCAGGTGATCGAGGTAGACGAGGTCGAAGGTTTCGCCGGCCAGCAGTTCGCGCACCGCGGCCCGCACTGCGCTGCCGCAGTAGCGCGCCACCGTCGCCGGCAGCGCGCGCTGCCAGCCCGCGAGCACCGCTGCCGGCGCGGGCAGGCGGCGGCCCGCGCGCAGCACGCGGATACCGGCTTCCGTCAGCGCCCGCGCCGCCGCAAAATCGCCAACCGGAGCGACCATGGTGACAGTGTGCTGCCGTGCCACGCGCCGTGCCAGGTGGTAGCTGCGCAGTTTCTCGCCGCTCTGCAACGGCCAGGGGAGCGCCGGCGCCAGCCAGAGAAGTTTCACAGACCGCACTCGCGATAGACCGCGACCAGCCCGTCCGCTGCCGCCTCCCAGGTGAACTCCCGCGCGCGCTGTGCACCGCGCACCGCGCGCTGCTGCCGTTCCGTTGCGTCACGCCACAACGCCGTCACCGACTCCGCCCACGCGCGCGGTTCGTCACCGTCGACAAAGCAGCAGGCCTCGCCCGCCACCTCACGCACTGCCGCTGACGGTGCGGCGAGCACCGCGCACCCGTGCAGGTGCGCTTCGAGCGGCGGCAGGCCGAACCCCTCCTCCGCCGACGGGTAGAGCAGCAGCGTGGCGTGCCGGTAGAGCGCGCCCAGTTCGCCGTCGCTCACCTCCCCGACATGCCTGCCGTTGAGCGGCAAAGCCGCGGGCAGCGCGCCGCGCCCGGCAAAGACAAACGGGATATCCGGCAGCAGCGCCGCCACCTGCAGGGCAAGCGCGGCGCGCTTACGCGCCGGCTGGATGCCGACCATCAGCACATACCCGTCATGCGGCACGCCCGCCGGCAGTTCACCGGCGGGGAGCGCCTCGACCCCGGGATAGACGACGCGCAGGCGCGACACCAGGGTGCGGTCATGGGCGGCGATGGCCGCCGCCGCGGCGTGTGAATCAGTGACGATGCGCCGCACCCGGGCCAGCGTGCGCGGCAGTACCGTGCGCCAGTAGAGCGCGTCGCGCGTCAGCCGGCTGCCGCCGTGCCACTGCGTCGCGTCATGCAGCGTCAGCACCATACGCCGCCCCTCGAGCCCGATGACCGGGCCGGCATAGGCGGGGATGTGCACCACTGCCGCATCACGCGCCGCGCGCGGCAGCCAGAGCAGTTCGGTGAGCAGACGGTTGCGGTGCGGCGAGACGCGGGCGCTGATGCCATCCGGCGGGGTGAACTGCGGGCGGTGCAGCAGCGTCAGCGGCACGCGCTGCGCCAGCGGCCCGATCAGCCGCTGCGTGTAGCGGGTATAACCACCCGCCTCCTCACCCAGTGCCGTCGCGTCAAAAGCCAGCATGCTTATTCCCGCGGCGGAATGCGGTACACGGTCAGGGTGTTGTCACGCACCGGGGTGCGCGCCGGCAGGCGCAGCAGTTCCTCACCCCGCGTCCGCAGCATTTCCCGCACCCGCCCGTCGGCATCAAGGTAGGCAAAATCGCGGTCCTCGACAACATAGATATCGCTGAGCATTTCCGGGTCAGCGGTAATGCCGACCACGGGGGTCGCGAGATAGTAGGGAAGCGTGCGCGGCAGCGACGTCATCGTCGTCCGCACCTCCCCGCGCAGCGCCTGGTAGTGCGCGAGGAAGCGCGCCGCCTCGCGGTAGCGCGGGCGCTGCCCGAACCCGTGGTAGTACCACCAGAGTTGCGGCAGCAGGGCGAGCAGCGCCACCACCGCCAGCAGCGCCGGCCGGCGCGACTGCGTGATACCGGCCGCGGCCAGCACCAGCACCACGGGGAGCGCGAAGAGCGCGTAGGCGGCGTTGACATCGCCGAAGAAACTGAAGACCAGCAGCGCGGCGACGGGAATGATGCACCAGAGCGCGAGGTGATGGCTGCGGCAATCGGGCACGTTCTTCCACCCCAGCCAGGCGAGCAGCAGCACCACCGGGTTGAAGTAGTAGACCACCGCGGCCAGCACGTAGGCCGCGTCGCCGCCCCACGAACGCCCCGCCTGCAGGCGGTCGACGGTGACGGTGCGCAGCGGCTCCCAGGCAAAGCAGGCGATGATAATCCCGGCGGTCAGCGCCGCCAGCGGCACGAAATACTGTTTGAGCCGCTGCTGCTTGAGCAGCAGCACCGCGGGAAGCGCCAGCACCGCGGTGGTGTGCGTCAGCACCGCCAGCAGGAACAGCCCCCAGCCCCAGCCGAGCGGCGTGCCCGTGCGCCGGGCGCGATAGATGCGGTAGAGAAACAGCGTGAGCAGCAGCACCAGCAGCGCGTAATGCCGCGCGTTCTGCGACCAGAAGAGATGATAGGCATGCACGCTGAGCAGCGCGGCCGCCATGACCGCGGTGGCACGCCCGAAAAGTATGCCCGCGAGCAGGTAGACCGCCCATACCGTCAGCGCCCCGCCGACCGCGGGAAGGAGCCGCGCCGCCACCGCGTTATCGCCCAGTACCGCAAACGACGCGGCAGTCAGCAGGTAATTGACCGGGTACCGCTGCGCCCCGCCGTAGGCAAAGAGATGCTGCGCCTCCTGTACTGTGGCGATTTCGTCGTTCCACAGCGACCAGTGCCCGAGCCCGGCCAGGCGCAGGGCCAGCGCCAGCATGAGCAGCGGCAGCAGCCAGCCGCGGGTCGGCATCAGCAGGTCACCGCGTCAGGCACGCCCGCGGTGCAACTCCTCGACCACGTCGTAGTCGCGCCGTCCTGCTGCCTGCCCGCGCGCCACCATCTCGCCGAGCAGTCCGGTGGAGACCAGTTGCACCCCGACAATCAGCAGCAGGATGCCTGCCATGAGCAGCGGCTTGTGGTCGCCGATGGTGCCGTTCATGAGGTAGCGCAGCGACAGCCCGAAATTGATGGCGAACCCGGTGGTCCCGAGGATGAGCCCGCTGCCGCCGAACAGGTGCAGCGGACGCAGGTGGTAATGATAGAGGAACAGCACGGTAATCAGATCGAGCAGCCCGTGCAGCAGTTTCCCCGGGCCGTACTTCGAGCGCCCTCTGCGCCGCAGGCGGTTGGCGACCGGGACCTCGACGACGCGGACGCCGCGCAGGTGCGCGAAGAGCGGGATGAAGCGGAAGAGTTCGCCGTGCAGTTCGAGCGACTTGGCCACCTCTGCGCGGTAGGCCTTGAAGGGACAGTTGAGGTCGCGCAGGCGCAACCCGCTGCAGAGACCGACCACGGCATTGAACAGGCGCGAGGTGAGCGGTTTGCCCGCGTCATGCGCCCCCGTCTTGGCGCCGTTGACCAGGTCGGCCCCGTCACGCAGCGGCGCGAGCAGCGCCGGCAGGTCGCGCGGATCGTCCTGCAGGTCGCCGTCCATGGTGACGATGATGTCACCGTCAGCCGCGGCAAACCCGGCGCTGTAGGCGGCGCTCTTGCCGCGCCGCGCGCGCAGGCGCACCAGCGAGACGTTGCCCAGCGCGCGTACCGCCGCTGCGGTGCCGTCCGTCGAACCGTCATCGACGAAGATAATCTCCGCCGGCACCGCCAGCGGCCGCAGCACCGCCGCCAGTTCCGCCGCCAGCGGCGCGATATTTGCCTCCTCGTTATGCACCGGGATGACCACCGAGAGTTTCTTCATCACTGCTCCAGTCCCTGCAGGGCGACTGCCGCCGCGCCAAGGATACCCGCTTCCGGATGCGCCGGCCGCACGCGCAGCGCGCGCCACGACGGGCGCCAGGCGATGCTCGCCGCCGCGCGTCGTGCCGGCGGCAGGAATTGCGCCGCGTCGCGCGCAATGCCGCCGCCGATGAAGATGGCCGCGGGGTTGAACACCGTTGCCAGCACCGCCAGCTGCCGCCCGAGCAGC
>CAZWUZ010000134.1:0-10156 GCA_964637655.1 uncultured bacterium | reverse complement strand
AGAAGCACGACGGCAAGGCCAATCCGCTTCATGCGGCAACTATAGCAGTTTTACAGCACGCGCGGCAAGAGGTATACTGCAATAACTTAATAACTTGAGCTCCGTCCCCCAAAGGTAGAGTATGCTGCAGGTGGTGCGACAATTCATCGAACGGCTGCCGGTCGGGCAGCGCCCCGCGCGCCTCGCGGTCCTCGTGTCGGGTGGCGCCGACTCGATGGCGCTGGCGGATACCCTGCGGCAGCTGCGCACGGAATTCTCTTTCCAGCTCGGGCTGGTGCATGTCAATTACGGGCTGCGCCCCGAAGCGGAGCAGGAGACCGCGCTGGTGGAGCAGTGGGCGCGGCAGCATGACCTCCCGCTGCTCGTGCAGCGGGTGCAGCTGGAAGCAACAGGCAACCTGCAGGCGCAGGCGCGGACGGTGCGCCTCGAAGCGGCGCGCGCGGCGCTGGCTGACGCCCCGCCACCCGCGGCCATCGCGCTGGGGCATCATGCGGACGACCAGACGGAGACCATGCTGCTGCATCTGCTGCGCGGGGCGGGACTGGCCGGGGCGTCGGGGATGCAGGGGGCATCCCTGTACCGCGACGTGCTGCTGCTGCGCCCGCTGCTGACCTGTACCCACGCGCAACTCGTTGCTTACTGCGGGGCAGGAGGCGTCCCGTTCGCGCAGGACAGCAGCAATGACAGTGACGCCTACGCGCGCAACGTCATCAGGCACCGTTTCCCGGAGATGGCGGCCACTATCAACCCGGCATGGCAGGAACATCTCCTTAAATTTACTGAAGTTGCGCGTGATGCTGACGAGGTGCTGCGGCGCCGGGCACAGGCGCAGGCGATGCAGGGCCTCAGCGGGGGATACATTTATATTGACAGGGAGACGCTGACAAAGTATCATCGCCTTGAACGTCATTACTGGTGGCAGGAGGTGTGTGCCCTGCTCGGCGTGGCGGCGCCTGATCGCGCGCGGTTCGCCGAACTGGAGCGTTTTGTGTTCACGGCAGCACCGCACTGGGAGACGGAAACGCTGGCAGCGGAGCAGTGGCGCGGGCGGGTATATGTGTTCCGCCCGCAGTGTGCGCTGCCGGCGGTGAGTGTGCGCCTGCAGGGGACGGAGACGGCGGCGGGCTGGGGCTTCACGCTGACCAGCGAGACGGCCGGCGGGGCGACTGACCTGCCTGAGCATGCGGCGGTCTTCAGCCGCAGCGCGCTGCGCGGGCCCTTCACGGTGCGCGCGCGGCGTGACGGCGACCGGTTCCGTCCGGCGGGAATGGACGGGCACTCGCAGAAGCTGCAGGACTTCCTCCCCGCGCAGGGTATCCCGCGCTTTCTGCGCGACCGGGTGCCGCTGCTGGTGGACGAAGGACGGGACGAGATCATCTGGGTGGTGGGCCAGCGCGTTGCTGAAGGCATGGCGACGGGCGGCGAACTGGTGCGCGTCACGGCGCGCGCCGGGCAAGGAGCGTAGCGTTGCAGACCTTTTTCAAGAACATCATGTTCTGGATCCTGATCACGCTGATGGTGCTGCTCATCGCGCAGACCGCGTCGGAGAACTACCGCAAGCCGGTGAAGGACCTCGACTACACCGCCTTCCGCCAGGCGGTCACCGACGGCACGGTGAAGGAAGTGCGCATCATCGGCGAGACCAACGTCGAGGGGCTGTTCACCGACGGCGGCAAATTCCGCACCTACATCCCCTATCCCGATGAGACGCTGATCAAGCTCCTCGAGGAGAAGCGGGTCAAGGTTATCGGCGAGCAGCCCGAGGAGAGCAAGTGGTACATGCAGCTGCTCTGGACGCTCATCCCGGCGGCCATCCTCATCTTTTTCCTCTATTATCTCTTTTTCCGCCAGTCGCAGGGGGCGGGCAAATCGGTGATGTCGTTCGGCAAGAGCCGGGCGCGCCTGTTCAACGAGAACCTCCCCAAGGTGACCTTCGCCGACGTGGCGGGCTGTGACGAGGCGAAGGAGGAATTGCAGGAAATCATCGAGTTCCTCAAGGACCCGCAGCGGTTCCAGCGCCTCGGCGGGCGCATCCCCAAGGGGGTACTGGTCATGGGCCCCCCGGGGACGGGCAAAACGCTGCTGGCGCGCGCGGTGGCGGGCGAGGCGGGAGTCAAGTTCCTGCATATCAGCGGTTCCGATTTCGTCGAGATGTTCGTCGGCGTGGGCGCGTCGCGCGTGCGCGACCTGTTCGAGCAGGGGAAAAAGTACGCTCCCTGCATCATCTTCATCGACGAGATCGACGCGGTCGGGCGCCTGCGCGGTGCGGGGCTCGGCGGCGGGCACGACGAGCGCGAGCAGACGCTCAACGCGCTGCTGGTGGAGATGGACGGGTTCGAGACCAAGGAGGGGGTCATCATGATCGCGGCGACCAACCGCCCCGACGTGCTCGACCCGGCCCTGCTGCGCCCCGGGCGTTTCGACCGTCGTGTGGTGGTCGACCGCCCCGATGTCGAGGGGCGCAAGGGCATCCTCATGGTGCACGCGAAGAAGGTCAAGCTCGGCGGCGATATCAGTATCGAAACGCTGGCCAAGGGGACGCCCGGATTCTCGGGTGCCGACCTCGAGTCGCTGGTCAACGAGGCGGCGCTGCTGGCCGCGCGGCGCAATCTTGAGGCGGTGTCGATGCGCGAGATGGAGGACGCCAAGGACAAGGTGCTGATGGGCCCCGAGCGGCGCTCGGTGCTGATCTCCGACGAGGAGAAGCGCATCATCGCCTATCACGAGGCGGGGCATGCGCTGGTCGCGGAGTTTCTCCCCAATGCCGACCCGGTGCACAAGATCACCATCATCCCGCGCGGGCAGGCGCTGGGACTGACGCAATCGCTGCCCAAGGAGGACAAGCACCTGCACCCGCAGTGGTACATGGAGAACCAGATCGCCCTGCTGCTGGGCGGGCGGGTGGCGGAGCTGCTCGAATTCAACATGGCGACGACGGGGGCGAGCAACGATATCGAGCGCGCCACCGCCATCGCGCGCAAGATGGTCTGTGCCTGGGGGATGAGCGAAAAACTCGGCACGCTCGCTTACGGGCGGCACGAGGAGGCGGTCTTCCTCGGGCGCGACTTCAACGCGCAGCGCGACTACAGCGAGGCGATCGCCATCGAAATCGACCGCGAGGTGCGCGCCATCGTCGACCGCGGCCTGGCCACGGCGCGCGCCATCCTCGAGGGCAACCGCGTGCTGCTCGACACGGTGGCGCAGCACCTGCTCGACCGCGAGGTGCTGACGGGCGAGGACATCAAGCGGCTGGTGCGCGGCGAGCTGCTGCTGCCGGAATCGGCACCGCCGCCGCCGGTGAAGGGAGTCGCACTCGACGTCACCGTCGATGACGAGTAATTTCACCGCGCGCGGATGCGTGCTGCGGGCGGGCGGCCCGCCCGCGGTCATGGGCATCCTCAATGTCACCCCCGACTCGTTCCACGACGGGGGGCGGCATGCGGACCCGGCGGCGGCGGTCGACCGGGCGCAACAGATGCGCGCGCAGGGGGCGGCACTCATCGACCTCGGGGGCGAATCGACGCGCCCGGGGGCGGCGCCGGTGGACGAGGCGGAGGAGTTGCGGCGCGTGCTGCCCGTGGCGGAGCAACTGGGGCGGGCGGGCATACCGTTCTCCATCGACACGGTGAAACCGGAGGTGGCGCGCGCGGCGCTTGACTGCGGCGCGCTGCTGGTCAACGATATCAGCGGGCTGCGCGACGGCGACACGCTGGCGCGGCTCGCGGCGCAGTACGGCGCGGGGCTCTGCCTGATGCACATGCAGGGTGAGCCGCGCACGATGCAGCAGGACCCGCAGTATGCGGACGTGGTCGCCGAGGTGGGGGAGTTGCTTGCCGCGGCAGCGGCGCGGGCGCGGGCGGCGGGCGTGGCTGCCGACGGCATCTGCGTCGACCCGGGGATCGGCTTCGGCAAGACGGTGGCGCACAATGTCGCGCTGCTGCGCGCGCTCCCAGTGCTGGCGGCGCGGACGCAGTGCCCGGTACTGGTCGGGCTGTCGCGCAAGTCGTTCCTCGGGCGGCTGCTCGGGGCGATGGACGCGGACCGGCTCGGCGCGACGGTGGCGGCCAACCTGTTCGCGGCGCGCCGCGGGGCGGCGCTGCTGCGGGTGCATGATGTGCGGGAAACGGTGCAGGCGCTGCGGATTACCGCGGCGCTGACGGCGGAAGGAGAAGGATAGGAGCATGCTGGCAACCTTGCAGGCGATGCGCCTGACCGACGTGTTCGAGATCATCGTCGTCTGGGCACTGTTCTACTACACCTACATCCTCATCCGCGGCACGCGCGCGGTGCAGGTGGTGCGCGGGCTGGTCCTGCTCGCGGCGGTGACGCTGGCGGCGGAGATGCTCAAGCTGCAGCTGCTCAGCTGGGCGCTGGGCAAGCTGTGGACGACGTTCATCATCATTCTCATCATCCTCTTCCATCCCGAGATCCGCCGCGCGCTGGCCCGCCTCGGCGAGCGCCGCTTCTTCAACTTCGCGCTCACCGACCACGAGCAGGAGGCGGAGGTCATCGACGAGACGGTGCGCGCGGTCCGGCGGTTGAGCAACGAGCGCATCGGCGCGCTCATCGCCTTCGAGCGCGAGACCCCGCTCAAGGGGCATGTGACCGCGGGAGTCAAGATCGACGCGCAGGTGTCGACGGAACTGCTGCACAGCGTGTTCTTTCCCAAGACGGCGCTGCATGACGGGGCGGCAATAGTCAGCAAGGGGCGGCTGGCGCTGGCCAGCTGCATCCTGCCGCTGCCGCAGGAGGGGACGGCCATCGACCAGAAGTACGGCACCCGTCACCGGGCGGCCATCGGGCTGTCGCAGGAGACGGATGCCTGCGTGCTCATCGTTTCGGAGGAGACGGGGACGATCTCCATCGCCCTGCGCGGCAACATCACCACCAACCTGAACGAAGAGGCGCTGCGCGAGATGCTGACGCTGTACAGTGCGGGCGGCGAGGTGAACCTGTAGGCCTATGAAGATACGCGGGGAGTGGCTGCGGAATTTCGACTGGCGCGCGGCGCTGACCAACGAACTGCCGGCCAAGCTGGTAACCGGCGTGCTCGCCCTGCTGCTCTGGCTCATGGTGGTCAGCCAGCAGAGCGCGGAGACCCGCCTGAGCGTGTCGCTGGCCTACGTCAACCTGCCGGCCGGGCTGGCGGTGGCGGAGGGGAGCATCGACACGGTTGTCGTTACCTTCAAGGGGGCGCCGCAGGTGGTCAATTCGCTGACGGACGCGATGTTTCCGCCGGTGGCGGTCGACGTCTCCGGCCTGCGCGCCGGGAGCAACAGCGAAGCGCTGGCCCTCGACCTGTTCGACCTGGTCAACGGCGCCCAGCCGGTGAAGGTCGAACCGGCACAACTCGAGATCATCCTCGAGGGGAGCAGCGAGCGGCTGCTGCCGGTGCGCGTGCGCACGCACGGGCACCCGGCAACCGGGTTCGTGCTGGCCGGCACGGCGGCGACTCCGGCGGCGGTGCGGGTCTTCGGTCCCGATTCGCTGCTGCGCACGCTTACCGACATCGGCACCGAGGACATTTCCGTTGCCGGGGTGGCGCAGGACATCGCGCGCCGCGTGCAGGTGCGTTCGCACCACCCGCGGTTGCTTGTGCTCGACACCGCCCCGGTCGACGCGGTGGTGCGCATCACTGCCGAGCGACTGCAGAAGACGGTGACCAGCGTGCCGGTGGCGCTGCGTAATGCGCCGCCCGGGCTGCGGGTGCGGCCCGAGCAGGTAACCATCGAGGTGGAAGGCCCGGCCACGGCGGTCAACGGGCTGACCGCGGCGAGCATCGCCTGCTACATCGATGCCGCCCGCGGCGCCGATTTCCGCACCAGTCCGATGCTGCAGGTCGATGTGCCCGAGAACGTCACCGTCATCCGCATCGATCCGCCGACCGTGAGTGTGGAGCAGTGAGCGCCTCCGGCGCCCGGCGCCTGTTTGGCACCGACGGGGTGCGCGGGGTGGCCAACCGCGAGCTGACGGTCGAACTGGCGGTGCGCCTCGGGCGCGCCGCGGCGGTGCATTTCCGCGCGGCGACCGGGACGGAGCGTCCGCTCTTTTTCCTCGGGCGCGACCCGCGCCTGTCGGGAGGCATGCTCAGCGCGGCGCTCACCGCCGGGCTCTGCGCCGCGGGGGCTGACGTCTGCGACGGCGGCGTGCTCCCCACCCCGGCGGTGGCGCTGCTCGTGCGCCAGCTCGGCGCGCAGGCGGGAGTGGTTATCTCCGCCTCGCACAATCCCATGGAGGACAACGGCATCAAGTTTTTCGACGGTGACGGGCACAAGCTCGACGATGCCGCCGAGCGCGCGCTGGAAACCATCATCCTCGACGAGACGCAGGCGCTGCCGGCGCCCGCGGGGAGTGACGTCGGTTCCTGCCGCTGGCTGGCCGACGCCACCGACCGCTACGCCGCGCTGGTGCGTGCCACACTCCCTGCCGGGACGCCGCTGGCGGGTCTGAAGGTGGTGGTGGATGGCGCCAACGGCGCGGCCAGCGCCATCACCCCGCGGCTGCTGCGCGAACTCGGGGCGGAGGTGGTCGCCATCAACTGCGACCCTGACGGCAGCAACATCAACGCCGGGTGCGGGTCGCTGCATCTCGACGCGCTCGCGGCGGTGGTGGTGCGGGAGCAGGCGGCGCTCGGCCTCGCGCACGATGGCGATGCCGACCGCGTGCTGTTCGTGGATGAGCAGGGACGGGCGGTGGACGGCGACCGCATCATGGCACTGCTCGCCCTGCACCTCAAGGCGGCGGGCACCCTCGCCGGCAACACCGTGGTCACCACGGTGATGAGCAATCTCGGGTTCGAGAATTTCCTTGTCGCGCAGGGGGTCAACGTCGTGCGCACTGCCGTCGGCGACCGCTACGTGCTCGAGGAGATGCGCGCGCACGGCTGCCGGCTTGGCGGGGAGCAGTCGGGTCACATCATTTTCTATGACCACAACCGGACCGGCGACGGGGTCATCACCGCGCTGCAGGTGCTGCACATTTATGCGCAGCAGCAGCAGCCGTTCAGCACGCTGACGGACCTGTTCACCGTCTATCCGCAGCAACTGGTCAATATCAGGGTGACCGACAAGGTGCCGTTCGAGGATGTTCACGGACTGGTGCCGCTGCAGGCGAAGTACGAGCGCGAACTGCGCGGCAAGGGGCGCATCCTGCTGCGTTATTCAGGCACGGAAAAACTGGCGCGGGTGATGGTCGAGGCGGAACAGCAGGCGGATGTCGACCGCGTCTGCACCGGGCTGGCGGACCTCATCCGCGCGGAACTCGGCGCATGAAACGGCGACGCCGCGGGCTGCGGCTGGGGGTCAATATCGACCACGTGGCGACGCTGCGCCAGGCGCGCGGCGGCACGCAGCCGTCCGTGCTCGAGGCGGCGCGCGCGGCGGAGGCGGGCGGAGCGACCGGTATCACCGTGCATCTGCGCGAGGACCGCCGCCACATCCAGGATGCCGACGTGCTCGCCCTGCGGAAACAGGTGAAGGTTTCGCTCAATATCGAGATGGCGCTGGCGGAGGAAATTGTCCGTTTTGCGCTGCAGGTGAAACCCGAGCAGGCGACCATCGTCCCGGAGAAGCGTCGGGAACTGACCACCGAGGGGGGACTGGCGGTGGCGGGACGGGAAAAGCAGGTGGCGCAGGCGGTCTGGCGGCTGCAGGACCGCGGCATCATTGTGTCGCTCTTCATCGCCCCGGAGGCGCGCGAGGTGCGGGCCGCGGCGGCGACCGGGGCCGAGTACATCGAGCTGCACACCGGCGAGTATGCCAACGCGCGCAGCGCGGCGGCGCGCCGGCGCGAACTGCGCCGCCTGCAGCAGGCGGCGGCGCTGGCGTTGCGCCTCGGGCTGCGCGTCAATGCCGGGCACGGCCTCGACTATGCCAACGTCGGCCCGGTGGCGGCCATCCCCGGGATGGAAGAACTCAATATCGGGCACAGCATCGTCAGCCGCGCGGTCTTCACTGGGCTGCGCGCGGCCGTGCGCGAGATGGGTATCACGATGCGGCGGAAGGGACGGTAGCCGGCCATGTGCGGGATCATCGGGTATGTCGGGAAACTGCAGGCGGCGCCGCTCATCCTTGACGGGTTGCGGCGGCTGGAATACCGCGGCTACGACTCGGCGGGCGTGGCGGTCGAACACGACGGCGCGCTGCAGTTGCGGCGCAGCAGCGGCAAGCTGATCAACCTGACCAACAAACTCAACGAGCAGCCGCTGCAGGGGAACACCGGCATCGGGCATACGCGCTGGGCAACGCACGGGCGGCCGACCGAGGAAAACGCCCACCCGCATACCGACTGCACAGGCACCCTCGTCATTGTCCATAACGGCATCATCGAGAATTACGCCGTCCTCAAGCAGGAACTGGCGGCGAAACACACGTTCAAGTCGGAGACCGATACCGAGGTGCTCGTGCACCTCATCGAGGAGCAGTACCGCGGGGACAATCTGCACGACGCGGTGCGGCGGGTGCTCGCCCGCGTGCGCGGCTCCTACGCGCTGGTGGTCCTCTCGGCGCGCGAACCGGACAAACTGGTGGTCGCGCGGCAGGGGAGTCCGCTGGTCGTCGGGCTCGGCGACGGGGAAAACTTCGTCGCCTCGGATGTTCCTGCTTTCCTCGCGTCGACCCAGCGCGCGGTGTTTATCGAGGACGGCGATACCGGGGTGCTCACCGCGCAGGCCTTCACCCTCTACGGGGAGGACGGCGCGGAGAAACAGTACGTGCCGCAGACCATCACCTGGTCGCCCGTGCAGGCGGAAAAAGAGGGGTTCAAGCATTTCATGCTGAAGGAAATTTTTGAACAACCGCGCGTCATCACCGACACCATGCGCGGGCGCCTGATGCTCGAAGGGTGCGGCATCCACCTCGAGGAGATGAACCTCGCTGACGAGTGGCTCAAGTCCATCTCGCGCGTGGTGATCGTCGCCTGCGGCACCTCGTGGCACTCGGGGCTGACGGGCAAGTTCCTGATCGAGCAGCTCTGCCGCCTCCCGGTCGAGGTCGATTACGCCTCGGAGTTCCGCTACCGCCACCTGCTGGTGGACGGCAGCACGCTGGTCATCGCCATCACCCAGTCGGGGGAGACCGCGGACACGCTCATGGCGGTGCGCGCGGCGAAGAAATGCGGGGCCAAGACGCTCGCCATCTGCAACGTCGTCGGCAGCAGCATCACGCGCGAGGCGGATGCCACGGTCTACACGCACGCGGGCCCGGAAATCGGCGTGGCCTCGACCAAGGCCTTCACCGCGCAGCTCACCGTGCTCTACATCTTCGCGCTCTACCTCGCGCAATTGCGCCAGACGATGGACAGCGCGCAGGTGTGCGAACTGTCGGAGGCGCTCTACCAGGTGCCGCAGCAGGTCGAGCAGCTGTTGAAAAAAGACAAATTCATCCGCGAACTGGCACTGGACTACTTCAAGTGCACCGACTACCTCTACCTCGGGCGCGGCATCAACTATCCCGTGGCGCTCGAAGGCGCGCTCAAGCTCAAGGAAATCTCCTACATCCACGCCGAGGGGTATCCCGCCGGGGAAATGAAGCACGGGCCGATCGCGCTCATCGACGAGGCGCTTCCGGTGCTGGTTATCGCCACCGAGGACCACGTGCGCGAAAAGGTGATCGGCAACATCAAGGAAGTCAACGCGCGCGGCGGCACGGTGCTGGCGCTGGTGACCGACGGCGACACGGAGATGATCGACCTGGTGGACGAGGCCATTTACATTCCGCGCTGCCACCCGCTGGTGTCGCCCATCCTCAACGTGGTGCCGCTGCAGCTGCTGGCCTACCATATCGCCGTGCGGCGCGGCTGCGATGTCGATCAGCCGCGCAATCTGGCCAAGAGCGTCACGGTCGAATAGGGAGGGGACGGACGATGAAGGATTTTGTCATCAAGCTCGTCATCATCGGGCTGATTGCCTTTTTTGTCTGGCAGGGGAAAAAGATTCTCGATAAGAGCACCGCCGCGACGACGGGCACGACCTCGACGTCGACCGCGGAAAACATGCTGAACGAATGACCGGGCAGCTGCCGGTTTCGATACTGACACATACCGCAAGGAGGAAGTGATGGACTGCAAACTGTATCTGACGGATGCGCAACTGGCGAATGAACTCGCCAAGTGCGAGTACTGCGAGGAGAAACCGTGCAAGACGGCCTGCCCATGCGAT
>CAZWUZ010000133.1:0-10174 GCA_964637655.1 uncultured bacterium | reverse complement strand
GCCAGTCGACAGGCGCCGCCTGCAGGCGCATGCTGCGCAGCAGATGCGCCGCAAGGGCGAGGTCGGTCAGGTAGAGTTTCCCTCCCGTCCGCGCAAACCAGAGCAGCCGGTGACGCTGCACCCCGGCCGCGCGGATGATGTCCACCGGCGTCACGCTGCCGTTGCCCGGGAATCGCCGCAGCGTCGGCGGCGTGATCCATATCCGTCCGTCATGCGGGTAGAAGGCAAAGACCTCGCCAGCCCCCGGCCGCACCTGCCCGATAACACCCGTCTCGCCGCGCCAGTCCTCCGCGCGGGTGTACCGTGCCGGCAGCACAATGAGGCGCGGCTGCTCCGCGCGCAGTTCCGGCGGCAGTTCCGGCAGGCCGAGCCCGACGTCGCGCACCTCCGCCACCGGCCGCTCCACCTCGATGACGCGCAGGTCGGCCGACCACGACTGCCGCGCGGGTACCGTCACCGCGCGCTCCCATGCCGCCTGCAGGCGTTCCCGCAACTGCTCCTGCTCCCGCTGCGGCGTGATGACATACGTGTGCTCCGCGTCCAGCCGGCGGTAGCGCAATTGTTCCCAGATATAGCCGCTGATGACCCCCTGCACACGGAACGCGTCGAAAACCTCCCGCCCGCTGGCGACAGTCAGTTCGCCTGCGTCCGCCGCGTCACCCAGCGTCCGCTCGCGCACAATCAGCGCCGTCGCGCCCGCGTCGCGGTACCGCCGCCAGTACTGCGCCGTGCTGTCGCCCGCCCGCGCCGGGGCCAGGTCGTCGTACGCGACCACCAGTTCGACGCTGCTCCGGGCACGGTCGCTGCGGATGACGCCCGCCATAAGCGAGCAGAGGACCAGCAGCCCGAGCAGCGAGCACCCGGCTGCCAGCGCGCGCGCCATCGCCTACAGGCCGCTCCCCTGCTGCTGCTGCGCCTGCCAGTGCAGGAACCCCGTGATGAAGGGGTCGAGGTTGCCGTCCATCACCGCCTGCACGTTGCCCGTTTCCACCTCGGTGCGATGGTCCTTGACCAGGGTGTAGGGGCAGAAGACATAGGAGCGGATCTGGCTCCCCCAGGCGATGGCCTGCTTGTCACCGCTGATCTGCGCGCGTTCCGCCGCGCGCTGCTCCTCCGCACGCTCGAACAGCCGCGCCTTGAGGATCTTCATCGCCATCGTCTTGTTCTTGTACTGCGAGCGCTCGTTCTGGCAGGCAACGACTATCCCCGACGGCAGGTGGGTGAGGCGCACCGCCGACGAGGTTTTGTTGACATGCTGCCCGCCCGCGCCCGACGAACGATAGGTGTCGACGCGCAGGTCCTTCTCGTCGATCTCGACCTCGATGTCGTCGTCCAGTTCGGGCATCACCTCGACCGCGGCGAACGAGGTGTGCCGCCGCGCGTTGGCGTCGAACGGCGAGATGCGCACGAGCCGGTGCACCCCCTTCTCCGCCTTGAGGTAGCCGAAGGCGTTGGTCCCGCTGACCATCACCGTGGCGCTCTTGATCCCCGCCTCTTCCGCCGGCTGCTCGTCGAGCATCTCCGTTTTCAGTCCCTTCACCGCCGCCCAGCGCAGGTACATGCGCAGCAGCATCGCCGCCCAGTCCTGCGACTCCGTTCCCCCCGCGCCCGGGTGGATGGTGACGATGGCGTTGTTGCTGTCGAACCGCCCGTTGAGCAGCAGCGTCAGCAGGTAGTCCGCGACCTTCACCTCGACCTCGGTGAGCAGGGCGAGGAACTCGCTGCTGTCGCCACCCTCGTCGAGCAGCGGCGCCAGTTCGAGCACGCCGTCGATTTCCCCGGTCACTGTCGTATAGTTTTTCAGCCGCTGCTGCACCTGGTTGCAGCGCTGTGCCACCTGCGCCGCCTCAGTGCGCCGGTCCCAGAAGTCGGGCGCCTCCATTTTTGCCTGCAGGTCGCGCAGTTCGCGCTGCAGGGTTTCACCGTCATGCAGGCGTTCCAGTTCCACGCGCCGCTGCTGCAGCTTGTCCACCCTGAGCTTGATCTCGTATTCCATTATGCTCTCCTGTCTCCCGCCGTCGCGCTCTCCGCCGCCGCGGTCAGCCGCTGCGCCAGCACCCGCACCGGGCAGCCGAGCAGCCGCGCCGCCAGCCGCCGGTCACCGCCCAGCTGCGCCACCAGGTCAACCGCCTCACGCCGCTCCTGCACCGCCGTCGGCACTCCCGGCGCCAGCGGCTGCATGAAGAGCGGCAGGTGGGTGCGCTCGATGCTGCTGCGCGCTTCCGCCCGCGCCCGTGCCAGCAGCCAGGCAAGCACCTCGCGCAGCTGCTGCAGGTTGCCCGGCCAGTAGTACTGCCCGAAACGCGCCAGCGCGTCGCCCGTCAGCCGCGGCGGGGTGCCCTCCTCCGCCAGCGCGCGCAGCACCTGCGGCACCAGTTCCGGTATTTCATCCGCGCGCCGCCGCAGCGGCGGCAGTTGCAGCGACAGAATATCGAGCCGGTGGTACAGTTCCCGGCTGAAGACGCCGTAGGAGACCTCGCTGAGCAGCGAGCGCGCGGTCAGCGCGACGATGCGTGCTTTGACCGGGCGCACGGTCTGCCCGCTTACCGGGTCGGGCAGGATGTCGAGCAGGCGCGTCTGCAGTGCCGGCGTCAGCGCCGCCACCTCGTCGAGCACCAGCGTCCCCTCCGCCGCCAGGTCCAGCCGCGACGGGAGCGTCAGCCGCCCCTCCGTCACGCCGTCAAACAGTTCTGCCGCCAGTTGCTGCGGCTCTGTGCCGGCACAGGTCATCCAGACCAGCGGCTTGTCGCGGCGCGGGCCCTGCTCATGCAGCAGGTGTGCGAGCAGGGCTGCGCCCGTCCCCGGTTCCCCGTGGATAAACACCGGTTCATGGCCGGCCGCCATGCTGTCGAGCCGGTCGCAGATTTTCTGCAGCGCCGGCGCCGTGCCCGCCAGCGCGCAGAACAGCTCCTCCGGGTCGCTCCCGTGCAGGTGCAACGCGGTCTGCTGCAGGCCGGGGAGCAGCGCCCGCAGGCGCGCGCCCATCGCGTCGCTGTCGAGCGGCCGGGTCCAGGCCTGCAGGGCGCCCCGCTGCAGCGCGCTGCGGATCAGTGCCTCGTCCTCACGTCCGCCCGTGACAATCACCGGGCACTGACAGGCGGAGCCGCGCAGCAGGCGCAGCAGTTCGAGGCCGTCCACGCGCGGCAGCCGCAGCGCGGTGACCATCAGGTCGGGAAGCAGCGTCGTGGCGAGGTTGAAACCCGCCACCGCCCCTTCCGCCGTCTGTACCTGCAGCCCCGCCGCGCGCAGGTGCGCCGACAGTTCCACGCGGCGGTCGGTCTGCGGCTCAATCAGCAGTGCCGTCAGTGACATCAGTGCGTCTCCTCCAGCGGCTCGATCTGCAGCCGCCCGATCAGGTTCAGAATGCGTGCCTGCGCCAGCAGGTCGCCCTCGATCAGTTTGATATGCGTCGCGTCCGCCGACTCCTGGCCGAACGCGGGATCGATGGCATGATCGGCCGCTTCCACCCAGGCGTGATACCAGAATTTGCCGTCGACGTAGACGACGCCCGCCACCACCTGCGCGGGAATCCCCTGCGCCCGCAGCAGCGCGCAGAGCAGCACCGCCATCTCGTTGCAGTCACCCTGCCGCATCTGCAGCACCTGCGACGCCCGCGGCAGCGACAGCGTCAGCCGCGGCGTGATATTCTCGCGCATCCACCGCAGGTCGCTGCGCACGTAGTATCGCCAGAACCCGGCTGGGTTGCCGGACGCCGGCAGCACTGTCTCATTGCGCAGTTGCAGCGCCAGGGCGCTGACGACGGGGTGATCGTAATCGCATTGCGCGTCCGGCGGCGGCACCCGGTCGCGTGACACGTCTATGCCGGTCCTCTCGCCGAGTACCCGCGTCCGCCCGATCCGCACCACCCCGCCGGCATATTCCTGCCCTGCCCCGCTCAGCATCAGGCCGTCAGGCGGTATGCCGGTCAGGCGATAACCTGCCGAAAACAGGGCCCGCGGGTTGGCAATCGGCCGCGATGGCGTGATCGCTGCCGTCGTCAGCAGGTCGAGCGGCTCGCCCGCCTCCGCCGCCTGCGCCAGTGCCGCCGTCTCGCGCCGGAATTCCATCCCCATCGGCAAGGTAATGCGCAGCGGTTCCCCCTGCTCGTCCAGCCAGGTCTCTGTCTCGATACCCGCAAACGACAGTTTCAGCACCCGCAATCGCTGCACGGTATCCCCGACCGGCACCTGCTCTTCGCGGTCGACGCTGATACGCAATTCACCCTCCGCCTGCGCCGTCGGTTCGAACACGCGGAAGGTGAAACTGTCGCCCACCCGCAGTTCGCGTCCGCGCAGAGCAAGATCCGCCAGTTGCGGCAGCGTCACCCCGTCGACAGCGAATTCCTTTTCCGTGACGTTGTCACCCGACACGATGCTGACCCTGAGCGTGTCGCTGTACACCGCCCCGCTCACCGTCAGGTCGAGCATGTCCCCCGCGATTCGGTAACCGAAACTGCGCGGGCGGAAATCCGCGTCGCAGGCAAGTTTCCCGTCGATGGTCGTCGTCATGACAAAGCCGCCCATCGCCAGCCGCAACTCGGTGTGGCTGCTCTGGCGCAGCCCGTCGCTGTCGCTCACCGTCCGCTCATGATGCCACCCGAGCTTGTTCTCCCCCTGATACACCCCGTACCAGAGGTCAGTTGCCTGCGCCCCAGCCCCCCCCGTCAGCAGCATGAAAATACAAATAAACAAAACTATGGGGACGGAGCTTAAGTTATTAAGTTTTGTAATCTTCGACATAGCGCATAACAATCTGCGCCACAAAATAATGCGCCCATAACTTAATAACTTGAGCTCCGTCCCCTTTGTGAGTGGTTTGCTCATTTTACTTGCCTGAGACCTGGATGTGGCATTGACGGCGGCGGGGGCCGTCGAATTCGCAGAAATAGATCCCCTGCCAGGTACCGAGCACGAGGTCACCGTTTTCGACGATGACCTGCTGGGCGCAGCCGACGAGCGAACTCTTGAGATGCGCGGCGCTGTTCCCCTCGCCATGCTGGTAGAAGGGTTGACGCCAGGGGACCGCGACGTCGAGCGCCTTGAGCACGTCATGCACCACGTCGGGGTCGGCATTCTCGTTGATGGTGACTCCCGCTGTGGTATGCGGCACAAAGATAGTACAGAACCCGCTGCGCACACCGCTCTCGCGCACCACGCGCCGCACCGCATCAGTGATGTCAAGCATCTCGTCGCGGTGATGCGTCGCAACCGGAATGGTATGCATGTCAGTTGCTCCTCTGCAGGGTGCGCAGGCGGGACAGATGTGCCTGCGCCACCGCGTCCCAGTCGAACGCCAGCGCCCGCTGACGCGGGCGGTCCTGCCAGTCAGTCGCCAGCGCCTGCTGCAGCGCGGCCGCATACGCCTCCGCGTCGCGGCAATCGCAGAGCAGTCCGGCATCCCCGACCAGCCAGCGGCGCACCGCATCGTCCTGCGTCACCACCGGCTTATTGCAGGCCAGCGCCTCGAGCAGCACGATGCCGAAGGGTTCCTCATACGAGGCAAGCGTACAGACATCAGCGGCGTTATAGAGTGCGGGCAGCTGTTCTTCGGGGACCTCACCCAGCCACTGCCAGCGGCTGCCCAGGCACTGCTGCGCGAGGGCCAGCACCTCATCGCGCAGTTCGCCATCGCCGGCGAGGAGCAGCGACATCCCCGCCCGCGCGGCCGCTTCCACCGCCAGCTGCGGACGTTTCATCGCGTCAAGCGCTCCGGCGCACAGCACCACAGGACGCGGCAGGTCGCAGGCCAGCGCCGGCCCGGGCGCAAAAGCAGTCGTAGCAACGCCGTTGGGGATGATCGCCGCATCAGCAGCCATCATCCCTTTTCCCGCCAGCCAGTCGCGTGCGGCCGGTGACAGCGGAGCGTAGAGGTCGGGGGCGGCGATTGCCTGCAGCACTTCGACGGGCCCGATGCCCGCCTGCCCGGTATGCACGAAGGCGCTGCCATCCCACGTGCGCTTGAGTGCGCAGAGCGGGGCGGCATAGGGCCCGGCAAAGTTGTAAACCGCGTGATACGACTCCGACCAGAAGGGTGAGTCGAGCAGTCCGCCGCAGAATGACAATACCTCGTACTCATGCGCGCCCGCCAGCGGCCAGCGCGTCCCCTGCAGCAATCGGGCATAGGCCTGCGCCCGTGCGTCCGTACGGGCAGCGCAGGGGATACGGATAACGCGGTGCGGTGCTTCGAGCGCAGGCGCTTCGGGCGGGGCGTAAAGGTCGATGGCATAGTCGCGCCCGAGACGCTGCAGGCAGAGTTCGCGGACCACCGTCTCGATGCCGCGCCGCACACGCCCGTAGCTGGCGCAAAGCACCGCCAGCCGCCTTTCCGTTATCCCGCCCGACATACACGCAGTCTCGCTGTTTCTGTTTTTGTCCCCATCTTCGGTTTCCGTAATTCCATTAGTTGTGTGCGCAGCACCGCTTCTCTCGTGCCTGGCACCGCTTCTCCCATGCCTGACACCATCTTCGGTTTCCGTAATTCCATTAGTTGTGTGCGCAGCACCGCTTCTCTCGTGCCTGGCACCGGCAGGCGGGCACACGTCAGGCGTCAGCGGCAGCGCCATCATCACACCAGTTCCGTTTTGCCCTGCTGTTCGAGGTGGGCGACGATGTCCTTGACTTCCTCGGTGCGGTCGCGCGTGCAGATGAGCAGGGCATCGCCGGTATCGACGACAACGAGATTCTCGACTCCGAGTGCGGCAACGAACTTGCCCGGCGCATGGAAGTAGTTGCCATGCGCGTCTTTCGTCCAGAGTTCGCCCAGCGCGGCATTGTCCTGCCCCGCACGTTCGTAGAGTGCGCTCCACGACCCGACATCGCTCCACGTCAGGTCGGCGGGAATGCAGGCGAGGCGCGTCTCCTTTTCGAGGATGCCGTAGTCGATGGAGACCGACGGCATCCGCGCATACGCGGGCGCGAGATCGGCCGCGTCGAGCGCGGGGAGTTCCGCCGCCAGCGCGGGAAGCTGCTGCGCCACCATGTCGAGCCAGGTTGCCGCCGTGACAATGAACATCCCGCCATTCCAGGCGTAGTCGCCCGCGGCGAGATACTGTTCCGCAGTGGCGCGGTCGGGCTTCTCGACAAAAGCGCGCACGGCCTGCACCGGCCACGGCTGCGCCGCGGCAAGCTGCTCCCCGGTGCGGATGTAGCCGAACCCGGTGTGCGGATGGCGCGGCTTGATGCCGACGGTAACGAGTTTCCCTTCGCGCGCGGCAAATTCAGCAGCGGCGACGAGCATGGCGCGGAACTGTTCCTCCTCGGCGATCAGGTGGTCAGCGGGCAGGGCGACGAGAACGGCGTCGGGATCGCACCGGCGGATGAGTTCCGCAGCGACGGCCAGACAGGGGGCGGTATTGCGTCCCTGCGGTTCCCCGATGAAGTTGTCCGCCGGCAGGTCCGGCAGCTGCTGCCGCGCGGCGGCGAGATTATCCCGCGCGATAACGAGCCAGACCCGCGCCGCGGTGGCCAGCGGCAGCACCCGGTCGACGGTGAGCTGCAGCAGCGTGCGCTCGCCGGTGACCGGCAGAAACGGCTTGGGCAGGGTACGGCGTGAGACCGGCCAGAACCGGGTGCCGCGCCCGCCCGCCATAATGACGACATGCAACATATTGGTTTCCCTCCATGGCGATTGTAACTGATTGCGCGGAAAACGGCAACATGCGGCCGGCAAATGTGGTATACTGCCTGTGTCGAGCGGACCAGACGGCCGCTGTCGTCCTTGCGGCGGCAGAGGAAAGTCCGGACTCCAAAACACGAGGTGCCGGGTAATTCCCGGGCGGCGCAAGCCGACGGACAGTGCCACAGAAACCATACCGCCGCGTCGCAAGACGCGGTAAGGGTGCAACGGTGCGGTAAGAGCGCACCTGCCGGGCGGGAGACCGCACGGTCACGGCAAACCCCACCGGGAGCAATGCCAAATAGGCCCCTTCGGGGGCGGGTAGGCAGCTTGAGGCGGCGGGTAACCGCCGTCCCAGAGAAATGGCCGTCACCCCGCGCAAGCGGGGCACAGAATCCGGCTTACGGTCCGCTCGACATTTTTTATTTATGGCAGCTGTTCAGCCACCCTCACCCTTCCCTCTCCCGCCGCAGGCGGGAGAGGGTGTTGCCTTCCCCCGCTCTGCGGGGGAAGGTTGGATGAGATAGTTGCGATGTACGGAGGTTTCCCTGAAGACCATTGCCCGGGCGCTGCTGCGTGCCTACCTGCGCCACAGTCCGCTCACTGACGGCAAGCGCCGGCTCTACGAGCGCTACGCCGCGCCGCTCGCGCCGGCGGACAATCCCGTCGACGCGGCATTTCCCGGGTTCCGGTTGCGCCTCGACCTGCAGCATGCCACGGAACGGGAGATGTACTGGTACGGCACCTACGAGCGGCGCGAGTCGCAGCTGCTGCGCGCCCTGCTGCGCCCCGGCGACTGCGTGTACGACATCGGCGCCAACCTCGGCTACTTCACCTGCCTGTGCGCCGCGGCCGTCGGCCCAACCGGGCGTGTCATCGCCTGCGAACCGTTTCCCGCCTCGCTGGTGCGCCTGCGCGAACAGGTGGCACGCAACGGCTTTGCGCAGGTGCAGATCACCGCGGCCGCGCTCAGCGACGCTGCCGGCAGCGCCCCGCTCTACTTCGCCGCCGACGCGCCGGACGGTGAACCGTCGCTGGTCGCCGACGCGCAGCAGATCAACGCGGTAACGGTGCGCACGCTCACGCTCGATGACCTGACCGCCGGAGAACGTCCGCCCGACCTGCTCAAGGCGGACGTCGAGGGAGCGGAGCAGGCGGTGCTGCGGGGCGGCAGGCAGACCCTCGCGTCCGCGGGACCGCTCCTGCTGCTCGAATGCGAGGACCACCAGCTGGCGCAGCATGGCGGCAGCAAGGCCGCGCTGCAGGAACTGCTGCGGACATACGGCTACGCGGCGTGGCAACTGCAGCGGCGGCGCTGGCGCCCGTGCGCGGACATCCGCACCGCGCGCTGCCGCAACCTGCTCTTCGCCCGTCCGGCGAACGAAACACACCGCGCCCGGTTGCGGGCAGCCGTGGTCTGTTGTCCCTGAACCGGCGGTTCAGAAACCGCGCCGGCGCACGCGCAGCAGGGTGCGCAGCCAGACGATAACCGTCGACGGGCGCAGTTTCGATTCTCCCTTTTCGCGGTTGACGAAGGTGATGGGCACCTCGCGGGCGTAGAACCCGCGGCGCTGCGCGCGGAAGAGGATTTCCTCGACGATGGAGGGTCCGGGTGAGAGGAGCGTCGGCAGGTCGATGGCCTCGAGCACGCGGCGACGGAAGACGCGATAGCCGGAAGTGGCGTCGCGCGCGGTCAGCCCGAGCAGCAGGCGGCTGACGGCATTGGCCACCGCCGAATTGAGTTTCCGCAGCCAGTCATACCCGACGACACGCCCGCCCGGGCAGTAGCGCGACCCGCTGACGATGTCCGCCCCGTCGGCGGCGGCGGCAACCAGCGCGGGAAGCTGCTGCGGATCATGCGAGCCGTCGGCATCCATCTCGACGATCAGGTCGGCGCCCAGGGCGAGCGCGGCAAGAACGCCGTCGCGCCCGGCCAGCCCGCGCCCGCGCGGCGGGTCGCGGCGCAGCACCGTCACCCGGCCGCCGCCGGCGGCGGCGCGGTCGGCGGTCCCGTCGGGTGACTGGTCATCGACGACGAGCACGCGCAGCGGCAGCGGCAGGGCGAGCAGTGCCTGCAGCAGCGGGACGATGTTCTCCGCCTCGTTGTAGGTCGGTACCACGACAACGATATTCATGGCGCGAGTATGACGGGTGCGGCGGAAACTGTCAAGGCCCTACTGACGGATATCGAGACGGTGCCCGCGATAGGGGTCAGGCACCGGCGGCGGGGCGGCGGCCGCGGGCTTATCACCCTGCGGTTTCTTCTTCGGCGTCCCCTGCTCACCCTGCCCCCCGGCCTCGCGGTCCTGCACCGAGCCGTCGGCATCGCTCTGCTTCACGCGGTGATTGTCGGCAAGCGCCTGCTGATCGGCCTGCTGCGCCGCCTGCTGACGCGCGGCCTCGGGCTGTGCCTGCAGCGCACTCTGCAGCGCGCTCGCCTGCTGCCCCTGCTGCAGCACCGGCTGCAGGTCAATCGGCTGCAGGGCCATGGTTCTTCCCCGGGGCGGCGGCCGGCGGTGCTTCCTCGTCGCCGCTGTCGCCCGACAGCAGTTTCTTGATA
>CAZWUZ010000132.1:0-10219 GCA_964637655.1 uncultured bacterium | reverse complement strand
GGCATCGGACTGCACTCGTTCATCGACGGAGTCATCTACACGGTCACCTTCAAGGCCTCGACCCTGGTCGGGGTGCTCGCCGCCACCGGGCTGGTTATCCACGAATTCGCCGAGGGGGTCATCACCTACCTGTTTCTCGTGCGCGGCGGGTTCCGCGCGCGCACCGCGGCGGGGGCGGCGTTCCTCGTCGCCGGCTGCACGACCCCGCTCGGGGCGCTGGTGGTCTACCCGCTGGTCAGCCGGCTCAGCCCGCAGTGGATCGGCCTGCTGCTCGGGTTTGTCGCCGGGGTGCTGCTGTACGTTTCCGCGGCGCATCTCCTTCCGGAGTCGCGGGCGCAGGGGCACCGGCACTCGTATGTCGCCTTCCTCGCGGGGATTGCGCTGGCAGTGTTTATCGTGTCGGTAAAACACGCATGAGCCGGGCGCAGGTGGTGTTCGGGCCGGTGCCGTCGCGGCGTCTCGGGCGTTCGCTGGGCATCGACCTTATGCCCTACAAGACCTGTTCCTATGATTGCACCTACTGCCAGCTGGGACGCACCACTGACCTGACGGTGACGCGGCGCGAGTATGTGCCGGTCAGCCGCGTCCTCGATGAGGCGCGGGCGGCATTCGCCCGCGGCATAACCGCCGACTATGTCACCCTTTCGGGGTCGGGTGAACCGACGCTGCACAGTGGTCTGGCGGAAATCATTGCCGGGCTGAAGCGGCTGACCGACATTCCGGTGGCGGTGCTGACCAACGGCTCGCTGCTCTGGCAGTCCGCGGTGCGCGACGCGCTCATGGGCGCGGACCTCGTCGTGCCGTCGCTTGATTGCGGCGACGCGGCGGCCTTTGCCCGCGTCAACCGCCCGCATCCGTCGCTCGAGTTCGACGCCATGGTGGCGGGCCTGCGCGAGTTTTCGCATGCGTACCGCGGCCGGCTCTGGCTCGAGGTGCTGCTGCTGGCGGAGGAGACGGGCACGGCGGAACACACGGCGAACATCGCCGCGCTGGCGCAGACGCTGCGCGTCGACCGGGTGCAGCTCAATACCGTCGAGCGGCCCCCCTGCGAGTCGGCGGCACGCCCGGTTCCAGAGCAGCAACTGCAGGAACTGGCGCGGCTCTTTACCGTGCCGGTCGAGGTTATTCCTGCGCCGCGCGCGGCGGGGGCGGACGGGACGCTGACTGCCGACGACAGCGCGCTGCTGGCGCTGCTCGCGCGCCGGCCCTGCACGGTGGATGACATCTGCGTCGGGCTCGGGCTCCATCCGCATACCGCGCTCAAGCAGGTGACGGCACTGCTCGCCGGCGGGCTGGTGCGCGAGGAACGCCGCGCGGAGAAACGCTATTTCCGGGCGGTGACGCCCGGCGAGGAGAACACTGATGGAACCGGCCGCTGACGGACTCCCCGTCATTCTCGGCTACCTGCCGACCTCGATGTGCGACTGGGACGGCCACCTCGCGCAGGTGCTCTTCCTGCCCGGCTGCAACTACCGCTGCCCCTTCTGCCACAATCCCGACCTCGTGCGCGGGGAAGGGGAGACCTTCGCCTGGGAGGACATCAGCGCGGCGATGGAGCGGCACAAGGGCTGGGTGCACAGCACGGTCATCACGGGCGGCGAGCCGACGCTGCACGACGGTCTTCCCGCGCTCTGCCGCCTGCTCAAGGCGCGCCAGCACGCGGTGAAACTCGACACCAACGGCGCGCGCCCCGACCGCCTGCGCCAGCTGTGTGCTGAGCAGCTGGTCGATTACGTGGCGATGGATATCAAGACCGCCTGGCCGCGCTACCCGCAGGCGACCGGTGTGGCTGACACGAGTGCTGCCGTGCAGGAGAGCTTCGCGCTGCTGCGCGACAGCGGCATCGACTACGAACTGCGCACCACGGTGGTGCCGGGCTTAGTCAGCGAAGCGGATATCGCCGCGCTGGCCCCGGCGCTGGCAGGGGCAAAGCGCTGGCTGCTGCAGGCCTATCGCGCCGCGCCGACGCTCGACCCTGCCTATAGCGCGTTGACCCCGCCGGTAGAGGAGGAATTAGCGCGTATGGTAGCACGCATGCAGCAGCACGGGCATACAGTGTCGATACGCAACAAATGATGTGGCAATCAATAGTAAAAGTACTTGACAAATGCCAAAAACCCTGCTATCATAGCATTGGACAATAACGACAGAGCGTCGGTACGAAAGGAGGTGAGGACAATGCCAGGTGGAAATGGAATGGGGCCGATGGGGCAGGGGCCGCTGACCGGGCGCGGGCAGGGCCAGTGCGGTAGCGGCACGGCGCAGCGTCGCGGTACGGGTGCAGCTGCCGGCTGGTGCGGTGGTGGTTTCGGGCGCGGACGCGGCGGACGTGGTGGTGGTTTCCGCAACCGTTTTTTCGCGGCCGGGCAGCCGTTGCCGGCAGCGCCGGTGCAGGACGATCCTGAGTTCCTGCAGCAGCAGATTGATGTTTTGCAGCAGCGGTTGCAGGCGGTGCGCGGTGCCGGAAACGCGCAGCAGTAGTAATTCAGCAGTAGCACAGGGGCGGCGGTATGCCGCCCCGGTTGTGCACCAACGTGATACGGAGGCAGGACAATGACGTCGCCGGCAACCGCGGCCTACGTGCCGCAGCAGGTCTTTCTTACCCGCGGGGTGGGGCGGCACCGCGAGCAGCTGCAGAGTTTCGAACTGGCGTTGCGCGATGCGGGCATCGCCCAGCAGAACCTCGTGTCGGTGTCGAGCATCCTGCCGCCGCACTGCAAGGTGATCAGCCGGCAGAAGGGGTTGCCGCAACTCTGTCCCGGGCGTATCACCTACACGGTGATGAGTCGCAACGCGACCAATGAACCGCACCGGCTGATTGCCGCCTCGGTCGGTCTCGCCATTCCGCGCGACCGCGGGCAGTACGGCTACCTCTCCGAACATCACAGTTTCGGGGAGAAGGAGGCGCAGGCGGGTGATTACGCGGAGGATCTCGCGGCATCGATGCTGGCGACGATCCTCGGCGTGGCGTTCGATCCCGACAAGAATTATAACGAGAAGAAGGAAATCTGGAAAATCAGCGGAAAATTCATCCGCACGCAGAACATCACGCAAACCGCGCTGGGTGACAAGGACCGGCGCTGGACGACCGTGGTGACGGCGGCGGTATTCATCTAAGGAGAGGGACATGCGTATTGTGATGGCGACAGACGGCACCAACGTGGCGGGGCATTTCGGGCAATGCGGCACCTACACGGTAGTCGACGTGGAAAACGGGAAGGAAGTGAAGCGCGGGTCGCTGGTCAACAACGGCGAGTACGCCTGCGCGGGGATCGCCGAGTGGCTGCACCGCGAAGGGGCGGAAATCTTCATCGCCGGCGGGATGGGGGGCGGGCCGCTGGCGCGCTTCCAGGAACTCGGGGTCAAGGTCATCCTCGGCGCGCAGGGCCCGGTCGAGGCGGTGCTGCAGCAGTGCATTGCCGGGACGCTGCAGAACGCGGGGAGCGCCTGCGCCGGCCACGGTGACGACGGCTGCGGCACCCACTGAAAAAGGGGACACACACTTTCAGCCACGGAGATTCCCCGCCGGGTGGCGTTGTGTGCAGCACCAGGCAGAACGACAAGGAGAAACAAACATGAAAATCTGCGTAACCGCAGCGGGACCGACGCTCGACGCGCCGGTCGACCCGTCGTTCGGGCGGGCGAAACACTTCATTATCGTCGATCCGGAGACGCTGGAATTCATCGCGCTCGACAACCCTTCCATCAATGCCATGGGCGGGGCCGGGGTGCAGGCGGCGCAACTGGTTGCCGCGCGGCGGGCCAAGGCAGTGCTCACCGGGCAGGCGGGGATGAATGCCTTCCGCGCGCTGCAGCAGGCGGAAATCGCCATCTACGGCGGGGTCACCAGCGGCACGGTGCGCGAAGCCATCGCACAGTACCAGGCGGGCACGCTCACGCTGCAGGAAGCGGCGGGTCCGGGCCGGCAGAACAAGTAGGCGGACGATGCGCCTGATTGTTGCCAGCGGCAAGGGGGGGACCGGCAAGACGCTGGTTGCCGTCAACCTCGCCGCGGTCACGGAGCAAGTCCAGGTGCTCGACAGCGATGTCGAGGGGGCGAACGTGCACCTCTTCCTGCAGCCGCGGCAGACCACGATGGCGCCGGCGACGGTGCCGCGCGTGGTCATCGACGCGGAGCGTTGCGACGGCTGCGGGAAATGCGCGGAGGCCTGTGCCTTCAACGCGCTGGCCCTGCTCAACAACCGGATCATGATCTTCGCGGAGTTCTGCCATGGCTGCGGTCTGTGCACATATCTTTGCCCGCGCGGCGCCATCAGCGAAGCGCCGGCGGAGGTGGGCGTGGTGTATCGCGGCAGCGGGAAGACGGGCGACCTGGTCTGGGGCGAACTGGCTACCGGGCAGGCGATGGCCTCGGCGGTCATCCGCGCGGTGCAGGCGCGGGCGCGTGACGACCGCGGCCCGGTTATCGTCGATGCGCCGCCGGGGGCAGGGTGTTCGCTGGCGGCAGCGATGCACGGGGCGGATGTCTGCCTGCTCGTCACCGAAGGCACACTGGCGGGGCGGCATGACCTTGCCCTTGCCGCCGATGTGGCACGTGCATTCGGTGTGCCGGCCGGGGTGGTGCTCAACCGCGCCGGACTGGGGGATGCCGCGCTGATTCGCGACTGGTGTGCGGCGCACGGACTGCCGCTGCTGGCGGAGATTCCTTTTTCCCGCGAGATTGCCGCGACGGTAGCGGCGGGCGGACTGCTTGCCGTGCGCCCCGAATGGCGCGACCTGTTCGTGCGGCTGCGTGATGACGCAGCGGCACTGGCGGCGGTGCCCGCATGAGCGCGCTTGAAGTTGTCAGCCTCCGCGGCAAGGGGGGGGCGGGCAAAACGGCAGTGTCGGCCGCTTTCGCCGCGCTGAGCAGCAAGGCCGTGCTGGTCGACGCCGATGTCGATGCTGCCAATCTCGCGCTGCTGCTGCAGGCGGAGAACAGCGAAGAGCATACCATGGCGGGGCGACCGCAGGCGTACATCGACAAGGAGCGCTGCTCCGCCTGTGGCGCCTGCCTGCGTGTCTGCCGCTTCAATGCCATCAGCCATACGCTGGTGGTTGATACGCTCGCCTGCGAGGGGTGCGGCTACTGCTGGCGGGTTTGCCCGTCGTCGGCTATCACCATGCGCGAGAGCGAGGAGAGCCGCTGGTACCGCGCGGCAACTCCCTGCGGCCCGCTGCTGCATGCGCGACTTGCGCCCGGCGGCGAAAACTCGGGGAAACTCGTGTTCGCCCTGCGCGAAGCGGCGCGCGAACTGGCAGTGACGGCGGGGCGCGACCTGATCCTCATCGACGGGCCGCCCGGGATGGGCTGCCCGGTGATGGCCTCGCTGACGCGCTCGCACCTGGCGGTTATCGTCGTCGAGCCCGGCGAGTCGGGGTCGCATGATGCGGCGCGGGTGCTCGAAGTGGCGCGCCACATGCGCGTGCCTGCCGTGCTCGTGCTCAACAAGGCCGGGCTGATTCCCGGCAGTGCGACGGAAACCTGGGCGGCACAGCAGCAGGTGCCGGTGGTCGGGCGCATCCCGTTCGACGAGCAGGTGGCAGCCGCGCTGGCGGCGGGGAGCAACCCGCTGCACGCCTCGCCGGCAGTGGAGGAAGCGCTGCGCGCCGCCTGGCAGCAGGTGGGCGTCCATCTCCCCCGCCACCTCAGCTGACCGGCGCGCAGAAGTACACAGAGAATGACATGGCGTTTACTAGAGCGCACGGAGTGCACGGAGAAGACCCCGCGGCGGGCAACGCGAGAAGAGCGTGTGAACAGACAGTACAGAGTGGGCGACATGGCGTTTACCACGGAGCACACGGAGTGCACGGAGAAGAGCAAAGGCGGGCAACGAGAAAGAACGGGAACGGTGGTTGCGGCTGACGACGATGAGTTCGTCAGACGGGACTGTGGGAGCAGTGCTCCGTGAGCTCCGTGTTCTCCGTGGTTGAAAATTGGTAACTATTCAGCCCGTCTGTCCCCTCGCCCGCTGTTCATAGCGGGAGAGGAAGACGCGCAGCGTCAGGTGAGGGTTGCAAAGCGCACACATTTTTCACCCTCACCCCTGCCCTCTCCCACTGCAGGCAGCAGGAGAGGGTGAATAGTTGCGAAAATTGTATGTCGTGCCGGAATCCGGCAACGTCATGAGTAAGGGACGAAACGTATGAGCGGAACATTTCAGCCGCCGGAAAATGTCGTCAAACGGATGGCGCAGATCAAACACAGCATCGCGGTGCTCAGCGGCAAGGGGGGCGTCGGCAAGAGCACGACGTCGGTGCACCTTGCGCGCGGGCTGGCGCACCTGGGCAAAAGGGTGGCGCTGCTCGATGCCGATTTGCACGGGCCCAACCTCGGCAAGATGCTCGGGGTCGAGGGTAACCGCATGGAGGGTGACGAGGGGAACTGGCAGCCGGTACCGGCCGGCGACAACCTCGTCGTCGCGGGGATGGGCGTGCTCGGCGGGCATCCCGACCAGCCGATCATCTGGCGCGGTCCGATGAAGATGAAGGCGCTCGAGCAACTCCTCGGTGAGACCGCCTGGGGCGAGCGCGACTACCTGATCATCGACCTGCCGCCCGGGACGGGTGACGAGGCGCTGAGCGTCTGCCAGCTGCTCCCGCGCCTGAGCGGCGCAATCATTGTGACAACGCCGCAGCAGGTGGCGGTGCTCGACGCGCGCAAGAGCGTGCGCTTCGCGCAGCAGCTCAAGGTGCCGGTCATCGGCATCATCGAGAACATGCGCGATGCGGTCTGCCCGCACTGCGGCACACTGCTGCCGCTCTTCGGCAGCGGCGGGGGCGAGACGGCGGCGCGCGAACTGGGCGTCCCGTTCCTCGGCGCGGTGCCGCTGGTGCCGGCGCAGGTGGCACTGGGCGACAGCGGCACGGGCGAGATTCCCGCCGCGGCGCAGGCCGCCTGGCAGGCGATTCTCAGCAAAGTGATTACAGCTGCAGAAAACACCGAGGAATAAAACGCATGGGCGATATTCTGCGGCAGGGTTGTGAACTGGCGCTGGCGCGACTGCAGCGTGACAGCAGCGTCGGGTTGCAGGTGACCATCACCGCGCGCATTCTGACGGCGCAGGAGGCGCTGGGCGACCCGGGACGCAGCGATTTCCCGCTGCAGACGGGGCGGGAGCATCTTATCGAGGCGGTTTGCGGCTGGGCGCGCGGTCATGCCTTCACCGATGCGCCGGCACAGTTTGCCGGGTCGCTGGCGGAACTGCTGGCGCGCACCGATGATGTTATCAGCACGCGCGCACTGCAGGTGGCGGCGCTCAACGCGCTGGTCTGCCGCTGGGGGCTGGTGACCGACACCGTGCATTGCCGCGACGACGGCCCCGAGCGCTGCGCCCGGGAGATACCCGCGCTGGTGGCGGCGCGTTGGCCGCACGCGCGCACCGTGGTGATGGTCGGCTGTCAGCCGGCGATGGCGGACGTATTGGCACCACGCTACGCCCTGACCATCCTCGACGCCGATCCGGCGCGCGTCGGCACGACCGTAGCCGGTGCCCCGGTGCTCGGACACGGCCGTACGGCAGCGCAGGCGCTGCACGCGGCTGACGCGGTGCTGGCTACCGGCTCGACGCTGGCCAACGGCACTATTGACGGTCTGATTCGCGTTGTCGGCCTGCCACGCCTTGCCTTCTTCGGGGTGACGATTGCCGGTGCCGCGGCGCTGCTCAACCTGCCGCGCCTCTGTCCCTGCGCGCAGCAGGGGGTGGCCTGATGGCGGCGGCTGACACCGATCGCCGGCAGCGCATCCTCGCCGCGTTGCTCAATGCGACTGGTTCTGACCAGCCCGTGCACGGGGTGGTGCATGGCGCGCGGGTGACCGCGGTGCGCGGTATCCGGGTCGGGGTCTGCAACAGTTTGCTGCGCGACTGTGCCGAGTCAGGCGCACCTGAGGCGGCTTTGCAGGCGGGTTCGCTGCGCGCCATGGCCAAGTGGTTGCTCGCAGAGGAACGCGAAGCGGCGGTGTTCGGTTTGGCTGCGCTCAATGCGCTGCTCCCGCTCCCGCCGCAGGCGCTGAGCGAAGGCCCGTCGGTGATCGACCTGGTGCTGCCGCAGGCAGCCGGCAAAACGGTGGTGGTGGTCGGACGCTTTCCGTTCATTCCCGCCCTGCGCGAGGTGGCGCGCGAGGTGACCGTGCTGGAGGAGGAACCGCGCGCAGGCGAGCAGGGACCCGAGGCGGCCCCGCGCGTGCTTCCCGTAGCGGATATCGCCATCATCTCGGGAACGACACTGGCCAACCACACCTTCTGCACGCTCTGCGACCTGTGCGCGGCGCGTACGCTGCGCGTTATGGTCGGCCCGTCGACCCCGGTCTCTGAAATCCTGCTCGATGCCGGCTTCGACTATGTCGCCGGCGCGCGCGTGGTCGATGCGGACGGGGTGATGCGCGGCGCCGCCGCGGGGTTGTCCTTCCGCCAGTTGCATCAGCGCGGCTATCTTGCCTGGGTGACCCTCTCCCGGACGCGGCACTGATGGACTATACGCCCGAGGCGCTGGCACGGTTCAGCGACCCGCAGCACAGCGGCGACCTTGCCGACCCGCACGGGGTATTCACCGTTGGCGACGAAGAGTGCGGCGACAGCGTGCGCGTCATGGTGCGGCTGACCGATGACTGCGCGCGCGTCGCGCAGGTGCGCTACCGCATCTACGGCTGCCCGGCGGCCATCGCCTGCGCGGAGATGACCGCGGCGCAGGCGGAGGGGATGTTTGTCGAGGAGATTGCCGCGCTGACCGATGCGGACATCGTCACGCTGCTGGGCGGCCTGCCGAGCGGCAAGGAGCACTGCTCGGCCATTGCCGTGCGCGCGCTGCAGGGGGCGGTGGCGCAGGCGCTGACCGCGGCGCTGTTCGTGCGCGGCGGGCTGGCGGCGGATGGCGATGAGTACCGCGCGCGTTTCGCCCGCGGCGACTACCGCGAGTTTTTCCCGCATACCTGTGACGGCACCTGCGGCCGTCCGGCGGAATCGGCGCCACCGGCGCCGTGAACGGAGGATTCTGATGAAACTGGCGCTGGTACTCTACAGTACCGACGCGGAAACGCTGTGGAACGCGTTCCGGCTCGGGATATTTGCGCGGCAGGCAGGCGACAAGGTACAGGTCTTCCTGCTGGCGCGCGGAGTCGAAGCGGAACAGCACGCCACGCCGCCCTACGACGTCAAAGCGAAGATGCAGGAGTTTGTCACGGCTGGCGGGGAAATCCTCGCGTGCGGGACTTGTCTCGAAGCGCGGCACCGGGATGGCAACGCGCTCTGCCCGCTGTCGACCATGCAGGACCTTTACAACATGATTCGCGCAGCGGACAAGGTGGTGACGTTGTGAGCGGCGACCATGGACCGATGGAAGTGCTCGACGCGCGGGCGGGCGCGCAGTTCTTTGCCTGCGGGATGAAGGTGCGCGTGCTGGCGGAGGCCTCGACCCGCGCCGACTATCAGCGCAGGCAGTGGGGGCTGGCGCTGGCGGTCGGCGACGGGGTGCTGTTCGACACCTTCAGCGATCCGCAGGTGCTGGCGGACGGCGCGGCGGCGGCGGGCTATGACCTGGCGACGACACGCGATATCGTCATCTCGCATGACCACTGGGACCATACCGGGGGACTGGCGCTGGCGCGGGAGCGCGCGCCGCAGGCGACGGTGCACATTCCGGACGGCGCACCGGCGCTGGCGGCGCGTTTGCAGCAGGAGCAGGCGCCGCTGCGCGTGACGTCCGGGCTGACGGAACTGCGTGCGCACCTGCTGCTGCTCGGCCCGCTGACGGTCGCGTACAAAGGCGCACCGCTGGCGGAGCAGGCGCTGGTCATCCGCGGCGGCAGCGGCTATGCGCTGCTGCTCGGCTGTGCGCATGCGGGGATTGCCGCGTGGCTTGATGCGGCGGCGGCGGCGGGACTGGGCACGCCCAACCTCGTGCTGGGCGGACTGCATCTGTCGGGCGGCGACGAGACCGCGTATGCCGCCGCGCTCGACGCCTGCCGCCGTCATAACGTGCGCCGACTTGCCCCCTGCCACTGCACCGGACAGGCCTTTATCGACTATTGCCGCGCCCCGGCGGGCAAGGTATCATAACGCCGGCATAACTGCTCACCCTCATCCAACCTTCCCCCTCAGCGAGGGGGAAGGCAAACACCCTCTCCCGCCCGCGGCGGGAGAGGGCAGGGTGAGGGTGGTTAAAAAGATACGCGAGTGGCTGGATAGATGCGCGCTGGCCCCCACGGAGGAGACGAACGATG
>CAZWUZ010000131.1:0-10233 GCA_964637655.1 uncultured bacterium | reverse complement strand
GAAGTGCTGGACCCGGAAAAACTGCGACAGACCGCACAGCGCTACCCGCATCGTTCGGCGGTACAGCGTCTGGGGTACTTGTTGGAGCTGGCAGCGAACAATGCCGCATTGGCCACGGCACTGGCCGGATTGATCTCCGAACGGAACTGCTATTACCTGCCGCTCTCGCCCCACCATGCCAGAACCGGAGAGCACAACGGGCGCTGGAAAATCATCGTGAATGTCAAGGTGGAAAGCGAACCGTGATTCCGCGCGCCCATATCGAGGAATGGCGGGCCACGGCGGCCTGGCCAATGGATGCGCAGGTCGAGCAGGACCTGATCATCTGCCGTGCCCTGGTGGCAATATTCAGCGATCCGATACTGAATGACCGGCTGGCATTTCGCGGCGGCACGGCATTGCACAAACTGTATATCATGCCGCAGACGCGCTACTCGGAAGATATTGACCTGGTGCAGAAGAACGCGGAACCGATACGGGAGATACTCGACCGCCTGCGGGCCGCGCTGGCATTCCTTGGCGAGCCGACGGTGCAGCAGACAGCGATGAGCAACAAACTGCTTTTTCGATTCGCTTCGGAAGTGCCGCCGGTGGCGAGGATGCGCCTGAAGGTGGAAATCAACTGCCGCGAACATTTTTCCGTGTTGGGTTATGCGGCAATGCCGTACGCGGTGCGTTCGAACTGGTTCGACGGAGAATGCACTTTGGTTACCTACCCGCTGGAAGAATTGCTGGGCACGAAATTGCGCGCCCTGTACCAGCGCAGCAAGGGCCGGGACCTGTACGACCTGCATCGCGCCATAACCATCGCGCGGCCGGATTGCGGGAAAATCATGCACTGTTACCGGGAATATATGAAAGCGTCCGTCACCACGCCGCCCTCGCGCCGGGAATATTCGCAGAACCTGGACGAGAAAATGCGCGATCCGGATTTCCTGAATGATCTTGAGATGTTGCTCAAGCCGGGCGAGGAGTATGATCCGGTTGAGGCATACCGGGCGGTGACGGCAGTGCTGATCGAGAAGATCTGACGCCCGCAATGCCGTAGTCGCCAGTGTAGAAAGGGTCGTCTGAATCTGTCAGCAACCCGGCCTTTGCGCATCAGCGACGCCAGCATCAATGGCGCGCCCGGCAGGATTCGAACCTGCGACCATCGGATTAGAAATCCGATGCTCTATCCAGCTGAGCTACGGGCGCGTGCGTCAAGTATACACCATTTCCCGATAAAAGCCAACCTCGCATACGGTTATACGTTGTTTTCCGCCGGGCACGGCGCTGCCGCATCAGCGACGGGAAAAGCATAACATTTGACGCAAATGAGTGTTACATGCTGCAACCACTTGCGCGCTTTGCCTGTCTTTGCTATAATACATAGGTCGGTAAGGAGTTATTGGCGAATGAGTGGACGCGGACGGCTGGCGAAACTGGTGCTCTTAGTCGCGCTTATCATCTGCTGCGGCATAGGGATAGCACTGCTGCAGGTGCCCGGGTGGGTGCGCGGGCGGGTGCTGGCTGAACTGTCAAACGGTTGCGGCATACCCGTGGCGGTGCGCAGCATGCAGTTCGAATGGCCCGATGTGGTGCAACTCGAAGGGATTACGCTCGGGAGCGCGGCGACGCCGGTCGGGCAGGCGAGCCGTGCCCGGCTGCAGATCGACTGGAGCGCCACGGTGGCGGCGCGCGCGCTCCGTTTCGCGCGCGTCAACCTGCAGACCCCGGTGCTGACCTTGCCGCTGCCGGCGGAAGCGGCCACCGCGTATCCCGATTTCCTGCAGCCGCGCCCGGTACCCTGGCAGGAGATGATCATTGCCGACGGGATGCTCACCTGCACTATGGATTCGCTGGCGCTGCGCTACCAGAACGTTGTGCTGACGGCGACGGAGTGGAGCGACCTGCCGGCACAGGTGGCGGCGCGCGGCCTGCTGACCGCGGACTGGCGCGCCTACCATGCCGGTGGCGAGACGCGACTAGAACTGACGCGTACCGACGGGCGCTGGCAGGTGCGACTGACGACGGCGGCGGCTGACCTGCGCGCGGAGGAGCGGGTGCTGCAGGCGGCGCACCTGACGCTCGACTGGCTCTCCGGCGACAGTGCCGTGCAGGTGCGCCTGGCTGACCTCGTGCAGGAACCGCTGCGCGTCACCGAGGTGGAGGGAACGGTGACGGCAACTGATACCGGGTTCGCCGGGGATGTGCGCGCCGGCGGATGCGATGTGTCGGGCGCAACGCTCGGGCGCCTGCAGGCGCTGTGGCAGTGGCAGCCCGGTGAGCGTCTCGCGCTCGCCCCGTTGCGCCTCGAGCAGGGGAACGGCGCGTGGGAGGGCTCATGGACGCATGCGGCGGCTGACAGCCCCGCCGCGTCGCGGCTGCTGCTGACGGGGCATGGTGTCGAACTGGCCACGCTGCTCAGGCAGGTTGCGCCACTGCCGGAGGGCGCGGTAGCCGGCACCGTCGACGCCACAGTGCGCGCGACCATTACCGGCTGGGGAGCGACGCGCACGCTGGAAGGCGAGGCGCGCTGGGCGGGCGACTCGCTGACACTGGCGTTTCCCGCGGCCTGGGAGAATTTCAACGCGCTTTGGACGGAACTGCCGCCGCGCACGTTTGCCGCGGCCGCCTGCGCGGGCGAACTCAAGGCGACGCCGCGTTTCCTGCGGCTCGCGGTGCAGGCGCGCAATCCGAACCTGATTATCGTGGCCACGGGTCAGCGCAGCGCGGCGGGGAATCTCGACGTCGAGGTGACGGCGCTGCCGCTGCGCGCGGGCGCGGCCCGCATTGCCGAACATAGCGGGCTCGACCTGCCGCCGGGACGCGCGGTTGCCGCACGCTGGCAGGCGCTCGGGTCCGTCGAGAGCCCGCGCTGGGAGTGGCGCAACCCGCTCCCGGTCGATACCGTGACCGATGCGGAACCGTACCTGCTCGCTCCCGCGCAGCAGGAACAGTGGGAAGGCGAATGGCTGCGGCTGGTAGCGCCGCTGCCGGCCGCAAAGGAGCGTTGACATGCTGAAAAAAACCGTGCTGATCCTGCTGGTGCTGGCCCTCGCGCTGCAACTGGGCGGGTGCAGTGCCATCGCGAAGTTCTTCCGCCACCCGTTCAGTTTCTGGCAGGACCATCCCGAGGATGAAATACATCTGGTAATTCCGGACGATCTGACCGATACGGCGACGGTGCTGCCGGCCGCAGAGGATACCGGGGTCGTGGTTGCCGGCCCGGCGGCTGCCGCCGCGGACAGCGCGGCACAGGCGGTGGCGGTGGATACTGCTACAGCGGCGGTGGTGGCAGCGGCGGAGACACAGCCGGCACCAGCAGCCGAGACGCGCCCGGTGGCGGTCGCACGTCCCGCCCCGACCCCCGCGCGCCCGGCGCCTGTCCCGGCGCGTCCTGCCCAGACGACCTCGTTCCGCACGGTCAACAACAACAATGCCTTCCGCGCGGGGGAGCGCCTGACCTACGCGGTCAGTTATCTCGGCATCACCGCGGGGCATTTCACCATGACGGTCAACGAGACGAATTACAACGGGCGTCCGTGCTACCAGATTGTCTCGGAGGCACGCACGGCGAGCGGTATCGAGTGGATGTACCGCATGCGCGACCGCCTCGTCTCCTATATCGACCGCGCCGGGCTCTTCTCATGGCGCTACGAGAAGCATATCGACGAGTCGAGCGAACGCAAAACGGAAATCTTCGAGTTCGACCAGCGCGCGCACCGCCTGAAGAAGCCCGACGGCAGCTTTGAGGATATCCCCGCCTACACGCAGGATGTGCTCTCCGCCATGTACTACGTGCGGGCGCAGAACCTGCAGGTCGGCAGCACCTTTACCATCCCCTGCTACGACGGGCGCAAACTGTACGACATGGTGGTGCGCGTGCTCAAGCTCGAGGTGATCACGGTGAGCGGCACGCAGATGCCCTGCCTGCTGGTGACGCCGCTGCTCAAGTTCCAGGGGGCGTTCCGCTCGCGCGGGCAGATCAATATGTGGGTGACCAACGACCACCGGCACATCCCGGTGAAACTGGAAAGCCGCATCGCGGTCGGCGCCTTCACCGCGGAACTGACCAAAGTGGAGTACACGCGCTAAATGCTGCGCCGCCGCCTCGCCGCCCTGCTGCTGCTCGCGCTGCTGGCAGGGTGTGCCACCACCGACAGCGGCATCACGCGCGGCGTCATTCTCGTGCCGCAGTCGTGGGAGGTGTCGCTTGGCCGGCAGGTGGCGGAGAAGGTCGAGGCGGAGTACGGGCGGCTCGAGGACGAGGGGATCAACGCCTATCTCGGCGAGGTGGGCGCGCGCCTCGTCGCGGTCTGCGACCGCCGCGACCTGTCGTACACCTTCCGCGCGCTCGATACGCCCGAGGTCAACGCCTTTGCCGCGCCCGGCGGCTTCATCTTTGTCACCCGCGGCCTGCTCGAACGCTGCGATGACGAGGCGGAACTGGCGTCGGTCATGGCGCACGAGATCGGGCATGTCTGCGCGTTCCACAGCGTCAAGCGGCTGCAGACGGCGCTCGGCTATACCGTTGCCGCCAGCATCATCTACTACAATTCCGACAGCGAGTACCGCGACGAGATCGCGCAGTACGCCGACATCGCCTTCCAGCTTATGCTGCTCGGCTACAGCCGCGGCGACGAGTACCAGGCGGACCAGCTCGGGCTCTACTACAGCGCACACGCGGGCTACGACCCTTTCCGCATGGAGGTCTTTTTCCGCAAACTGCTCGAGGAACACGGCGAGACGCCGCGTTTTCTCGTCTGGCTGGCCACCCACCCGGCGATGAGCGACCGCATCGAGCGCGTGCCGGCGGTGGTGGCCAAATACCATCTCGCGCAGAACGCCACTCCCGAGGTCGGGGCGGAACGCTACCAGCGCAACGTGCGGGCGCGGCTCGACGGCAATCTCGAGTACGCGGTGCGCGACACCTTCCGCCTGCTGCTCGACGCTTTCCGTCGCGAGGATCTCGACGCGTTCATGGAACTGGTGGGAGACGACTACCGCGGCGCGGATGGCGAGACGCGCGACGGGCTGCGGCAGCGGCAGGCGCAGTTCTTCGCGCGGGCGGCGGATATCCGCATTGCCCCGGGCAAGACGGGAGTGACGTTCAGCGGCAACCGTGCGGAACTGTCGTATGACTATACGCTGACGTATACCGGGGCGGGCACGGCACGCGAAGTCAAGGGGAGCGAACTGCTCACCTTCCGCCGGGAAACCGCCGACGCGAAGGACGACCGCTGGCTGCTCGTCGGGGCGCGCCAGTGACGGCGGAGACGATGGTGTTCCGGCTGCTGCAGCTGGCGCTCCCGGCCTTCATCCTCGCGCTGCTGCTGGCGCTGCTGTCGGCGCGCGGGCGCGGCGGCTGGCTGGCGCTGCCCTACCCCCTGCGGCGCGGCGGCATGCATCTGGTGCGTGGCGGCTGGGTGATGATGGCGGGACTGACCCTCGCGGTCTATTTCGCCTGGCCTGACCATCCCGTCGCGCATGTCGTGTCGGGGCCGGACCGCGCGGTGCACGTCATCCGGCTGTTCAATACGTTCGAGTACCGTCATCTGTGGCAGGAATACGCGGGATTCGGGGCGCTGGCGGAACCGCTGTTGCTCTGGACCTGGACCTGCTGGCTGCTGCTGACCGCAGCGGCCCATTCGGTGTGCGGCATCGGCGCACGCCACCCGTAGGAGCGAGACATGCACAAGGACCTGCTGCGCAACCTGACCATCGCGGACAAGATGGGACTCTTTCTCGTCATCGTGCTCGGACTGATGGCGCTGATGACCTTCGCCTATGTGGCGGACGAACTGACGGGACAGCAGGAGGAGTTTGCCGCGCGGCAGGCGGAACTCGTCACGTCGCACATTGCCGCGGCGGCCGGGCGCGCGGCGGGGCGCGGTGCGGAGGCGTGGCGCGCGGAACTGCAGGCGGTGCTCGAACAGGAGTACGCGGGGCAGGCGGTCAGCTACCTGCGGGTCAGTGCCGACGGGGTGCGCCCGGTGACCGTCGGCACCCTGCGTGCCGGCGACCATACCAGCGTGCGCAGCATCGCCGGCCCGGGCGGGGCGACCGCCTACCTCGCCATCGCGCTTGATGCGGGCGATTTTGCCCGGCGCCTCGCGCTGCTGCGCCGCAACCTGTTCTACGGGGCGCTGCTCGTTGTCTCGCTCGGGGTGCTGCTCATCTCGCTGCTCATCATCCACCTGCTGCAGCCGCTGCTGCGGCTCGCACAGAACGTGCAGCGCATCCAGGGGGGCGACCTCAGCACGCGCTGCCCGGTCGAGCGCCGCGACGAGGTCGGACGCCTGGCGGAGGCGTTCAACGAACTGATGGGCAACCTGCAGGAGAAGGAGGACACCATGCTCGCCGCCTACGACGCGCTGGCGGCGAACTTCGCGCAGCTGGAGGGGATTGTCGAGGCGCTGCCGTGTGCCATTGTCGGCGGCGACGCGCAGGGCGCGGTGAGCGTGGTCAATGAGGCGTTTCTGCGCCTGCTGCGCAGTGAACGCGACACGGTGATGGGCGAGCCGCTGGCGGAGGTGCTGCAGCGCCTGTCGCCGGAACTGGCGGCGTTCGCGTCGTCGGCGGACAGCGAACGGGAACTGACCGTCGCGGGACAGCGCCAGCGCGCGCAGCTGCTGGCGACGGAGGCGGGTCGCGTGCTGCTGCTGGCGGCGCGGGAGAACTGACATGGCGAAGATTCTCGTCATCGACGACTCGCGCTATATCCGCACGGTGGTCACGTTCAATCTCAAGCGCTTCGGCTACGAGGTGCTCGAGGCGGCGACGGGCGAGGAGGGGATGGTGACGGCCGGGGTGCAGCGTCCCGACCTCATTCTGCTCGACATCGTTATGCCCAATGCCGACGGGTTTGCCATTCTTCAGGCGCTCAAGGAGGATGTGGCCGTGCGCGCCATACCCGTCATCATGTTCACCGCGCGCGGCAATCAGGAGGATATTCTGCGCGCCATCAAGCTCGGGGCGTGCGATTACGTCATCAAGCCGTTCGAAATCAGTCAGGTGGTCAGCAAGATACGCAAGGTGCTCGGGGAAGCGGGCGGTGCGCCCGCGCCGGCACTGACAGATACCACGACGCCGGCATAGGCCGGCAAGGAGGAATGACATATGAGCAGTGTCAGGAAACGCGATATGGTGATGCATATCGCCGCGGAACTCGGGCTCAAGCAGACCCAGGTGCACGCGGTGATCGAGAAACTCTTCGACGAGATCATCTCGGCGCTGGCGCAGGGGCGCAAGCTCGAACTGCGCAATTTCGGGGTGTTCCAGACCAAGACGCGCCGCGCGCGCATTGGCCGCAACCCGAAGACGAATCAGACGGTCGACATCCCGGAGCGCAAGAAGGTCATCTTCAAGCCCGGGCGCATCATGCGGGAGCGTATCAAGTAGGAACTGCCGGAACGATACACACCCGCTGTGCTCGCAGCGGGTGGGGGCGCATCTGCCGCCGGACTGCGGCGGGGACGGGCAGGCAGACGACCGGGAGCCGTGCCGGCCAGCAGGCCGGCACGGGACGGTCGTGCGCACGCGGGAGGGGCGATGCGGACTGAGGACTTCGACTACGCTCTGCCGCCGGGGCGCATCGCGGCGTATCCCGCCGCGGTGCGCGACGGCTCGCGTCTGCTGGTGCTGCACGCCGGCGGGCGGCTGGCGGACGCGTCGTTTGCCGAACTGCCGCAGCTGCTGCCGCCGCGCGCGCTGCTCGTGTTCAACGACACGCGCGTGCGGCCGGCCCGACTGCGGCTGCCCCCCGCCGACGGCAGCGGCGAACTGTTTCTGGTCCGCCCGCTGCCGGAAGGGACGTGGCTCTGCCTGGGCAAGCCCGGGCGCAAGCTGAAACCCGGCCGCGTGCTGCAGTGGGCGGGCGGCCCGTCCGGCACCATCGTCGCGGTGCGCCCGACGGGTGAACGCGAGGTGCGGTTCGACGGCGACATCGCCGCCTACGCGGAACGCTGTGGCGAGATGCCGCTGCCGCCGTACCTCAAGCGCGAGGAGGAACCGTCTGACCGCGAGCGCTATCAGACGGTGTACGCGCGGGTGACGGGAGCAGTGGCGGCGCCCACCGCGGGACTGCATTTCACCCCCGCGCTGATCAAGGCGCTGGGTGCTGCGGGACACGATTGCACGCTGGTCACGCTGCACACGGGACTCGGCACGTTCCGCCCGCTGCAGGAAGGTGAGGTGGCCGGGCAGCGGCTCGAGGCGGAGTGGTACGAGGTGACGCCGGCCGCGGCGGAGGCGGTCAACGCCGCGCGGCGCGCCAGCCGGCCAATCATCGCCGTCGGCACCACCGCGGTGCGTACGCTGGAAACAGTTGCGGCGGACGACGGCACGGTGCGGGCCGGGACGGGTTGGACGGACATTTTCATCCACCCGCCGCGGAAACTGCGGGCAGTGGACGGCATGGTGACGAATTTCCATCTGCCGCGCTCGTCACTGCTGATGCTGGTGAGCGCGCTCGCCGGGCGCGAGCACATCCTCGCGGCCTACCGCCACGCGGTGGACGCGGAGTACCGGTTCTATTCGTATGGAGATGCCATGCTGATTCTGCCGGAGGCACGCAACGATGCAATGTGAGATGATACCGCTTGAGCGGATCCAGCAGTCGATCCTCATCCTGCGCGGGCAGAAGGTAATGCTCGACCGCGATCTGGCGGTGCTGTACGGGGTGACGACCGGTGCGCTCAATCAGGCGGTAAAGCGCAATCGCGAGCGTTTTCCTGACGATTTTATGTTTGCGCTGACCCGTGAAGAGATAATGAACTTATCACAATTTGTGATAAGTTCGTCGCGCATGAAGCACGCCCCGCGTGTCTATGCCTTCACTGAACAAGGGATTGCGATGCTTTCCGGAGTGCTGCACAGTCCGCGCGCGGTGCAGGTGAACATCGCCATCATGCGGGTGTTCGTGCAGTTGCGCCAGATGCTGGCGACGCATGCCGTCCTGGCCCGCAAGCTGGCAGCGTTGGAGAAAAAGTATGACGCGCAATTTAAGGTGGTGTTTGACGCTCTGCGTGAGATGATTGCCCCTCCCGCTGCGCCGCGCCGGCGCATCGGCTTTCGGGTGAGTGAACGCACGGCATCCTATCGCGCCCGGAGAACGCGATGAAACTGCGTCTGCTGATCGGCGCGATGCTCGCGTGTATGATGCCGGTCGTATACTGGCTGCCTGCGAGCGCGCAGCCGGCGGCATCAGACATGGTGACGACTCCCCGCCCTGACAGTGAAGACCCGCAGTGGGGCGAGCTGGTCGAAGGATTGCAGATGCACGCTGAACTCGATACGGCGTCGCTGACGGTGGTCTGCAGGATCCGCAACGGCTGTACTGAAGCGGTCGGATATAACGACTACTTTGTCGGCACGTACGAAGATGTCTGGTTTGAGATGAAAAGCGAAACAGGATGGCTGACAGTATGGAATCGCTTGGGAATCCAGCTTGGGGTTGGTCCGGGAGTGCAAACCAATCGCGTTGTTCAACCCGGTGCCATGATCCCAATGGATCAATACTATTTCCGGTTGGATTCGTATGCATATTTGGATTCGGATGCATATTCTGTGAAATTAAATTTGAAATCTTTTAACTGGCCGGACACTATTGCTGGGTTAAATTCAGTTGAGTTTCGGGTCGGATATTCGCTGGCGTCAAACGTCGATGATCAATCGTGCAGATGGCATAACATTACGATTCGCTCGTCGCCGATGCGCATTGATGACCCCGCGGTCATCGGCAGATTGGCAAGCACAACAGAAGGAGTGGAGTGGTGATGCTGTTTACACCGAAAACAATCGGCGAACAGCCGTGGCGGACGGGCGTGCTGCGCCTGCCGCGCTCGTCCCTGCTGATGCTGGTGAGCGCACTTGCCGGGCGCGAGCGCATCCTCGCGGCCTACCGCCATGCGGTCGGCGCGGGGTACCGATTCTATTCGTACGGAGATGCCATGCTGATTCTGCCGGAGGTACGTGATGAACATTGAACGGGAGAGAATAGCGCAACTTGTGACATCCTCCCGGCGGGGCATGATGGAACTTATCACAAATTGTGCTATGTGTGGATGCCTGAGGTGACAAGGATAGTGGTACCGCAACGCAGACCATTGCTTGAAGACGTGCAGTTTCGACCTGTCCCCATGGCCAGACATCCGCGGCTGCCTGGCCTGACGCTGGCTCAGGGTGTGTCGGCGCTCGAAACAATGATGGTGGTGTGCGACGGCACAATGGCGTCGGGCAGGAACGCCC
>CAZWUZ010000130.1:0-10239 GCA_964637655.1 uncultured bacterium | reverse complement strand
GGAAGCCAACCCCCCTCCCCCCCCGAGGGGGGGTGTGGGCAGGGTGTGGGTGGTTAAAAAGATACGCGTGTGGCTGGATAGCTGCGCGCTGGCACACACGGAGGAGAAGAACTATGGTGCGACCGACGATGCCGCGACGGGTGGGCTGCCCGCCGCAGGCGACCTATTTCAAGCCGCGCGGCATCCCGCTGGGCGGTCTCGACGAGGTGACGTTGACCCTCGATGAACTCGAAGCGGTGCGGCTGGCCGACCTCGAGGAACTGTATCAGGAGCAGGCGGCGGAACGGATGCAGGTGTCGCGCCCGACCTTCGGCAACATCATCACCGCGGCGCACAAAAAGATCGCGGATGCGCTGGTCAATGGCAAGGCGTTGCGCATCGAGGGGGGGGCGGTCGAAGTGACCGGGAATTGCTGCTGTCCCGCCTGCGGACATCAGTGGCGTTGTGCCGATGCCCCGACCCTCGCCTGCCCGAAGTGCGGGGCCACGGGGAGTGCGCTGCGCGAGTGCGGCCCGGGGCGGCAGCGGCGCGGTCGCTGCGGCCGGTAGCCATGTTTTCCGCTGCTGATGCGCTGCGCCTGCTGCAGCGTGAAATTGTCGCGGTGGTCGGCTGCACCGAACCGGCGACCATTGCCTTTGCGGTTGCCTCGGCCCGGCGCTTCCTGCGCCCGCGCGCGGGGGCGGCACTTACCGTGGAATTATGGCTGTCGCGTGAAGTGCGGCGCAACGGCAGCACCGCGGTGGTTCCCGCAGTCAACCGTCGCGGGCTCGTCTACGCCGCCGCGGCCGGTCTGGTGACGTGCAGCCGCGGGTACAACCCCTTCGCGGCCCTGGACGCGCGGCGCGTGCGTGCGGTCGTCCGCCGCCGCCACTGGCTGACGGTACACACGGCGCCGCAATGCGGCGTCTATGCCCGCGCGCGGGTCAGCGACGGGCACAACTGGGCGGAAGCAACCGTGCAGGGGGGGCATGACCAGCTGGCGTTGCTCAGCGACAGCCGCGGGCTCGGACAGCAGTGCACGCGCCCGCACCTCAAACTCCCCGCCGGCATCCCCGACATTATCCGCGTGGCGGAGCAGCGCGAGGCGCGGCTTGAGCGATTTGTGCGCACGTTCCTGCGCGAACAGGCCGCGGTACGCCTGCCGGTCGACCGCGCGGTTCCCCATCTCGTGCGCGCGCGTATGCTGGGCGGGGCCTTTCGGGTCATGACCATCACCGGATCGGGCAATCAGGGGATGTTTATCGGGGTGCCGCTGCGCGAACTGCTGCGGCAGCGCGGGGAGGCGGCACTGCCGGCCGCAGTCGTCGCGTTGCTGACCCAGTGCTGGCTGACCCGCCGCCGCAAGCGCATCTCCGACAGCTGCGGGCTGGCGACCAAGGCGGCCCCGGCGCTGGCCGCGGGACTCGCCTATGCCGCCGGCGGCGGGTCGCGGGCGCTGGCTACAGCGCTGCGCGTGGTGCCGCGGCACCTCGACGGCATGCGCTGTCCCGGGGCGCTCCCCTCGTGCGGACGCAAGGCGCAGCAGGCGCTGCGCGCGGTGCGGGCTGCGGTGCGCGCATGAGCGGACGGCCGCTGACGCTGGGCGCAGCGCGCACACTGCTCGAACTGGGACACAGCGTCTCGCGCAACGACGTCCGCCGCGCCTACCGCCGTCTCGCGCGGCAATGGCATCCCGACAAGTGCGGCAACGCGCCCGGCAGCGCGCAGCGACTGCAGCAGCTCGCTGAGGCGCGCGACGTGCTCGTCGCCTTCTGCGACGACTACCGCATCCCGTTCGACGATGCCGCGCCCGCCGATGCCGAGCAGGCGGTGCTCGAACGTTTCTACCGCGACTGGTGCTGGGGCGACGAGAACGCGCCGCACGGCCTGACCCCGCGTAAGCGGCGCTGACTGTCATGTCGCGTATTGGCGTTTGCACCCCTGTTATCGCAATCCAGCGCAGCCGGCGTCGCCGCAAGGAAGACCGCCGCCGCCGGCGGCGCTGACTCCGTGCAGACCTCGCTCGACTGCGTCCCCTGTTTCGCACAACAGGCGCTGCGCCTGGCGCGGCGTTTCAGCGATGATCCCGCGGTGCATGAATGCATCATGCGCGAAACGCTGCACCGGGTGGCGGAACTTGATTTCTCCCTGTCGCCACCGGTGGTCGCCCGGCAGATCCACCGCCGGCTGCGCGAACTCACCGGGCTGGCTGACCCGTTTGCCGCTGACAAGCGGCTGCACAACGACCTGATGCTGCGTTTGCTGCCGGAATTGCAGCGCCAGGTGGATGCGGCGGACGACCCGCTGGCGGCCGCGGCACGCTTTGCCATTGCCGGCAACATCATCGACCTTGGCGTGCATGACGTCCACGGCCCCGACACGCTGCTCGATGAGGTGCGTGACGCTGCGGCATGTCCACTGCGCGGTGACTATGCCGGCTTTGCCGCCGCGGTCGCCAGCGCCCGGCGCATCCTCTATCTTACGGATAATGCGGGTGAAATCGTTGCTGACCGTCTGCTGCTCGGGCAGTTGCCGCGCGGCGCGGTGACCGTAGCCGTGCGCAGTGCCCCCATCCTCAACGACGCGGTCATGGCCGACGCGGAGTATACAGGTGTCACCGCATTGGTGCCGGTCATCAGCAGCGGCTGCGCCGCACCCGGGACGATTATCGACGATACCAGTCCGGCGTTCCGCGCGCTGTTCACGGCGGCCGACCTCATCATCGCCAAGGGACAGGGCAATTTCGAGACGCTCAGCGGCAGGGCGGAACCCATCTGGTGCCTGTTCCGCGTCAAGTGCGAACCCGTCGCCCGCGTGGCGGGGCATCCGGTCGGCAGCCATGTCGTGCTGCGCTCTGCTGCCTGCTGACGTCAGCGCGTGTTTTCCCTCTCCCTGCGGGAGAACAGGCCGCGTCGTGCGGCGTTCCGTTGCCCGCTGACGTCAGCACGGGTTTTCCCTCTCCCTGCGGGAGAACAGGCCGCGTCGTGCGGCTTTCCGTTGCCCGCTAACGTCAGCGCGTGTTTTCCCTCTCCCTGCGGGAGAGCAGGCCGCATCGTGCGGCTTTCCGTTGCCTGCTGACGTCAGCGCGTGTTTTCCCTCTCCCTGAGGGAGAGGAAGCCGCGCAGCGGCAGGTGAGGGGGAAGAGCGCAGGGGGAATGGTCATGCGCTGATGTTCCGGACAGGGCACCGGCCAAACCGGAAGATTCCGTGTGCACGTTGACGTGTCGCGGGGCGGGTGCTACCATATCCGCAGGCAGACCGCCGCGGGAGCAGATGATGGCGAAGAAGCAGAAACCGCCGGTGACAGCACCACCACCGGCGTTGCCGACGTACGGACTGGCGCAGCCGCAGGCGCAGCGCGCGGCGTTTACCGGGTTCTTTCTGCTCATGGCCGTGCTGGCCGGCATGATCGTGTGGCCGCACCTTACCGCCATCATCTTCGCCGGCATCCTCGCGGGAACGTTCTCCCCGCTGCAGCGCTTCCTCGTGCAGCGGCGGCAGTGGCTGCCCCATCGTGCCGCCACCGTCAGCTGCCTGCTCATCGTCGTCGTCGTCTTCCTGCCGGCCACCTACGTGCTGGTGCGCCTGACCCACGAAGTGGCGGCCGCCTACCGTGTGGCGCAGGCCCCGGAGACGACGGCGATGCTTGGCGAGTACCTGTTCGGCGAGGGGCGGGTGGCGGCGGCGGGCGAACGCATCTTTGCCTTTTTCCTGCCGGACCAGCCGTACAATGCGGCGACGGTCCAAACGATCTTCCTCGATGCGGCGCAGCAACTGAGCGGCAGCGTCCTCGCCCTGCTCAACGCCATGGTCGGCAACCTGTTTGCCTTCCTCTACCAGTTCATGGTCATGCTGCTGGTGGTCTTCGGACTGCTGGCCTACGGGGGCGACCTGCGGCAGTTCATCGCCGGCATGTCGCCGCTGCCGTCGCGCGACATGGAGACCATCCTCGGGCGCTTCAACGAGATGAACTACGTCACGCTGGTCTGCAACTTTATCGGCGGAGTTATTCAGGGAGGGCTGGCGGGCATCAGTTTTGCCCTCGCCGGCGTGCCCTCACCGCTGCTCTGGACGGTGGTGATGGTCGTGCTGGCGTTTATTCCGCTGGTCGGCATCTCGTTCATCTCGGTGCCGGCCGCGCTCTACCTGCTCGCCACCGGCCAGACCGGGGCGGCGCTCGGGGTCTTTGTCTGGTGTGCCGCGGTGGCGCTGATTACCGAGAACTGGTTCAAGCCGCTGTTTATGGGCAACCGCGTGCGGCTCAATTCGCTGCTCATCCTGCTGAGCATTCTCGGCGGCATGAGCGCGTTCGGCATGGCGGGCATCTTCTACGGCCCGCTCATCGTGCTGCTGTTTCTCACCGCGGCGGAATTCGTCCGCCGCGCCTACGCGCGCACTTGACCGCTACTTTTCGCGGCGGTAGGGCCAGGCCATGAGGCCGCCTTCGAGCACGCGCACGTTGCGCCACCCGTGGGCGCGCAGCACGGTCGCCGCCTCGTAGCCGCGCAGCGAAATCTTGCAGAAACAGATGATGGGCGTGTCGCGGTCCTGCGGCAGTTCGCTGAGCTTGCGGCGCAGGGCGCCGAGCGGGATGAGGATTTCACCCCGCCCGAGGCGCATCGCCTCGAACTCCTCCGTGCTGCGCACGTCGATGAGGCAGAGCGGCTCGTCGCGGTCGAGCAGTTCCTTCAACTGTACCGCGCTGATCCCCGCCATGCGCCCGTCTCGCTTGTTGGACAGCACGTGCGCGCTGGTGATGAAGTGGTCGATGGCCGGGGAGAAGGGGGGCGCGTACGGCAGGTCGGCGGTGGCGAGTGAGGTCAAAGACAGGTGCCCGCGTATGGCCATGGCTGCCAGCGCAATCTGCTTGCTGACGTCGCCGGTGCCGACGCACTGGTAACCGAGCAGCCGCCCGGTGTCGCGGTCGGCGAGCATCTTGGATACCAGCAGTTTCCCCCCCATGAACCCGGGCTTGTCGAGCCCGGCATTGACCGCGGTGAGGTAGGGGGGCAGTCCGTACTTGCCCGCCAGCCGCTCGTTGAGTCCCGTCGTCCCGGCGGTGAACTCGAACACCTTGCAGATGCCCGTCTGGATGGTGCCGGGGAATACCGTGCGGTTGCCGAGCACGGCATTGTCCGCCGCCACACGACCCTCGAGGTTGGCGAGGTCGCCGTAGGGGGCGTAGGTCATCTTCCCGGTGAGCATATGCGGCACGGCGATGCAGTCGCCGGCGGCGTAGATGTCGGGAGCCGAGGTCTGCAGGAATTCGTCCACGGCGATGGCGCCGATCTCGCTGATGCGCAGTCCCGCGGCGGCAGCCAGTTCGCTGTTCGGGACGACCCCGATGGCGATGACCGCCAGTTCGCAGTCGAGTTCCGTGCCGTTGGCGAGTTTCACCGCCGTGAGCTTGCCGTCGCTGCCAAGGAAGGCACTGACCGCGTTGCCGCAGAGCAGGTTGGCTCCCTTCGCGCGGATGTGGTTCTCGACCAGCATCGCCAGTTCGTCGTCGAGGAAGGGGAGAATATGCGCCCCCGCCTCGATGATGGTGATGCCGATACCCGCGAGGTGCAGCGCTTCGGCGGTCTCGATGCCGATCAGCCCGCCCCCGACGATGACCGCCTTTTTGAGGCGCCGCTCGTCGCGCACGCGGCGCAGGTAGTCGGCATCGCGCATCGACTGCAGCGTCGTTACCCCCTCGAGGTCGAGCCCCGGCAGGTCGGGCAGGCGCGGCTTCGACCCGGTGGCGATAATCAGCTTGTCGTAGTGCAGTTCCTCCTCGGTGTTGTTGACGAGGTTGCGGCAGCGTACGGTATGGTGCACCGGGTCGATGGCCAGCGCCTCGGTCTCCGTGCGTGCGGTGATCCCCTTGGCATTGAGATAGAAGAGCGGGTCGCGGGTGGTGCCCGTGGGCGTGGCGAGCAGCAGGTTGCGGTCGTCGAATACGCCGCCGACATAGTACGGGTAGCCGCACGACGCCATCGACAGGTCCTTCCCCTTTTGCAGGATGATGATTTCCGCCTGCTCATCGAGGCGGCGCGCGCGCGCCGCCGCCGTCGGGCCGGCGGCCGTCCCGCCGATGACGATGATGGTTCTGCGTTCGGTTGTGCTCATTGCTTTTCTCCTGTGTCTGCGGGGAGCAGTGTGCAGCGGTCGCCCGGACGCACCGTGCCGGCACCAATGACGCGCCCGAAGCGACCGGCGCGGCTCATGGCGTGACGGCGGCCCCGCGGCTCCGCCACCGTCTTGCCGATATGACAGATTTCAATCACCGCTTCGCCCGCCTGCAGCCGGCACCCGACGGTGAGCAGCGCCGGCGGCAGGCCGCGGATGGTAAGGTTCTCCGTGGGCGGCTCGGCGGCGGCGGCCGCGCGCTGTGCGGCCGGCAGCAGCGCCAGCGCCTCGAGCGGCAGGATGCTTATGGCGCGGTCACCCGCGTCAGCATGGGCATCGCCCGCAAGCCCGCGGCCCACGACCAACGCCGCCGCTGCGACAGGTTTTTTCGCCCCGCGTTGCGGCGCGTAGTTGACGGCAACAACTTCACCAGTTGGATAAGGGCGCTCCGCCGCTGCTGTCATCGACTGCCTCCGCTGCTTGCCCGGCATAATAGCATATGCTACAATAACTGTCAAGCGACAGGACCCGGAGGCAAGACGATGCGACTGATGAAACTGCTGCTGCTGACGCTGCTGGCACTCGGGGCAGCGCTGCTCTGGCAATGGCCGGCGCTGCAGGATGCGGGCGCGCCGGTGGCGCCGGACCTGAACCTGACGCTGAAAGAAACGGCGCAGCAGTTCGGTGTGCCGGTCAAGGAACTGTTGCATCTGCTTTATCACGACTATCCCGATGCGTGGTCGTTGCCGCGGCAGATCCCGCTGCGCGAACTTCCCGTCCCGTCAGCCGTGCTGGCTGATGCGCTGGTGCATCTGGCGCATGAGCGGCATCCGGCGCATGCGGTGGCCATCACCGCGCTCTGGACCTGCTGGTGCCTTGGTGTGGCATGGTTTGTACTTTCGCTGCGCCCCATGGCGCGCTGGCGTCGGCTGTTGCTGTTCGGGGCAGTGGCGGTGTTCGGCTTTCTTTTCGCCGGCGGCTACGGGCCGATGGAGACGCTGGTCAAGGCGCTGAAACTGCTTGCCGGGCTGGAAGGCGACGTGTTTGGCGTGCTGCTGTTGTTCACGCTCTTCACCGCGTTGTCGCTCTCCGTGCCGAAACTGCTCTGCGGCTGGGCCTGCCCGCTCGGCGCGCTGCAGGAACTGCTGCATCGCCTGCTGCCGGCGCGCTGGCGCCGCCCGGTGCCGTATCGCTGGTCGCTGCTCGCGCGGGTGCTCTTTATTCTCGCGTTTCTTGCACTGTTGTTTGGCTGGCAGCCGTGGGTGCAGGATTATGTGCTGACGCATGAACTCAACTACTTCAAGCTGTTCACCCTCTACGACCTGCCGCAGACCGCACTGCTGCTCTCGCCGCTGCTGCTGGTGCTTGCCGTGCTCACCTTCCGTCCCTATTGCCATTACCTCTGCCCGTTCGGGCTCTGGTCGTGGCTGCTCGAACGGTTCGCCCGCCGCCGCATCGTCGTCGACCGCGCGACGTGCATCAACTGCGGTGCCTGCGTGCGCGCCTGCCCGACGGAGGCGATGGCGCATACCCTTGCCGGATGCCCGGTGCTGACCGCGCCCGACTGCTGGTCCTGCGGCCGGTGCCGCGACGCCTGCCCGGTCGACGCCATCCGTTTCGGTTGACTGTCCCGCGATTGCTGCACTGGCGCTCCGTTGCGATGTATCGGCCACAGCCGGGGGCGGCTGTGCTCCACCGGCAGAGGCGGACAATCAGGCCGGGAGGATGAAGGAGAAGCGGCTGCCGCCGTCAGGCGGGCAGTCGCAGCACAGCGTGCTGCCGTGGCGCGCGAGCATGTCGCGCACGAGTTGCAAGCCGAGGCCGGAACCCATCTCACCCGCAGTGCCGCGCGTACTCTGCAGCGCCTGACCGGCAGCGAGGGCGGCACACACTTCCGCTGAACAGCCTGCACCCGTATCGCTGACCGCCACCTCGAGGCCGGCGGCCGTGGCCGCCGCGCTGATGGTGATGCGGCCCCCCTCGGGGGTGAACTTGACCGCGTTGCCCGCCAGGTTGCGGATGACCGCGGCGAGCATGTTGCTATCGGCAGTGGCGGTGAGACCGGCGGGAATCGCGATGACCAGTTCGATATTTTTTGCTCCGGCCCCGGCGACAGCGTGCGCGCAGGCGTGTTTCGCCAGTGGCAGCAGTTCGTGCGGGCGCGGGTCGTAATGCATATGGCGCCCATGGCCCCAGAGCAGCAGGTTTTCGAGCAGGTCGTAGGCGCGCGTGGCGGACCTGAGCATGGTCTGCCCGTACTGACGGAAAAGCTCGACCGGCGGCGGCTGTCGCATGCGGCTGACCTGCTCGGCATTGCCGAGGATGACGGCGAACGGGTTGCGCAGATCGTGCGCGACGAGCGCGAGCAGCTGCTCGCGCGCATCGAGCGACTCGCGCAGGTCGTCCGCCAGCCGGGCGAAGACCAGCCAGCAGAGCCCGAGAAAACCGAGCAGCAGTCCCAGCCCGCTGGCGGCGAGGCCAAGCCGCACCACCAGTCCCGATTCAGTCATCACCGACGAAGGATCATATCCCAGCAGCAGGTACGGTGAGACGACGCCGAGGCGCCAGACGGCATCCAGCAGGAAGGAGGCGGCAATCAACGCGGCGACGGCGCGCAGGTCGCGGGCCGGCAGCGGGGGGCGCAGCAAGGTCAGCGCATTGCGCAGCAGCGGCACGAAGAAGACCATGCCGATGATGATGGTCCGCGCCTGCCAGTCAGGGGCGATGAAGGTATGCGGGATGAAGACCAGCAGGAAGAGGAACAGCAGCGCGAGATCGAAGCGCCACCCCGGGTCGGCACTGCCGCGGAAGCGGCGCAGGCCGCGCCCGAGAAAGAGGTGCGTGGCGAGGACGCCGGCATTGGCGATATAGACAGCGAAAAAATCAGGCAGTTCATCACGCAGGCCGTAGCCCAGCAGGCCGGGGATCAGGCAGCAGATGGCGCGGCGCAGTTCGACCAGCGCGCCATTGCTGTCGAAGCGGCGCGGCAGCAGCGCGATGAAGGCAAAGATGATGACGGAGACCGCCAGCGCGGTCAGCGCAATCGGCTTGACGGTGAGGAAGGTCATGCGGCTGCCGCCGGGAGGATGAAACTGATGCGCATGCCCCCCTCCGCCGGGCAGTCGCAGCGCAGTGTGCTGTCATGGCGCGCGAGGAAGTCGCGCACCAGCTGCAGACCGAGCCCTGAACCCATTTCGCCCGCTGTGCCGCGCGTGCTGGTGAGTGATTGACCGGTGTTCAGCGCCGTGCAGATGCACGATGCCAGGGTGCTGCCGCTGTTGGTCACGGCAATCTCCACGCCGGTCGCGGTACTGCCGGCAGTCACCCCGATACGCCCCCCTTCGGGGGTGAACTTGACCGCGTTGCCGGCAAGATTGCGGATGATGGCAGAGAGCATGTTGGCGTCAGCACGCACGGATACTCCGGCCGGCACGGTGAGCGCAAAATCGATACGCTTGGCGGCGGCGCCGGCAGCGGCATGGGCGCAGGCGTGTTTCGCCAGCGGCAGCACTTCATGCGCGCGGAAGTCGGCAGCCAGCGAGCCGCGCTGCCCCCAGAGGAGCAGGTTCTCGAGCAGGTCGTAGGCGCGCGTGGCTGACCTGAGCATGGTCTGCCCGTAGCGGAGAAGGAGTGTTTCGTCCGGCAGGTGGCGCATGCGGCTGAACTGCTCGGCATTGCCGAGGATGACGGCGAACGGGTTGCGCAAATCGTGGGCGACGAGTTCGAGCAGCCGCTCGCGCGCGTCGAGCGATTCGCGCAGGTCGCTGGCCAGCCGCGTGAAGACCAGCCAGAGCAGCCCGAGGTTGAGCAGCAGGTAATTGGCCAGCGAGAGCAGCACTGACAGTTGCATCGGCTGCCCGGCGCCGGGCAGGTCGGCGCTGGTGTCGAATCCCAGGGCGAGGTAGGGGACAACGATAAAAAACCGGTAGAGGCCGTCGAGCGAAGTGACGACCGCGACGAAGCGGGCCGGCCCACGTTGTTCCGGATCGGGGAATGGCGGCCGGACCAGCAGCAGGGCGTTGCGCAGCGTGGGAATGAGGAAAAGCGCCGCGAGGATGATGGAGCGCGACTGCCAGTGTGGCGTGACGAAGGTATGACGATTATGCCGCATTCGGCATAAGCGGCATAATGCCGAACTCCGGATTATGC
>CAZWUZ010000129.1:0-10242 GCA_964637655.1 uncultured bacterium | reverse complement strand
ATGGGCACTTGAAAAGTTAGCGTTCCGAAAAAAGACCTTTTCCCAAGCTGCAATGGTTCTATTGTCATTCGCATCAGCGGAGAATGAAAGTTGGGGAAATAGCGCTACCGGGCAGCTATTGCAATTGTTTCATGTAGTACTTTCCGGGACAGAGGCGAACCTAGAACAACGCACCACTTTTCTTAGTGACGCCTTGCAAACAACGTGTGTCCATAAAAACAATGTCATAATTAAAGTATTGGGGGAAGCACTGGCAACCGGTCCATTTCACCGAATAAATGGGCCAGAATATCAGGGAGCTGGGCAGAAATTGGAGGAATACTACCCTAAGACCAATAAAGAAGTCTACGAATATCTGCGTGGTTGTTTAAACCGATTGACAAATATCGCCATCGGGACGAGCGAACACGCAATTAAGGCTCGTTTGGAAATATCGAAAAGAATATTTGGATTGACTTTCAAAGGTATGGCAAACGAAGTGGAAACGGCTCTTTCGCAGATCAGTAATGCTGTTGATGGATATTGTCCTGAAATGTATTTTATGATCCGGGAAATAATTAAACGAGCCGACGGGCATTTAACGGAGCTACAATTGCTGCAAGTCAAGCGTTGGCTGAATCTATTTGAACCAACGACATTGCCTGGCAAGCTTGAAATGTTCGTAAGTAGAGCGCAGTATGATATGGAAACGATTGCGGAAGGGGAGCGCAGAAATGTCACCGAGATCCGAGCGGATAACCTAGCAAACGAATGTGCTGCTAGCACGGATGTGTTCTATCGGAACCTTCGAATTGTGTATTCTGGTGAACAAAATTCAGGATATTCGTTTGGACGTTCACTTGGTCGGGCGCTTAGTAACAAAATACAATTTATTGATGAATCGTTAGGGGTATTGGAATCGTTATCTGGCAATGGTGGTGAGCCAATTGTGTTGACGGGGTTTCTATCTATTGTCCGTGAGATGACCCCGGAATTACTGTATAGCACACTGGATCGAATGGAGGCGAATAGCCGGTTAGATAGGTATGTGAATGAAATCCTCCGCGTGTTACGTACGGACGAAATACTCATCGGGCGAATAGTAGCTCGGTTAAAGAATAGTAAAATCGACTTAGAAGAACTGAACAAATTTACTTACGGCTGCATGTTTGACGAGTTACCTGTTTCTGTGGTTTGCGAATTCTGCATGACGGCAATAAATACACACCCGAATTCATCTCGTATAGTTCTGGACATTCTCTATATGTACAGCTTTCGTAATAAAGAGCGTTATCGTGAATGTATGCCAACTTTCCGTGCAATCATTATGATTAAAGATATTTTTCAAGATGAAAATGCTGTTGTCAGGGACTATTATCACTGGCAATTAGTCTGTACCGATTTGTTGACAACAAAAGATGATGAACTTGCCCTTCATGCTGCAAGTGAAATCGTACAGTCAGGCAACTGCGATAGATTGGTTTCGCATTTCGACTCGACGTTTCATGCGGTATTGTGCGTTTTAATGAAAGAATATTCACATATTGTATGGCGAGAGTTTTGGAAAGGGCTTACGTCAGAAGATTACCGTTTCAAACATAATGTTATCGACATGCTCAAGGGGCATATCGATGGATTTGAATCGGACAAAAGAATTATTGCGTCAATGCCACGTGAATTCTTTTGTCATTGGTTAACAGATAATGCTGATGTAGCGCCGAAAATATTTGCTCATTTCATTCCCATCCTTTATAAAAATGATAACGACTATGAATGGCACGAATATGCTCTTCATATGATAGATAATTATGGAAACGATAAGGAAATGTTAGGCACTTTGTTTTATAGCATGGGACCAGACATCTATAGTGGATCTGGTATTCCAATTTATCAGAAAAAGATTGAATTATTCGCTCGTTTTCTTCAACACTCTAATCCAAATGTAAAAATATGGGCGAACGATGTCATCGATTACTTGAATCAACAAATCGTCAGGGAGCAACGTGAAGAAGCGGAGGACGAATTTACCGGTCGCTAGTTGTTCCGAACTGGAGGGACAAATATGAACGATATGACTACTGAAAATATTAAGAAACACTACACAGGATTCAGTGTTAAGCAGAAAGATCGATTTTGGATGAACTCCAGGATTTTATTTAACCTCGAGATATTGGCCATGGAATTGCGAGGACCGTATAAGTATATTGTGGATACAAACGTTTTAATTCGTTTAGAACGTTATATTGTAAAACGAGAGATTACGGAAGGCACATTGGCAATCATCACATTTTTGCAATATCTAGTCGCCAATAATGCGGAATTATCAATAGTCGTATGCCCTTCCGTATTTTACGAATTTATAGGGCAAAATAAAGTAGAAGATAGGGTGCAGCATTGGGAACATTTAAAAACGGTTTATCAAACGTTCTATAGAACCACAGGAATTCGTTTATTGACTGAGGGTATAGAAACATTTGAAATTGCGCAGGAAAAGTGTGCCTTGATTCAGAAAGATCAAGAGATTATCAGGCAAAATATTGCGCAGATATGTGCTAATAATTATAATGTTAAACTTGTAAAACCACATTCCGAACTAATTGAGAGAATATCTTTCCCGCGAAAAGACGGATTACTTGAAATCCCTCCAATCGCAGCAGCTGAAACACTTTGCCCAGTAATTAAATTTGAATATTATGACTATGCATTAGTAAAAGGTTTTTTTATGCATCACATTGCGCACATAATTTCAAACAATCCCAATAATGATCAGCAAGTGATTAGTAAGTATTCTCAATTTGCCGACTTATCATTAAAGGAGATTCTGTGCATTAACAGCGAGAGAAATGTAGTTACTGGACTTGCAGATATTGAAATCCTCGGTTTGTGCAATATTCAACAACAATATCAATCCCAATCCAACGGGACTTACTATCCTGCGTCAATCCCATTCACTCTTGACGAAAACCTATATAAAGGCCTTTGTGAATTCTCTAAGCCGATGTATGGTACAAAACGGCTGAGTGGTGACATGAGCGCAGAGGAAAGACGGATGGAAATAGAGCGCTTCAACGAACAGTATAAAACAAGTGCAGAAGCAGATAAACGCAAGGGTAAATGCATCGAGATTCAGCTAAAATATATCGAGCATTTAAAGGAACTGCTCAAACCATAATCATTTATTATCGTGAATATGCCAGCATATGATGATTGGCATCGACCAGAACAAGTTGACAGAACAATAATATCTGGTTGATGCAGGAGAATAGGGGTACCCAAAGATGAGCGGAACTGACTGGAACGAATTGCAACTGTCGGAAGAGCCGGCGGCGAAGATGCTGGAAGCGTTGGGATATACCTATGTCCCGGCGGAGGTGCTGGACAGCGAGCGGGAAGGGCTGAAGGATGTTGTGCTTGCCGACCGTGTGGAGAGGAAACTGGCAGAGCTCAACCCCGGGCTGTCGGAAGAAAACCGGCGGAAGGCGGTGCGGGCGCTGACGACAGTTGGTGCGACCAATCTGCTGGAAGCGAACGAGAGGATCCACACATATTTGACGCACAGTTTGACATTAGAGCAGGATGGCAGAAGTCGCGACGTGTTCTTCATCGACTATGACCATCCCGAAAACAATGAGTTCATCTTCACGCGGCAGTTCAAAGTCGCGGGGCTGAAAGAAAATATCATTCCCGATATCATTGTCTTTATCAATGGGATTCCTCTGGTGGTGATCGAATGTAAAGGCCCGACGATACGCGAGCCGATCGATAAGGCGCTGACGCAACTGTTTCGCTATCAGGAAACGACGGACAAGTTCAGGGATCGCGGCGCGCCGCGACTGTTTGAATCGGTGCAGCTCCTGATCGCCGCCTGCGGGGAGCGGGCGAAGGTCGGAACAGTGCTGACGCCGGCGCGGCATTATTCGGAATGGAAAGAGCCGTACCCGCTCACCCTCGACGAATTGAGCGGCAAATACACCATGCGGCTGTTCGCAAAGCCGCCAACAAATCAGGACAGACTCCTGGCGGGGGTGCTGCAGAAGGAGAATCTTCTCGAACTGATACGCAATTGCACGGCGTTTGAGGTGGAAAGCGGGATAACGCGAAAGAAACTTGCGCGCTATCAGCAGTTCATCGCCGTGCAGCGCGCGTTCGAGCGGATACGCGCCGCCAAGTCGCCCGCAAAGCGCGGTGGGGTGATCTGGCATACGCAGGGCTCGGGTAAATCGCTGACCATGCTGTGGCTGGCGGTGAAACTGCGGCGCTATCGCGCCTTCGACAATCCGACGCTGATTGTGGTGACGGATCGAACGGATCTGGACAATCAGATAGCCGGTACCTTCAACCGCTGCGGGTTCCCCAATCCGGTGCAGGCGCGTAGCGTGCGCGAACTGCGTGAGCTGATCGCCTCCGGCAATGGCCGAACGATTATGACGACCATACAGAAATTTCAGGAGCTGACGGAGGATCGCGAGCATCCCGTTCTGACGGAAGCGAACAATGTCTTTGTCATGGCGGACGAAGCGCATCGCACGCAGGAAAAGAATCTGGCGGCGAATATGCGGCAGGCAATGCCCAACGCCTGTTTCATTGGTTTTACCGGTACTCCCATTGACAAGCAGGACAAGAGCACGGTACGTACCTTCGGCTCGTATATCCACACCTACACCATCGAACAGGCGGTGCGTGACGGCGCCACGGTGCCGATCTATTACGAGAGCCGACTGCCGGATGTGCGCGTATCGGGCCGGAACCTCGATGCGCTCTTCGACCGTTATTTCCGCGAGTACAGCGAAACGGAGCGCGAAGAGATAAAAAAACGCTTTGCCACGGAAGAGGCGATTGGGCAGGCCCCCAGTCGGATCGAGGCGATATGCCTCGACCTGATCAAACATTATGAGGAATACATACTGCCGAACGGATTCAAGGCGCAGGTGGTGACGACCAGCCGCGAAGCAGCGGTCGCCTACAAGGAGACGCTTGACCGGCTGAACGCGCCGCCGTCGGCGGTGCTCATCTCCGCCAGCCATAACGACGAACGGCATTTGGCGGTGCATCACAAGCTGAAGGCGCAGGAACAGGAGATTATCGACAGTTTCAAAAACGATTCAGTGAGCAAACTGGCGCTGCTGGTGGTCTGCGACAAGCTGCTGACCGGGTTCGACGCCCCGGTGGAACAGGTGATGTATCTCGACCGCCCGCTCAAAGAGCATAACCTGCTGCAGGCAATTGCGCGGGTGAATCGGACCGCGGACAAAAAAACCTATGGCCTAATCATCGATTATTGGGGCATATCGGAGCAATTGCAGCAGGCGCTGGGGGTGTTCAATCCAGAGGACATCTATCAGGCCCTAACACCCAAGTCCGATGAACTGCCGCGTCTGCAGGTACGGCATCGATCGGCCTTGCGCTTCTTCGATGGGATCGACCGCAACGATCTGGAGGCGTGCCTGAAGGTGCTTGAAGCGGAAGATGTGCGCGCCGACTTTGATCTGGCCTTCCGCAATTTCGCGCAGAGCATGGATATGGTCCTCCCCGATCCGGCGGCGCTCCCCTATCGTGCGGATTTGCAGTGGCTGGGGAAGGTGCGGAATGCCGCCAAGGTGCGCTATCGCGACACGACGCTTGACCTGTCGGCTTGCGGCGCCAAAGTAAAACAGCTTATTGAGGAGCATATCCATACTAACGGAGTAGTGCGGCTGCTGGAGCCGGTATCGATATTTTCACAAAAGTTCAATGATTATGTCGATTCGTTATCCACGCCCGAGGCGCGCGCCAGTGAAATCGAACATGCCATACGCCATGAGATCCACTGTCGGCTGAGCGAAAACCCGGTTTTCTATCAATCGCTGCGGCAGCGGCTGGAAGAGCTGATTGCCGCGAAGCGGCAGGCGCGCATTGATGCGGCGGAGGCGCTGCGGCATCTGCAGCAGATGGTGAATGAACTGCGCGGGCTCGGTCAGGCGGCGCAGCAGCTTGGCCTGTCGGAAACGGAATACGCCCTGCATCAGCTGCTGCAAGGCGGCAGCAGCAACGAAGTGCGGGAACGGCCGGAACCCTACGGTGCGGCGGGCGGCGATCCACACCAGCTGACGCGCGAGATATTCAGCGTTCTGGAAAAGCTGGCGGTCATCGACTGGGTGCATAAGGACGATGTGCAGCGGGAGATGCGCCGACAGGTCAAGGGGCTGCTGCGCAGTTCCGGCATGTCATTTGAGGAAATTGAGGCGATGACCGCGAAGATTATCGACCTGGCGCGTGTACGGCTGCGGCACGGTTCGACCGGGGACGACAACGCGTGATGCCGACGGTCGAATTCGGGCGCACAACGATACCGTATCGTGTCTATCGCAGTGCGCAGCGGCGTACGGTCAGCATATTCGTCGATCCGGTGGAAGGGGTGTACGCACGCGCGCCGCAGTCGCTGCCGGAGGCACGGGTGGCTGAACTGGTGCGCAGCAAGGCGAAATGGATAGTCGGCAAGACGCGTAAACTGGCGGAACTGACTGAACATTTGCCGCGGCGTGAATACGTTGCCGGCGAAACGTATGCCTATCTGGGACGGCGGTATCGTTTGCGCCTGATACGCACGGGTAATAAACGGCAGGCGCGGGCCGCGCTGCGCGGCGGCTGGTTGTGCGTGACGGTTGGCGATGGAGAGCCTGATGCTCGTCGCCGCGAAGTCAGGCGGCAGCTTACTGCATGGTATCAGCGACGGGCGAAAACCGTGCTGGCGTTGCGGTTGCGTTGGTGGGCGAAGAAGATGGCAATCCAGCCGCCGCGGTTGTTCATTGGCGATCAGCGCAAGCGCTGGGGAAGCTGCAACCGGCATCATGAAGTGCGGCTGAACTGGCGGATTATGCTGGCGCCTATGCGGCTGGTTGATTATGTGGTGGTGCATGAACTGTGCCATACGCTGCACCCTAATCACTCAGCGCGATTCTGGCGGCATTTGGGTACGGTTATGCCTGATTACGAAGCGCGGCGCGCACAATTGCGCCGTGAAGGAGCGGCATACTGGCTATGAGCAAACGATTACAACGACGTACCACGACACCGGGCAAAGCTGCGTCGGATTTCATTGGGCATCGGGCGCGGTTACGTAAGCGGTTTATCGCCGGTAGTGGTGAGACGATGCCGGATTACGAACTGCTGGAGCTGCTGCTGACCTACGCCATCCCACGCTGCGATGTGAAACCCATAGCCAAGCGATTGCTGCGGCAATTCGGCAATTTGCAGGCGGTGTTTGCCGCTTCGGTAAGTGAACTGACGGCGGTGGAGGGGATAGGAGAGTCGGCAGCGGCACTACTGCGGCTGGTGAAGGAGTTGCAGGTCGCGACAGCGCGGGAGAAGCTGCGGGCGGCGCCGCAATTATCGACGCCGGCGGCGGTGGTCGAGTATGCCCGGGCGAAGCTGGGCGGCTTGAGCAATGAAGTGTTTCTGGTGATACTGCTGAACAATAAGAATCGGGTGATTGATGTGCTGACAATGGCAGAGGGGACGGTTGACCGTGCGGCGGTTTACCCGCGCCAGATCATCGAGCAGGCGCTGCAGCGCCATGCCAAGAGCGTTATTATGGTGCACAACCATCCGAGTGGCGACACGGAGCCGTCGGCAGACGATATTTGTCTAACCCGCGAGGTCACGGCGGCGGCGCAGCCGCTGGGCATTCGCGTGCTGGACCATCTGGTTATCGGTGACAGCTCGCATAGGAGTTGTATGGAATTAGGGTAATACACATCAGGTTATTTAATGCCAGCGATGTTTTCCAAACCAGAGACAATCTAATAGAACAGCTATACCGTGCACTTTAGCGCGCCAAGATGGTGCGGCAAAAGACCGGCGGCCCGAGCCTGCTTGAGGGCGGTATGCAGGGCGGCGGCAGCATCGGCAGACTGCCGCAGTGCGGCGTAGAACTCGCGCACGAGGATGGGGGCGCCGGCGTCATCGATGGGCCAGAGGGTGACGAGCACGGCGCGGGCGCCGGCAAGCAGAAAGGCGTGGGCAAAGGAATCGAGCTCGTCGCTGCGGCGCTCTTCGGCCAGCCCGGAATCGCAGGCGGAGAGGACGACCAGCGGGGCGCGCGGCAGCGCACAGCGGAAGATGACCTCGGTGGTCAGGGGCGCGTCGGCAAGCGGGATATGCGTGTGGACAATGCCGTGCGGATCGAAACGGTTATGGCAGGCGATATGGATGATATCGGCACGGCCGATATGCTCAGTGACGGCAGCCAGCGTGGCCTTTTCGTTATCCGCATGGACGGCGCCGGAGAAGAGAGCGGCAACGGCTTTCCCTTCGGCGGTGGCATGACGCAATTCGCCGGTGCTGTTGCTGATGACCAGCGCCTGCGTACCGGCGGGTGGCGGAACATTCCTGAGCAGCGAGGCCAGCGACGGCAGATAGGCAACGGTATGTGATTCGCCCAGCAGTGTGCCGTCCGGCTTGCGCAGTACGGCGAGCGGCACGCGATGCAGGGCGCGATGCGGGCAGATGAGCAAGTGCGCATGTTCGGTAAGCATCGGCGCGAGCGGCAAAAAGATACGCTGGTACAGGTCGGCGGTCTGCCAGTAGAATAACTTGGTCAGTTGCGGGCTCGGCTGCAGGCGCTGCTGCATGGCCTGCGCGGTGCGGTTCAGCGCGAACGCAGCATCGCGCGCGGCACTGAGCGTGAGCGGACACGAATGGAGCCGGGCATCCGTACGGGTCAGGGCGACGACCAGCAATTCATCCTGCAACTGAAACAGCTCAAGGACCAGCGTGTTGTCCGGTATGGCGGCCTGCACCTGCCCAAGATCCGGAATGGATTGCGGTGTGTCACCGGCAGTGGCGGCAAGCATGTCGCTGATGGTGCGGTGCAGGGCAGCGACGAGATCGCGCTGCTGTGTCGCGCCGGCCGCGTCATGGACGGCCTGGGCGGCGCTGAATGCGGCATCATATCCGGCCCGCCAGCGGTAGGCGGACATTTCGTCTGCCGCGGTGCCGGCGGTGCGCTCGCGGCCGAGAAGTTTGCCGCTAAACAGGCGCGCCTTGGCAGCGGCAATGGCCTGCAGGATGACGGCCGGTCTGGCCTGCGTGCGGGCGAGCAGGCTGATCACCAGATCGTATTTGTCGGCATGTGATTCGCTGACCCCGCGCTCGATGCTGTCAGACTGCAGGCGCGCGCGCTGCTGTTCGCAATGCGCGACTGCCGCCTGCGCCAGCGGCAGCGCTTCCTGCGCGCGGCCCACTGCGGCAAGCGATATGGCACGGGCAAAACCGATGGCGGCGGCATCACCCTCGCCGCTGCTGGCAAGACGGTCGAGCGCGCCCAGCGCAGTATGATGGCGGCCGGCAGACTGCAGGGCGGCGATCATCAGCAGACAGTACTTGCGCTGCAGGCGGTCATTGGTGATACCCGGCTTGAGCTGCCGGAGAAAACGACGACCACGGCTGTACGCGCGCACGGCATGGCGATACTTGCCGCAGTCGCGGTGCAGGTTGCCGATATGCAGCTGATGTGCCGCGCGGTCTTTGGCTTCTTCCGCCACGGCATGGCGGCCGCTGTGGATGCGGTCGAGCAGCGGCAGGGCGGCATGCACGGCATGCCATGCATCCGGATAACGCTGCAGTTCCGCCTGCAGGTACATGCTGTTGTAGCAGGCCTTGAGCGCGGTCTTCGGATTGTCGTCGAGCGCCGGCGCCATCTGCTGCAGCCGCGCGGCAAAGGCGTGGGCGCGGTCGCGGAACCCGAGTTTCTGATAAACGGTGATGAGTTCGCGCACCACCTTGTACGTGCGCTGCGGATGGGCTTCGGGAGGATCGTAGAGCGTCAGCGCGGCCTCAAAGAGCGGCAGGGCAAGATCGGGACGGGCGGCATTGTAGAGCTCGCCGCGGGCGTCACTGCACAACTGTTCGAAGAGCGCGGCGCGCGGATCGTCCGGGGCGGCGGCAGCGCGGTCGCTGCGGCGGGAATCGGTCACGGATGCAGGCGGGCGCGCGCGCGCTGCCAGAGTGTTTCGTAGGCGGTTGCATCGCTGCGGAGGGGGACGACAGCCGGCGCTGCCGGCGCGGATACGCCGATCAGCGCAGCGAGCTCTTCGTCAGCAAGGGCAAACGTCTCGCGCAGGCGCGCCTGGAGCGCGGGGGTGAAGTCGGCGGCAGGAAACGTATCGGTCAGGAGCAGGGCGAGCTGCGGCGGGGTAAGCTGCAGGTGTGCAGCGAGCGCATCGAGCGACAGCCCGAGCGCAGCCTGTCGCTCGCGCAAACAGGCACCGAGAGAAAGTTTCAGCG
>CAZWUZ010000128.1:0-10302 GCA_964637655.1 uncultured bacterium | reverse complement strand
TGATGCTCATCAATTCGCCTCCGCGGCACCGTTGCGTGCCACCGTATCGTAGCACCCTGCCTGTCTGCCGTCAATGTTTTTGACACGGAGGTGGCTGGGTGCTACAGTACGCCAACCCTGATGCCCCGCACCGGGCCGCAGGCACCAAAATACAGAGGAACGTCCCATGACCTTCCGCACCAGCGCCACGACAGTACTGACTGCCGCCGTACTCATCGTCACCGCCGTGGTCTCCTGCGTCAGCATCGCCATCTCCCGGCAGATGGCCAGTTCCTTTGCGGAGACGCAGTACACCCTGATGTCCCGGATCCTCCAGTCGAAACTGCGCGGGGCCGAGGGGAAAGCCATCGCCACGGCCGAGCTGCTCGCGGCCATGCCGGAAGTACGCCGGGCCTTTGCCGCGCGCGACCGCGCGGCGCTCCTCGCCGCGACCCGGGCGGCCTTCACCGTCCAGCAGGAGAAATACGGGGTCAGCCAGGCCCAGTTCCACCTGCCGCCAGCGACTTCCTTCCTCCGCGTCCACAATCCCGCCAAGTTCGGTGAGGACCAGTCCGCCTACCGCCACATCGTCGTCGAGGTGAACCGGGAGCACGCGATCCGCAAGGGGGCGAAGATCACCACCTCGGGCATCGGTATTTTCGGCACGCTGCCGATGACCGATGCGACGGGCCAGCCGAACGGCAGTTGCGAGATCGCCTACGAGTTCGCCCCGCTCCTCGACGAACTGAAAAACGCCTACGGGTTCGAACTGGCCTTCTTCGTCGAGGAGAAACTGCTCCGCGAGACCGCCACCTCGCTCACGGGCGAGGTCTTCAACGACCAGAACCGCTGCGGCGATTTCATCAATTTCCATTCGACCCATACCGCGCTGCTGCGCTCTCTCGTCACCGGTGCGGATCTCTCCGTCACGGAAGAGGCCCACGTGCTCAGGGAGAGCGCCAGCGTCCCCTACGGCGTCCTCCTCTTCCCGGTCTACAACTACGCCCGCAAACAGATCGGAGTCATCGCCATGGCCGGCGATTTCAGCGCGCTCCGCTCCGCGGACCGTTCCGCGCTCGTCTGGCAGACGCTGCTCGGCATCCTCGCCGCGATCGGTCTCATCGGCGTGATGCTCACCGTGATCCGGGGCATGCTCCTCCAGCCGCTGGCCGCGCTCAGCCGGCAGGTTGACGCCGGCGGGGAGCCGATCGTGCCGCCGCCGTCAGCCGGCGCCGAGATCAGGGAACTGGCCGAAGCGTGCGAACGCCTGCGCACCCGCGACCACGGAACGGAGAAAACCGGAGGGGAACGCTGATGCGTCGCCTGTTCGCCCGGCCGGTTCTCCTCGGCCTTGCGCTCCTCCTGCTGCCGGCAGCTGTCGCCGCGGCCGATACCGCCGCCGCCCTGCAGTCCATCCCCACGGGCCGGGGGCTGCCGGTCCTCGTGCGCACCGCGCTCTTTTTCAATCACGTCGAATATTTCGACGACAACCAGGGCACGTTCGAGGCGACCACCGACCTGCGCCTCACCTGGGAGGATCCGCGCCTCAGGTATCCCGCCGCAGAGGGACTGCACGGCTACAAGGAATACCGCATGTCCGCGGCCGAAGCCCGGATTGCCCGGATCTGGACGCCGCCGGTCCGCTTCCTCAACCGCACCGGTGAACCGTCACTCACCGAACGCCGTCTGCGCATCATGCCGGACGGCACAGTCGAACTGATCGTGCGCACCACCGCCGTGTACAAGACCCCGGTCGATGTCGCGCGTTTTCCTTTCGACCATCAGCCACTGCAGGTCTCCATCGCCGTCAACGAACAGGCAGTCGAAGCCGTCGACCTCGGCTTCCGGCGCGCCGACGTGGATTTCACCCGCGCGGCGCGCGAATTGAGTTTTGACGGCTGGGTGCCGGGTCTCGCCAACCTGCGCAAGGATGTGATCAAGGGGTGGAATGGCGACCGCTACGCCACCGTCGTCGCGACGCTCGATGTGCAGCGTCAGGCAGTCAGTACGATCTATACCATCTTCATCCCGCTCTTCGCCTCGCTGCTCATCCCCTTCATGGCCACCTGGATGAACCGGGCGGACAGCGAAGGCGGGTTCACGGTCGAGGCCTTTGAACTGGCCAACGTCGTAATTGGCGGGCTCTTCGCCGTCATTGCCCTCAGTTTTTCGATCGGGGCCGCGTATCCTGCGGTTGCCGCCGTCGACAACACGGTAACCCGTCTCATCGCCCTCAACTACGTTGCCCTCGCGGCGGGCCTGCTCATCACCGTCGCCTTCTACCGCTACCGGCTCCCGGCCCGCTGGTTCGGCCCGTTCGTTCAGGAACAGCTCTTCCACTTCATTTCGTGGGCCGTGCCGGTCATCTTCGTCACCACCGGGCTCGCGCTGGTTTTCGCCTCAGCCGCCTGACCTCAACCGCACGCTGTCAGAGGGCGTTGCTGATTGCCAGCAGCCCGTGCGCCGCCTGCTGCAATGCCGCGATGGCGATATGCTCATCGTCGCGATGCGCCGCATCCTCGCGTCCCGCCCCGTAGCCGAACACCGTGAGTCGGGCTTCCGGATGACGCTGCCGGTAGGCCACTGCCGCGCTCGCGTCGGTGCAGAAGGAAAAGGCGCGCAGTGTGCCGGCCTGCCCCGCCGCACGCAGCGCCTGCTGCACCGCCACGATAGCGGGCATGTCCGCCGCCGTTTCCCAGGCCGGGGCATGCTTGCGCACTGCCAGACGTGCCCCTGTCCAGGTGAGAAACTCCGTTTCGGCTATCGCGACACGCAGCGCGCGCGGTGGCGCGGGGAGTCCGGCCACCGCCGCCTGCGCCTGCTGCTGCAGCAGCGACGTCAGCATCTCCTCGCTGTCGCCCGGCAACGTCCGTACTTCCACCGTCAGATACGCTTCCGCCGGCACAGTCGAGTTCCCGCCCCGCCCGTCGAGTCCGCCCCCGGCGACAATCCCGATATCGGTCGGCACGATGACCCGCTCGCCGCAGAGCGGATGCCGCGCGGTGGCCGGCAATTCACGCAGCTGCGACACCAGCGCCGCCAGTTGTTCCACCGGATTGGCCGCGGTTTTCCCGTGTGACGCGTGGGTCGGCACCCCGTAGGCGCGCACGTCGTACTCCGCGCGCCCGCGCTGCGCGATGGCCAGTTCGCACTCCGTCGCCTCGCCGATGATCAGTATATCCGGAGCTGCCGCGTCGAGCGCCGGGCCGAGTGTCGCCCCTTCGTACAACTCCTCGCCGGCCGTGGCGATGATCACCGTCTCCCCCGCACGTTTCGTCTCCGCCGCCACCGCCAGCAGCACCGCCAGCATGCCGCGCATGTCCGCCGCCCCGCGCCCGTAGAGCATGCCGTCGCGGATGAGTCCCGCGTGGGGGGGGACCGTCCAGCGCGACGGGTCGGCCGGCACCGTGTCGAGATGCCCGCTCAGCGCGAGGCGCGGTCCGCTGCCATGGCCCGGCTTGCGCACGATGACATTGCCGACGGCATCCGTCTCCGCCTGCAACCCAAGTGCTCGCGCCGCCGCGCAGTATTCGCGCGCGATATCGCCTTCCTGCCCCGTCACGCCGGGCACACGCACCAGCCGCTGTGCCAGCGCCGCGATGTCTGTGTGCACTGCTCCGCTCCTTGACGACCTGTCCTGCAGGGTGTATACACCGCGCAGCGGATAAAGACAAGCGGGAGACGATAATGCGCATCATTGCCGATATGCACACCCATACCATTGCCAGCGGGCACGCCTTCGGCTCGCTCGCGGAAAATGCCGCTGCCGCCGCCGCGCGCGGACTCGAACTCATGGCGGTCACCGACCACGGGCCCGCCATCCCGGGCGCCCCCTCCTTCCTCTACTTCCGCTGCAATTCGCTGGTCCCCGAGGAACTGAGCGGGGTGCGCATCCTCGCGGGGGCCGAGGTCAATATCACCGATGCGGCGGGCACGCTCGATCTCGATGACCACCTGCGCGCTGCACTCGATTTCGTCCTGATCGGGCTGCATCCCTACACCGTCTATGGTGAAGGTAATTCCGCGACCAACACCGCGGCGACACTCGCCGCGCTCGCCCGCCCGTCCGTCGACTGCCTCGCGCATGTCGCCAACCCGCACTTTCCCGTCGACCTCGAGGCAGTCATTGCCGCTGCCGCACGCGCCAATGTTGCCTGCGAACTCAACAACCGCTCCTTCCTCACCAATCGCGGCGACTGCCGCGCGGAGTTACACCGTATGCTTGCGCTATGACGGCAGCATGACGTGCCGGTCATCGTGACCAGCGATGCGCACCATCAGGGGCAGATCGGCTGTTTCAGCGGGAGCATGGCCGCACTGGCAGAGACGGGATTCCCGGAGGAGCTGGTGCTCAATGCTGACCGCGCGCGGCTCGAGTCATGGCTGCAGCCCCGCCACCCGCAGCGCCGCCCCCGCGAACACGTCTCCTGAAAAAAGGGGACACACACTTTCGAAAAAGGGGACACACACTTTCAGAAACGGGACGTTATGCGCGATTAAATTTGCGGTTGATGAGCCCGGCGAAGAAACCGCCCAGCAGCGCCGCCGGCAGCGTCAGCACGATGCCGGTGACCGTGAACCAGAACGGCTGCTCATGACCGCCCAGCAGCATGAGAATCGACGTCAGCAGCGAGAGGATGCCGGCCGCCAGCGCATGCCAGACCGGGTCGCGCCGCGCGACGACACCCGCTATGCCGCCGCCCAGCACGGTAAAGGCAAGACCGCAGGGAAGCAGAAAGAGCAAAAATCCCGTCGATTCAGCCAGAGCTTCGATGTCGAGTACGTCGCTGTTCAGCGCGGCGATGAGACCAAGCAGCAGGCCGAGCGCAACCCCGAACACCTGCGTACTGACGATGTCCGTGGCCCAGCCGGCAACGACGGCCACCACCTGCATCGGCTGCACGCCCTGATTGTCCGGTTGCGTTTCCATGAGCGGATTGTAGCGGGCGCCCCGCCACCTGTCAACTGCTCGCAAGTGACACCGGGTAAAGGCCGGGCGACTGTTGGTCTTTCTTTTGCCAGTATGCCACAACGTTGCTTTAGATGCTTATTTCTTCGGTTTCAGGTTGCGGCAGCGGATGCGCCCCGGTTCGACAACCACGAATGCGGCCAGCAACGCTTCCCGCACAAGCTGTGTGGGGGAGGGCCGCCATCAACCCCGGCCGCGCGCCCCGCAAGGGCAACCGGAACGACAGTGACGGTTGGCTTCCCTCCCGACCATACAATTATACCAGACGTATGGCGCAGGAGGGTGCTTTTTTCACTGTACCGCCCGTCAGCAAAATATCCGTTGACGCCTGCCAGCAGCGGTGGTACAATAACTTTGTGGACAGCGGAGTACTGCTCTACTCGGTTATACGCAAACCAACGGATACAAGGACAGTATTGGCGAGTGGAAATTGGAAAACGGTAATCTGGTTTCAACGAAGAATATAGCGATATGAAGAAACAGCAATACCTCGCGAGCGAAAAGGCGGGATTGGCATCGCACCGGGCGGTATTGAAATTATGGTATATTGTAAACAGGAGTTGACTGATGCCTCATAAAGTCGTAGTCCTGTACCTTGACTAAAATTGTTTTCAGCGCGGGATGGATGACCAGAGTCAGGCGCGGATCCGCATGGAAACAACGGCTTGCCATGAAATATTCGATCTGGCGGAATTGCGGCGTGTGCGCTTAATCTGGTCGTTCATGCACGCGGATGAATCGGCGTTATGCCCGATTGAAGACCGGCGACAGGTGGTTTTCTGGCTGTCGCGGTTGTGCCGGGTACGAGTTGGGCCGAAGCAGAGGATACACACGCTGGCACAGGAATATTGCCAAAAGGCATTGTTATCGCCCAAAGACGCATTGCACTTGGCGGCTGCGGTGGTGGAGAAGGCGGCGTTTTTTATATCGTGTGATGATATGCTGCTGCGGAGGGCAAATCGGTTGCGCCTGCCGCTGGCATGTGTTGATCCAATACAATATTTCAGGCGGGAGGTAATGTGATGACACGACGCGTGACGAACAGTGATACGACGATAAAAATGCGCGGGATGGAGGCGTTGGCTAAGGCATTGGGTTCTGCCAATGCCGCGCGCTTTCTATCTCTGTTTCGTGGCGATAAAGTTGACTATGTGAAGGCGTCCCGTCGCCTGTATCAGGGACAGGGCCTGGACGAGATATATGCGCGTGCGGCGAAGAATTGGCGCGGATAGCCCCATACGCGAATGTGGCAATGTGGAAGTTCGACACCTTCCCCCGCAATTGCCGTGCATGATGCTATACTCTGGCAAAGGATTCAGCGAGGAACCAATGGGACCACGAACGGCAGCTGAAGAAAAAAAGATTCTGCTACGCGGCATCCGCAAAGGTGTGCGTGACGCCCTGCGCGAACACAAGCGCGCCGGACGCTGCATCTATGTTTCCCGCAACGGCAGGGTCGTCAGGCTCACTCCGAAGCAAATTTCCGTCTAATTCGCCCACGCTTTGCCGTACTGCCGTCGTGATATGTCGTCTCCTCATTCAATCCCCGCCGCCGCGCCATTTCCCTGCTGCTATACTCGGAAAAAGGCTGCCTTGGGGGTTGGTACTTGACGGTTGTTGTCCGTCGCGCTATGATTGCGAGGTGACGTCATGACCGAACAGCAATTGCTTGAACGCATCACATTTAATCCCGAGATATACGGTGGCAAGGCGATTATACGCGGGCGACGGCTGGCGGTCGAGCATGTGCTCGATATGTTGGCGGCTGGCACAAGTGAAGCTGATATCGTGCGGCAATTCGACTGGTTGGAAAATGACGATGTTCGTGCCTGCCTGCTCTATGCCGCACGCATGGTGGGCAATGAAGCTATCGAACCGCTTCTGACCGGAACCCAGCATTGAAATTGCTGGTTGACTCACGCTTGAGTTGTATGAAGGTGAGGTGCTGCTACTCGCCCTGCCGCTCTGTCTCGCCTGGCGGGATTCGCGTCTTGCACCACGTCCATCGCCCGGCCGCCCACAACAAGGTCCAGGCCGTTCCCCATACAAGGATAACACCCGCGAACCGCATCGGGTCAAAGGCATATCCATCCCGGCTCAGTGTGATTACCCCGCGCTCATAATGGGTCGGATGGAGCCAAGCCAGAGGCCAGCCGTAGCCTTCCCCCCCGGAGCAAAACGGGGACGAGTACCATCCGCTGACGAGCGCACAGACAAAACCGGCCGTCAGGAACAGGGCGGCTCCCTTTATGGTCATCGGCCGTTCTCCTTCGCAACTTCCGCTTGCTGTTCAGGAAATTGCGTTCAACACAACAGTGAACACCGGTCAGTATTCTCGCGATTTATCAGTTCCCGGTAATGGGCAGCATGCGCAAACGCAAACGGTCCTGATCAAGAACGGCGATGGTCCCGGTGGCCAGCGGGGCCTCCATGCTTTTCAGATTAGCCAGGATCAGATCACCCTGCTGTTGCGGCCTTCGCCCGGTCTGGCGCCTCAGGAGAATTACCGATGGCTGCCGCTCATTGCGGCGGGCCAGCAAGGTGCCGAAGTCAGTATCGGCTGAAATAATAATGCGCTGTTCCGCCGCCGCGCGCTGAAATATCGCGTCATCAGCTGCTTGCTGCAGGCCGTACTCCCTGACATGCACCGCGTCATGACCGGCGGCGGAAAGCACACCGGCCACTGTCGGTGATAACGCGTTGTCAATAAGGAATTTCACTGCGTGGTTACGATGGGCAGATCGCGCGTTGCTACTGCGGCCGCGGCATAACGCAGGGCTTCGCTGATGTCTTCGTGCTGCAAGTCCGGGTATTCCGCCAGAATTTCCTTTTCCGCCATGCCGTCAGCGAGCATGCCGACGACCGTTGCTACCGGGATACGGAAACCTCTCAGGCAGGGAACCCCACCCATCTTATCCGCTTCGACGGTAATCCGCGTAAAGGTCATATTCGCCCCCTTCAGCCTTTTGCCAACACTATGGTACCACCAACCACGCATGCCGTCAATGCCCTTCTGTAATTCTGGGCAGTGCGTCGGACATTCAATAGTCCATAGAAGGACATTCAATCCCCGCCTCCGCGCCCTTTTCTGCTGCTGAACGCGTCCTTCTGTGGGCGGCCGGTGAACCGGTCAGGCCGGCGGGTGGCGGGCTCAAGGCGCTGGAAGAACAGAAAATTAGCGAGGCGATCGCGGCGGCGAACGGCAACCTGCGCGTCGCGACGAAGTCGCCCGGCTATGGCGCCATTCGCTACTGCCTGAATAAGCAGGGCAAGTAGCGGCGTGACCAACAACGAATGCGCGACTATAGCCATAAGTTATAATTGACAAATAACTACATATAATGTATCCATATGAAAACAACGATTTGCGCGCGAGGGTATGAAAATGGCCGGTCGCAGACGCTATGGCCTCCTGGAAAAGTGGGTAAAGGCGCTGCCGGCAAGTGGTCGTTATGCCTTTAGCCGGGACGAGGCCATGCGCGCTCTCGGCCTCAAGCATAAGGCCTTCAATCGCACGGCCGGACGTTTGGCGGCAGGCAGGATGATTGCCCGGGTTCGCGGCCAGTTTTATGTTGTCGTGCCTTTGGAGCATGCCGCTACCGGCGTGATTCCCGCCGACTGGTTTATCGTGCAGTTGCTGGAGCATCTCAAGCAACCGTTCTATACCGGTATGCTCAGCGCGGCTGAATATCACGGTGCCGCGCATCAGCGCCCGCAGCGCTATCAGGTGGTCACCGACCGACCGTTGCGCGATATCGTCTGCCGGGGGGTCGGTATCCGCTTTTTTGTCAAAAAGGATATGGGGAAGACCCCGGTGCAGCGGGTCAAGGGCGTTGCCGGCTATATCCCGGTTTCGACCCCGGAGGCGACCGCGCTCGACCTTATCCGCTTCAGTCGCAGGGTGGGTGGACTGGACGGGGTGGCGACCGTATTGCAGGAACTCGGCGAGGCGCTTGACCCGGCAAAACTGGCGGCGGCGGCGAAACTCGATGGCAACCTCGCCTACGCGCAGCGCCTGGGCTGGCTGCTTGAGCAGAACGGTTTTGCCGCCAAGGCAGTCCGGTTGGCACAGTGGGTTTCCGGACAGCATCCCCTGCCGGCGAAACTCGTGCCGGCAATTCCAATCAAGGGTTCACCATTCAATCAGCGCTGGAACCTCTGGATAAATGCTGAAATCAAGGGCGATTTGCCGTGATTCCGCGGGCCTATATAGACGCCTGGCGGTCGCATGCGCCATGGCGGTCCGACGCGCAGGTCGAGCAGGACCTGCTGATTTGCCGGGCGCTGGTAGCGATTTTCAGCAATCCCGTGTTGGCAAAGCATCTGGCGTTTCGCGGCGGTACGGCGCTGCATAAACTGTTTCTTAAACCGTCGCGCCGCTATTCGGAAGATATCGACCTCGTGCAGCTTGCGGCCGGGCCCGTCGGGCCGCTCTTTGACGCGCTGCGGGAGGTTTTGCGGCCCATATTCGGTATACCGCGCCGGAAGCAGGGACCGGGCGTGGTCACACTGACGTATCGTATGGTGTCCGAGATTCCGCCGGCCATTCCCCTGAAATTGAAGGTGGAAATAAACTCGCGTGAGCATTTTGCCGTGCAGGGCGTGCAGCAGATGCCGTTCGCCATAGTTTCGCCGTGGTTCACCGGGCAGTGTGACATCCCGACTTTCTGCCTGGAAGAACTGCTGGCGACCAAACTGCGCGCGCTGTATCAGCGCAGGAAAGGACGCGACCTGTTCGATCTGTGGCTTGGCCTGACCGCAGGGAAGGCTGAGCCGCGACGGCTGGTCGGCATCTTCCGGAAATACATGGAATTATCCGGGCACGCAGTCAGCCGGACAGAGTTCTGCGAGAACCTGGCGGCGAAACGCTTGCACCAGGGATTCGTCGCCGACCTCGGGGATTTGCTGCCGGCCGGGGTTGACTATGACTATACCGACGGTTTCGCCGTCATCGAACGTGAAATTGTGCCGCTGCTCTGAGGAAAAAGGCGGGACACTTAGCACTTTCCAGCCCATCACCTGCAATATTCAACATTGGATTGGGCTTTCGTGGCGACTACGGTGTGCAGCAGGAGTTGGATAGGCGAATGGCATAGGCGAATGGCAATGACCACGAGACTGCTGACGCATGAAATAAAGTAACACGGAGGTGCGGGCAACAGCCGGCTTCATAATGCGATTATTCCTTCGCCAGTGGCGGAAAACCGGGTAGCCAAACGGTTAGCGGAAAAACTTTTTGGTTTCCTTGCGGATCTCACCGATAAATCGTTTTTTTCATACCTTCTCCGCCCCTGTTGGCTACTGTGAGCGGCCGGGCCCGTGCGCAGCACGGAAAGGTGGCCGCGAGAAGAAAG
>CAZWUZ010000127.1:0-10340 GCA_964637655.1 uncultured bacterium | reverse complement strand
GGCATGCCGTACCATCTGAGCGGGGTGATCGCTGACCGCGACGACCTGCTGCTGCAGACCCCGGAGGGTTTTCGCGCGCGGCTCAACATCGGGGTGCGGCTGCAGAGCACGGTGCTCGCCATCGACTGCGCGGCGAAAACCGTGACGGTGCGGCGTGCCGACGGCAGCACGTACGCCGAAACGTACGACACGCTGGTGCTGACGCCGGGGGCGGAACCGCGCCCGGTGGTTATCGACGGGCTTGCCCCGGCGCGGGCGCACCGCCTGCGCACGCTGGGTGACATGGACGGCATCATCGCGGCGGTTGCTGCGGCGCGCACGTTCACCGTGGTCGGGGCGGGGTTCATCGGGCTCGAAGTGGCGGAAAATCTGCACGCGCGCGGCCTGCAGGTGCAGGTGATCGAGGCGGCACCGCAGGTGCTGGCGCCGCTCGATGTCGAGATGGCGGCACTGGTGCAGCAGGAAGTGCAGCGCTGCGGCGTGGCATGCCATTGCGGGACGACCGTGACCGGGGCGCGGGAAGAGCAGGGGCGCGCGGTGCTGTCGCTGTCGACCGGCGCGGAACTGACGACTGATGCCGTGCTGCTGGCGGTCGGGGTGGTGCCGGAAACGGCGCTGGCGCGGGACGCGGGACTTGCCCTCGGCCCGACGGGCGGCATCGCGGTGGACAAACACCTGCGCACCAGCGATCCGAACATATATGCCGCGGGTGACGCGGTGGAAATCGTCAATCGCGTGACGGGCACGCCGGCGCTCATCCCGCTGGCGGGCCCGGCCAACAAGCAGGGGCGGGTTATTGCCGACAACATCGCGGGGCGCCCGACGGAGTATACCGGGGCGCTGGGCACGGCCATCGCCAGGGTGTTCGAGCTCGGAGCGGGGTGTGTCGGGCTCAGTGAGCGCGCCTGCCGGCGCGCGGGCATTGACTGCCGCACGGCGCTGATCCACGCCAACAGCCACGCGGGCTACTATCCCGGGGCGGAACTGCTGAGCGTCAAACTCGTATACGCGCCTGACGGGAAACTGCTGGGCGGGCAGGCGGTGGGCAAAGACGGCGCGGACAAGCGGCTCGATGTGCTCGCTGCCTACCTCGCCATGGGCGGCACGGTTGCCGATCTGGTGCGTTTCGAATCGGCGTATGCGCCGCCCTACGGGTCGGCACGCGATGCGGTCAATGTCGCGGCGCTGGTGGCGGAAAACCAGCTGACCGGAATGCTGCAGAGTGTTTCCTGCACGGAAGTGGCGGCGCGGACGGCAGCCGGGGCGCTGGTGCTGGATGTGCGCACGGCGGGCGAGTTCCGGCGCGGGCAGCTTGACGGGGCGGTGCATATTCCCATCGACGACCTGCGTGTGCGGCTCGGTGAACTCGACCCGGCAGCTGAGTACATCGTGCATTGCGCGGTGGGCCAGCGCTCGTATCTGGCCTGCCGTATCCTCATGCAGCACGGCTTTGCCCGGGTATACAACCTGGCGGGCGGCTATTACGCGTATGCCGCGTACCGCGCGGCGGGGAACGCCTGATGCCCGACTGGTCGGCGGTTGTTGACGCCATCCGCGCCGGGCAGTCGTTCATCGTCTGCACGCATGTCACGCCGGACGGCGACGCCCTCGGGTCGCAACTCGGGCTGCTGCGCGCGCTGCGCGTGCTCGGCAAGAAAGCGGTGGCACTGGCGGATGCGCCCCCACCGGAAAAATACGCTTTTCTCGATCATGGTGAAATAACCGTCACGGCAACGCTGCCGGCGGCGGACACGGTCATCGTGCTCGACATCGCGCAATGGCGGCGCATCGGGACACACGCCGAGGCGCTGAAACGCGCCGGGGCGCGGCGGCTCATCATCGATCATCATCCGCAGGTGCCCGACCCGGCGGCAACGGTGGCGGTTATCGACACGGAGTTTTCGTCGACCGCGGAACTGGTGGCTGACCTGCTGCGCGCACTGGACGTGCCGCTGACCGCGGCCATCGCCGAACCACTCTACGTCGGCATTGTCACCGACACGGGGCGCTTCAGCTACGGCAACGGGCTGGTGCGCGCGCATCGCGTTGCGGCAGACCTGCTGACCACCGGCATCGACGCGCGTGGCATCGACGACCGCATCTACCATCGCAGCACGCTGCCGCGGCTGAAACTTATCGGGCGGGCGCTGGAACGCCTGCGCACGGCGGCGGACGGGCGCATTGCGCACACCTTCCTGACACAGGCGGACCTGCAGGCGCACGGCGTGACGGCGGGTGACCTCGAGGGGTTCATCGATGTCATCCGCACGCTGCGCGACGCGGAAATATTCCTCATTTTTTTCGAGACGGCACCCGGCGTGGTCAAGGGGAGCGTGCGCAGCCGTGGCACCGTGCCGGTGGTGCGGCTGGCGGAGAAACTGGGCGGTGGCGGCCATGAATTCGCTGCCGGGTTCGCCGGCAGCGGAACAGTTGCCGGACTGACCGCCCGCGCGCTGGCGCTGGCGGAAGGACTGCTGGCCGGAAAATGAATGCGTCGCGGCTGACCGCGGCGCCTGCACCGGGCCTGTTCTAGACCAGCCGGTCGAATGGTGGCGGCGGGTCGTACAGGCCGCCGGAGAGGCGCACCAGGTCAGCAATGCTGCGCGCCGCGAGCCGGTCCGGCGTGGCGGTGGCCGGGTCGATGCCCAGATCAGCCGGGGTCTGCACCACCTGTTTCCGTCGCAATTCGTCAAACACGGTTTTCGTCATGGTGCGGCCTACCGGCGTGTCGCCGGCGACGGCAGCCACTGCCTGCCGGCGTACGCGTGCGTCCGGGCAGCGGTCGAGAAACGCGATCCCCTGCCCGGTTACGATGTGCGTCACCTGATCGCCGGTAATCATCACCGGCGGCGCAGGGAAAATGCCGTCGCGGGCAAGCCCCACGGCGTCGAGTTCATCGACAAAGACCGGGATGCCCTTCTTTTCGCTGACGGTTGGCGTGATCTGCACCACCAGCTTGCGCGGGTGGAAAATGCCGTCTTCCTCGCGTCCCGCCCGGCGGTTGGCGGTGCTGCAATGGCGCTGCCCCGGGGCGGTGCCCCCGAGGTTCGGGCCGCCGCCAAAACCGGCGAGCATGCCGCGGATGGCGGTGGAACTGTTGCCGTGCCGGTCGATCTGCAGCGTGGCCCCGATGAACAGGTCGATGGCATACAGGCCGGCAAAGTGCGCGGCGCAGCGGTTGGAACGCAGGTGCCCGTCGCTGCCGATGAAAAAGATGTCGCTGCGCGCGCGCACGTAGCGCTCCATGCCCGGCTCGCCGCCGAAACTGTGGATGCGCTGCACGAACCCCGCCTCGATGGCGGGAATCATCGTCGGGTGCGGGTTGAGCACCCAGTGCGTGCAGCCCGTCCCCCGCAGCCCGAGTTCGACCCCGTAGGTGGGGAGGAGCAGTTCGATGGCGGCAGTGGCATAGCCGATGCCATGATTGAGTGACTGCACCCCGTAGGGCTGGTAGATGCCCTTGAGCGCGAGCATCGCCATCAGCACCTGCTGTCCCGAAATCTTTGCCGGGTCGCGGGTGAAGAGCGGCTGCAGGCGGCACTCCTCGCCGGTGACGATGATGAAATCGACCCAGTCGGCGGGAATATCGACGCGGGGCAGCGTCGTCAGCTGTTCCTGTACCTGCACGATGACGACGCCGCGGGAAAAATGCGTCGCCTCGGCGATGGTCGGGGTGTCCTCGGTGTTGGCGCCGGTGAAGAGGTTGCCCTGCGCATCACAGGCCTCCGCCACCAGCAGCGCCACGTGCGGGGTGAGATCGACAAAGTAGCGGCCGTAGAGCTCGAGGTAGGTGTGGATGGCGCCGATAGCCACGGTGCCGTCCGCCGCCAGTGCGGCCAGCGCCTTGCTCTGCGGGCCGGCATAGGCGAAATCGAGACGGCGGGCGATGCCGCGGCGGAACACCTCGAGATGTTCCGGCAGCACCACCGATGACTGCACCATATGCAGATCGTGCACCTGCTGCGGGTCGAGCGCCACGAGTGCGCGGGCAAGAAAATCCGCCTGCTTCTGATTGTCACCCTCGAGGCAGACGCGGTCGCCGCTGCGGATGACGGCGGCCAGCAGGCGTGTGGCCGCGTCCGGGGCGACGAGTTTTCCCTGTGCGGCGGCGGCGGCTGACCCGGCCTGCAACCGGGCCTGATATTCATCCCTGCGGTGTGTGTGCATGGATTCCTCCTGTCCTCTGCTGAGAGGAAGCAATAATCCTGCCACTGCCAACCGGCTGCGCTGCGTGCGGCAGACAATTTCTGCCGGCGGGGTAAAACACCCCGCCGGGGTATAAGCTCCCGGTGCCGGTCGCGCGGGCCGTGTGTAAACGGCACCAGCAGAGGCGCTGCGGGCTGATGGTCCATCTGGCGCGCCGCTTGCTTTACGGTGTGACGTGGCGCGCGGCAGGTGCGCACGGAGGGCAACCGATGCGGGAATTCATCGCGGCGAGCGTGCAGGTGACGGTACAGCCGCTGGCATTTCGCGACAACCTCGAAAAGCTCTGTCTGTGGCATGAGCGGGCGGTGCGTGAATGCCATGCCTCGCTGGTGGTGTTTCCCGAATCGGTGACCAGCGGCTTTCACCCGGCCCTGAGCGCGCGCGCGTTCTACCAGCGCATCCCGAAGGATATGGGCGGCTACCTGCGCCCGCTGCGGCGGCTGGCCAAGGCGACGCGCAGCTACTGCGTGCTGCCCACCTATGAGCGCGGGCGCAGCGTCGGGCGCGTTTACAACAGTGCGCTGCTGATCGGGGAGACGGGTGACATCATCGGCGTCTATCGCAAGACCCACCCGTTCCCGACGGAGAGCGCGCGGCACGGCGGCTGGACCACCCCGGGGCACACGATTCCCGTGTTCCGCACGGCGCTCGGGGTCATCGGCATGATCATCTGCTACGACGGTGATTTTCCCGAACTGACGCGCGCACTGGCGGTGCAGGGGGCGGAAATCGTCGCCCGCCCGGCGGCCTTCCTGCGCAACTTCGAGATTTGGGACCTGACCAACCGGGCGCGGGCGTATGAGAACAATCTGTACATGGTCGCGGCAAACGCGGTGGGCACGGACGCGGCGGGCAACCAGTACTACGGGCACAGCATGATCGTCTCACCGGCCGCGGAGAAACTGGCGCTGGCGCGTGGCGGCGAGGAAATCATTTATGCCCGACTGGCGCCGCGCCTGCTGCAGCGCGGCACGGCCCATTGCCCGCTGCCGCGCCTGGTTGACCATCTGGGCGACCGCAATGTCGACAGCTACCGTCCGTACCTGCTGCGGACGTAACGGAAAGCGAGGCGTATCATGCAGAACAGCCGACCCTATCAGCGGCAACTCATCCGGCGGGCAGTACATGCCTGCCTGCACGACCCGGCGCGTGACGCGGCCGCCTGCCTGCGCACGCTGGCAACGGCAGTCAACCTGCAGTGCGAGGTGGCGCCGCGGCGCACGGTCTTCTGCGTCACGGGGGAGGCGGATATCGCGGACGGCATCAGCCGCGCCACCCTGCTGGCGGGGAGCGGGTTTCTCAGCAACCACGCGGTGCTGCAGCGGCATGACTGGCCGGGTTTCGTACGCTATCTCGAGTACCTGGTGGTGATGCACTGCGGCACGCTGCTGCCGCTGGTGATTACCGGCGGTACCGAAGCGGAGGCGTTGTTTGCGGGGATGCGCATGTTCGGCTACGAGGACAGCGAGGGCGTGCCGTTGCTGGCGGCCCGCGAGTATGCCGAGTATGTGCGGGCGCTGCAGACCGGAGCGGCGACGGATTTTGCCGCCTACCGCGCCATGGTGGAGCGCGCCTACCACGTCGACTACTGGGATTTTCTCACCGCGGCCGAGGTTGAGGAAATCTTCACCCGCTGCCGGGCGAAGGGGGAGGTGCTGCTTGCCCGCATGGCCGGCGGGGCAGGGGTGGCGGTGGCCCATCCGGCGTGAAGGACGGCGGATTGTTCGCCGGTGCGGCCGGTGCTATACTGTCCGGCATGACACCGGCACGGCAGACAACAGCGGTGGCGCCCGGCAGTATCGGCCGCACCCTGCTCAATGAACTGACGCTGCGGATGGACCGGATCGGTTCGCTGGCGGATTTCCTGCCGCTGGCCGCCCGGCACATCCGTCAGGAACTCGCCTGCAGCGAAGTGGAACTCTGCCTGCGGCGCGGGGAAAAACAGTATTGCTTCAGCGACCGTGCCCGGCAGCGGCGGCGCGCCGTTGCGGTGGCTCCCTGGCATGAGCCGCGCGGCGGGGCGTCGGTGACGCGACAGGCCGACGGGTGGCAGGTGCGCCTGCGCAGCGGTGTCCGGGCTGCCGGCTGGTGTTGCGTGCGGCAGGTACCGGCTGCAGCCGGCATGCGCACGGTTGCGGCCTGGCGCGAACTGGGGGCGTGGCTCGAACTGGCGGTGATGCTGTTCTGGAGCCGCCTGACGCTGCGCGAACGGGTGAAGGAACTGGCCTGTCTCAACGGACTGGCGCGACTGGCCCGGCCGGGCCAGCCGCTGCCGGACCTGCTGACCGCGTCGCTGCCGGTCATTGCGGCCGCGTGGCTGCATGCCGATGATGTGCTGGTGCGCCTGGAACTGGATGGCACGGTGTATGGTGACGCGACGGCAACCCCGGCAGCCGCATTGACTGCCGACCTGCGTTTCGGCCGGCAGGTGCGCGGCGCGCTGACGGCGGGGTACCGCCGGCCCCATATCGAACTAGACGAGGGCCCGTTTCTCGCCGAGGAGCGGCAGCTGCTGGAAACTGTCGCCCGGCAACTCTGCCTGCTCATCGAGCAGCGCGAGGCGGAGGAGGAGCAGGCGGCGGTGCAGGAACAGTTGCGGCATGCCGACCGGCTGGCGACCATCGGGCAGCTGGCCGCGGGGGTGGCGCACGAACTCAACGAGCCGCTGGGCGCGGTGCTCGGGTTCGCGCAACTGGTGCAGAAGAGCGGGCCGCTCCCCGGGCAGGCGGCGCACGACCTCGAACGCATTGTCGGGGCGGCGATGCACGCGCGGCAGATTGTCAAGAACCTGCTGATGTTCGCGCGGCAGCTGCCGGCGCAGAGAACCGCGCTTGACCTCAATGCTCTGCTGACCGGCGAACTCGACTTTATCGAACAGCTGGCGGTGCGGCAGGCGGTGACGGTGGTGCGCGACCTGGCGCCGGCGTTGCCGGTACTGCCGGCGGACGCGGTACAGATGCGGCAGGTGCTGACCAATCTGGCGGTGAACGCTTTGCAGGCGATGCCGGACGGCGGGACGCTGACGCTGGCGACGCGCCGCACCGCGGATGGAATCACCCTGACCGTCAGTGATACCGGCAGCGGCATTGCGCCCGAAATACTGTCGCGCATTTTCGACCCGTTTTTCACCACCAAGGAGGCGGGACGCGGCACCGGGCTCGGGCTGCCGGTGGTGCATGGCATTGTCAGCGAACATGGCGGCAGCATTGCGGTGAGCAGCCGGCCGCGCAGCGGCACACGGTTTACCCTGACCTTTCCGCTGGTACCGGCCGGAGCGGCATGATGGCACGCGTCCTGGTGGTCGATGACAATGCGCAGACGCGCGAGGTGGTGCAGCGCCTGCTGCAGCATGAAGGGCACACGGTGGCTGTGGCGCCTGACATCCGCCGCGCCGCGGCCTGCCTGCGCGACGCGGCGACCGACCTGGTAATCACCGACCAGAAGATGCCCGGGGGTGACGGGCAGGAACTGGTGCGGCACATCCGCGACAATCACCCGGAAACGGCGGTGATGATGATCACCGGCTACCCGTCCATTCCCGGGGCGGTGGACGCGGTGAAACTGGGGGCCGGCGAATACCTCGCCAAGCCGTTCACCGACGCGGAACTGCTGGCGGCGGTGGCGCGGGTGCTGGCGGCGGCGGCACAGCGGCATACGGCACAGGCGGACCCCGCGCCGGTGCCCGCGGGCGGCCTGCTGGGCAGTTCGCCCGCGCTGGCGAAAGTGCGGGCCGCGGTCGCCCGCGCCGCGGCGGCCTCAGCGACGGTGCTGATTACCGGCGAGAGCGGCACCGGCAAGGAACTGGTGGCGCGTGCCATCCACTACCAGAGCGCGCGGGCGACGGCGCCCTTTATTCCGGTCAACTGCAGCGCCATTCCCGAGCAGCTGCTGGAGAGCGAACTGTTCGGGCACCGGCGTGGGGCGTTTACCGGGGCGACGCATGACCGGGCGGGATTTTTCCAGGCGGCGGAAGGGGGCACCCTCTTCCTCGACGAGATCGGTGACACGCCGCCGGCCATGCAGGCAAAACTGCTGCGCGTGCTGCAGGATGGCGAACTGCTGACCGTGGGTGCCGACCGGTCGCGGCGGGTCGATGTGCGGGTCATTGCCGCAACCAACCAGGACCTGGCGGCACAGCAGCGGCAGCAGCGGTTTCGCGACGACCTCTACTACCGGCTGGCGGTGATCACCATCGCCGTGCCGCCGCTGCGCGAGCGCGGCGACGATGTGCTGCTGCTGGCACGGCATTACCTGGCCCGCTACGCGCAGGCGACAGGGCGGCCGGTGCCGGTGTTCGACGCGGCGGCCGTGGCGATGCTCGGCGCCTATGCCTGGCCGGGCAACGTGCGCGAACTGGAAAACCTGATGCACCGGCTGGCGGTGATGCATGACGGGGAGAACATCGCGCCGAGCGACCTGCCGGAGGCGATGCGCTTCACCCTGCGCAGCGGCGGCGACTGGCAGCGGTCGCTGGCGGCAGTCGAGGCGGAACATCTCGCGCGCGTGCTGGCGGCGACGGGCGGCAACCGCACCCGCGCGGCGGCCATTCTCGGTATCGACCGCAAGACGCTGCGCCTGAAACTTGCCGCCGGGCCGGGCCGCCCGGCCGGGGGTGAGCGGGTCAGCTTGCGGTACTTGATGCGGTGCGGGCCGCTGTCGGTGCCGAGGCGCCGCTGACGGTCCTCTTCGTAGTCGGTATAGTTTCCTTCGTGCCAGACCCACGCGCTTTCGCTTTCGCAGGCGAGGATGTGGGTGCAGACGCGGTCGAGGAACCAGCGGTCATGCGAGACGATGACGATGCAGCCGGCGAAAGTGGCGAGCGCGTCTTCGAGCGCGCGGATGGCATTGACGTCGAAATCATTGGTCGGCTCGTCGAGCAGCAGCAGGTTGCACTCGCTCTTGAGCATCTTGGCGAGGTGCACGCGGTTGCGCTCACCTCCCGAGAGCGTGCTGATCTTTTTCTGCTGTTCCGCTCCGGAAAAATTGAAGCGCGCGCAGTAGGTGCGCGTATTGATGGTCAGGGTGCCGAACTCGAGTTCGTCCTTGCCGCCGGAAATCTCCTCCCATACCGTACGGTCCATGGCGAGTTCATGGCGCGCCTGGTCGACGTACCCGATCTTCACCGTCTCGCCGATACGCAGTTCCCCGCTGTCCGGCGTTTCCTGGCCGATGATCATTTTGAACAGCGTCGTCTTGCCGGCACCGTTGGGCCCGATGATGCCGACGATGCCGCCCGGCGGCAGGGAAAAGGTCAGCCCGTCGTAGAGCAGCTTGTCGCCGAACGCCTTGCGCACGTCCGTGCAGTTGACGACCACGTCGCCAAGGCGCGGGCCGGGGGGCAGGCAGAGCTCCAGGTCGCGCAGCCGTTCCTTGTCCTGCTGCGTCAGCAGCTCGTTATAGGCGTTGAGACGTGCCTTGCCCTTGGCCTGGCGCGCCTTGGGCGACATCCTGATCCATTCGAGTTCGCGCGCGAGCGTCTTCTGGCGCTTGGCTTCCGCCTGCTTCTCCTGCCGCAACCGCTCCTGCTTCTGCTCAAGCCAGGCAGTGTAATTCCCCTTGAAGGGGATGCCTTCGCCGCGGTCGAGCTCGAGAATCCACCCGGCGACGTTGTCGAGAAAGTAGCGGTCGTGGGTCACGGCGATGACCGTGCCCGGGTACTTGGCGAGGTGGTGTTCGAGCCACGCCACTGACTCGGCGTCGAGGTGGTTGGTCGGCTCATCGAGCAGGAGGATGTCGGGCTCCTGCAGCAGCAGGCGGCAGAGGGCGACGCGCCGCCGCTCGCCCCCGGAAACCTGCGCAATCGGCATGTCACCGTCAGGGCAGCGCAGCGAGTCCATCGCCTGGTCAAGCCGGCTGTCGAGGTTCCACGCGTCGGCCGCCTCGATTTTCTCCTGCAGCGCGCTCTGGCGGTTGATGGCTTTTTCCATCTCGTCGGGGGAGAGGGGCTCGCCCAGTTTCGCGCAGATCGCGTCGTATTCGTTGAGCAGGTCGACGAGCGGCTGCAGCCCCTCCTGCACGATCTCCTTGACGGTGCGCGTCTCCTTGATCAGCGGTTCCTGCTCGAGGTAGCCGACGCTGTACCCCTTCTGCATGGTCAGGTCGCCTTCGAATTCGGTGTCGAGACCGGCGATGAT
>CAZWUZ010000126.1:0-10440 GCA_964637655.1 uncultured bacterium | reverse complement strand
AGCACGCTTAGCAACATCATAAAGCAGCATACCCTTGACCTGTTCTTTTCTGCCCCATGCCTTGCAGAGTGCTTCCTGCATCGTACTGTCAACCCTGGTTGCGCGCATGTACCTGATGGTCGTGTCTGACAGTTCTTTCATTTTTTGCACTGCTCTTATTCTTTCCTCGCCAACCATCCCCAACACATGCCCAATATCAGTCAGGCGGAAATACGCGTTGTCATCGCGCAAGGTAAGGCGATGTTCAGCCCGCGAAGTAAACATACGGTATGGTTCTTCAGTCCCCCTGCTTACGAGGTCATCGATCAACACCCCGATATACGCTTCCTCACGGGAAAGGATCCATTCGCCCTTCCCGTCAATTTTCCGCGCGGCATTCACCCCGGCAACCAGCCCCTGTGCCGCTGCTTCCTCATATCCTGATGTCCCATTGATCTGCCCGGCACAATACAGATTTTCAACAATCTTCGACTCAAGGGTGTGCAGCAATTGTACCGGTGGAAAAAAATCATATTCTATCGCATAGGCATACTGCTCTATCTTTGCCTTTTCCAGTCCGGTAATCGACGGAATCATCGCTTCCTGCACGTCTTTTGGCAATGAACTTGACACCCCGTTCAGGTAAACCAGATGTGAATTAATTCCTTCCGGTTCTATAAATACCTGATGTGTAAGGTTTTGCGAGAATCTTACCACTTTATCTTCGATTGACGGGCAATATCTCGGACCAGTGCCTTGTATCTTCCCGCTGAACAGCGGCGAACGGTCAAGATTCTCCCTGATAATCCTGTGCGTTGCTTCCGTGGTATGGGTCAGAAAACAGGAGACCTGCGGCAGCAGCACCTGCGTACTCTCCAGCGAAAAGAATGGCGGCGGTACTTCTCCCCGCTGTTCGACCATCACCGCATAATCGATGGTATGCCGGTTGAGTCGTGCCGGGGTTCCCGTCTTGAGTCGCGCGCTGCGTATGCCCAGCCCCTGCAGACATTCCGTCAATCCGCAGGCGGCCGGTTCCCCCATCCTTCCTGCCGGAAAACTCTCCATGCCGATATGGATAAGCCCGTTGAGAAACGTCCCGCAGGCGAGAATCACCGCGCGACTGCTGATGCTCGTACCGTCGCGCAGCACCACGCCGCGCGCCGCACCGCGGTCGACGGTAATACCCGTCACCTCTCCGGCCTGCAACGTCAGATTTTCCGTCGCTGCCAGCGCGGCAATCGTCTCCTGCACGAAACGGGTGCGGTCGTTCTGCGTGCGCGTGGCGCGCACCGCCGGCCCCTTGCCGCGGTTGAGCGTGCGGAACTGGATGCCGCTGCGGTCGGCGAGTTTCCCGATCAGGCCGCCCAGCGCGTCGATTTCGCGCACCATCTGCCCCTTGGCCAGTCCGCCGACGGCAGGGTTGCACGACAGTTCACCCAGTTTCGTGAGGTCGAGTGCCACCAGCAGCGTCCGCGCGCCGAGTTTCGCCGCCGCCTGTGCCGCCTCGTAGCCCGCGTGTCCGCCACCGACCACAATAATGTCGAAGTCCTGTGCCATAGGCGCCAAGTATAGCAGAATCGGCGGCAGCCGGCAGTTGACCCGCCCTCCCGCCGCTGGTATGCTGCCCGCGCCGGCCTCTACCGGCCACGGAGATTCCCATGCGCCGGTTCATCCCGCTGCTGTTCCTGCTGCTGCTCGCCGCCTGCGGCACGCCCGCCGGGACCGGTATGCCCGGGTCAAAAAAATTCTGTTTCATCGGGCTGTCGGACAATCCGCTCACCGAAGCCGCCCTGGCCGGGGTCAGCGACGGGTTGACTGCCGCCGGCATGGTGCGCGACCGCGACTATACGCTCACGGTCAGCAATGCGCAGGGTGACATGGCGACGCTCACCACCATGGTCACCGCCGCTGATGCCGCCGGCTACGACCTGATTTTCATTTCGTCAACGCCCGCCCTGCAGGCGGCAACGCAGCGCATTACGTCGACGCCCGTGGTCTTTACCAATTCCGCCACGCCGCTGGCAGCGGGGGCAGGCCGCACCTTCACTGACCATCAGCCGAATATCACCGGCATCTGCAGCATGGTCGACATGGCCCCGATGGTCGCCGCCATCCGCCGGGTCATGCCGGAATGTCGCACGCTGGGCACACTCTTCGTCCCCACCGAGGTCAATTCCGTCTCCTACCGCGACGCGCTCGACACCGCCTGCCGCGCCGCCGGGTTGACCCTCGTCAGCGTCCCGGTCAGCACCTCGGCGGAGATTGCCGATGCGGCCACCGCGCTCTGCAGTCGCGATATCGACGCGGTCTGCCAGATTGCCGACAACTGCGTCGGGGCCGGCATGGCCGGCGTTATTGCCGCCGCGCGTCAGTCACGCAAACCGCTGTTCGGTTTTCTTGACGAAACACAGAATGAGGCGGTCGCCTCGCTGCTCATCGATTTCCGGCAATGCGGGTACGATGCGGCCGGGCTGGCGCGGCAGATTCTTGCCGGCACCCCGCCTGCCGCCATTCCCATCGTTCCGCACCCGCAGACGCGCATGGTCTACAACCGGGAAAAGGCGGCCGCGTTCGGCCTGACCGTACCGGCCTGACCGTCACGACGCCGGGCAACCGGAACAGCGCCGCCCGGTGCCGCCGGTTGACTTCCGTCAGAACCAGGCAGTAGCGCCGACAAACGGACCCGCGAACTTCAGGCGCGCGTAGTCGTTGTTGTTTTCCGCCTTCAGGTCGAATACACGGTAGCCGCCGATGATGCTGAAATTCTCGACCGGGACGAACTTCACCCCTGCTTCGCCATCGAGAAAGTAGCCGTAGCTGCCGGCGGAAATACCGCCGATTTCGCCGAACAGGTCGACCATGGGATGGACCTGCCAGTTGGCGGCCAGTCCCACCGTCGGCAGGGCGCCCGCCACCTTGTCCGCCTCATTGATGTTGAGGGCCGGTGCCGCCAGGCGGGCATCAACCACAAAGCCCTTCAGTTCCAGCACGGTCCCGAAACGGAACCGGCCTTCGTCCGCCTGCACGAACTGCCAGGTCCACCCGAGCCGGTAGTTTTCCACGTCAACACTGGTGCTGACCGGCGTATTGATGGTGTAGGTTTTTCCGTCAAACACCAGTTGCTCGGTGATATTCCGGCTGCCGTCAAACCCGATCTTGTTGTAGGCAAGCCGGATGCTGCTTTCCGGGCCGGTATACCAGAGCAGGCGCACATCGGCGAAATTCTCGTCGCCAAGCCCGAGTTGATCGACGAAGTTGATGTCCGTGCCCACCCCGTTCTGCGTCACTTTCGCCTTCATGGTCAGGTTGGTCAGCCAGTAGCGCGCATCCAGTTCGAGCGTCGGCGATTCCGCCACCGCCGCCCCGGCCGTCAGCAGCAGCACCGCCAGTCCCGTCAGTATCCGTACCATGCTTGTCCTCCCCGTCGATAAAGTGGCGGCAGTATACGCCCGTCCGGCATCCCCGTCAAGCAGCTGCTTCAGCGGCGACCGAGCAGGCGCAGCAGGCCGTCGAGAATAGTCAGCGGATGCGGCGGGCAGCCGGGGACGTAGAGGTCGACCGGCAGCAGCCCGTCAACCCCGTTATGCTGTTCCGGGTGATCGCGAAACGTCCCGCCGCTGATGGCACAGCTGCCCACCGCAATCACCAGCCGCGGGTCGGGAATCGCTGCATACGTCTTCAGCAGGGCGAGCCGCATGTTCTCCGTCACCGGCCCGGTCACCAGCACCCCGTCTGCATGCCGCGGCGAAGCGACAAACTGGATGCCGAACTGCCCGAGATCGAAGACCACCGTGGTGAGCACGTTGCAGTCCGCTTCGCACGCATTGCAGCCGCCCGCGCTCACCTGCCGCAGTTTCAGTGAATGCCCGAAGAGCTGCCGCGCCCGGCGGTCGAGCGCTTCGGCGCAGCGGCAGGTCGCGTCGCGCACCTGCAAATCGCCGCGCGTGCGCGCCGCCAGCTGGAAATCGCGCGTGAAACTGATCGCGCCGTTGGGACAGGCGGCGGCGCAGGCGCCGCAGAAAAGGCACCGTCCCAGATCGAGATGGGGAGCGTCGCCCTGCATTTGCAGCGCACCGGTCGGGCAGATGCTGCTGCACTCCGGGCATCCCGCCCCGCATTTTGTCACGTCGACCACCGGACGGCCGCGGTAGCGGTCCGGCAGCACCGGCAGGTCCCCTTGCGGAAAGGCAATGGTACGGTGACGCTGCCACCAGCGCGCGGCGAGTATCCTCAGCATGGTCTCCTCACCGGTCGAATCCGCAATAGGAGAGGTTGAAACTCTTGTTGCAGAGCGGAAAATCGGAAATCTGTTCGCCGCGCAGGGCCAGCGCGAGCCCCGTCCAGTTCTGTACCGACGGGTCGACTGCCGCGTAGGTGCGGAAGTTGCCCTCCGCGTCGGTCAGCACGCAATGGCAGATGCGGCCGCGCCACCCTTCCACCAGCGCCACCGCCACGGCATCCTTCTTCCGTTCGCCGCAGGGAACACGGACCGGGCCTTCCGGCAGGCGCTGCACCTCGGTGCGGATGAACGCCAGCGACTGCTGTATTTCCAGCCACCGCACGTAGGCGCGGGCGAAGACGTCGCCCGTGTCCCAGGTCGACAGCGGCACCTGCGCGAAACGGTACACCCCCGCAGGAAATTCGCTCCGCATATCCTGCTCGAGTCCGCAGGCGCGCGCCGCCACGCCCGACAGCCCGAGCGCCAGTGCCTGTTCGCGGGTCAGCGTGCCGGTACCATCGAAACGCGCCATGACCGAGGTGGCATGCCAGAGCAGTTCCACCGCCGAAGTGGTATCGCGCTCCCCGGCGTTGATCCGCCGCAGCAGCTCCTCTGCCCGTTCCGGCTCGATACCGTACGCCGTGCCGCCGGGGCGCACCATCCCGCGCCCGAAGCGGTTGCCGCACAGCAGTGCGGTCATGTTGAGAAAATCGCCGCGGATGCGGCCGCAGTAGGAGGACGTCGGCAGGAAACCCACATCCCCCGCCAGCGCCCCGAGGTCGCCGGTATGATTGGCTAAACGTTCCAGTTCGAGCATGATGCCGCGCAGCACATCGGCACCGGCCGGCACCTGACACCCGGTCAGCGCCTCCAGTAGTTGCGCGTACGCCAGCGTATGCCCGATGGTCGTGTCCCCGGCCATGGTTTCCAGGTAATGGATGCTGCGCCGGGTCGGGCCGCCGCGCAGCGCGCGCGCGATACCACGATGCTGGTAGCCAAGCGCGATCTCGAGGTGCATGACCTCCTCACCGTCGCACTGGAAACGGAAATGCCCCGGTTCGATGATCCCCGCATGCACCGGCCCGACCGCCACTTCATGCACCTGCTCGCCCGTCACGCGGAAGAATTCCGTCTCCCCGGCAACGCCGCGCGGCGCGCGCACCGGCTTGAGCCACGGGTGACCTTCCGGAACGATGCCCGTATCCTCGTAGAGTTCCCGTTCGAACATATGCGCCGCGGGACAGTCGGGCGTCAGTGCCTCATAACGCCCGCGCACTTCCGTGCCGAGGAGGTTGACCTCCGCCGTCTCGGCATCCGCCAGCACCGCCCAGACGCGTACCGCGCCGTCATCCAGCGCTTCCGCCGGCAGCGCGCACAGGCGCATGCCGCCATTGACCGCGTCGATGACCGTGCGGCGGAATACCGGCGGCGGCACGACGGGAATGTCGCAGCGGCTGCCGGCGGTACCGGGGGCGAGATTCAGCATCAGAATATCCCCCACGTCAACGGCAGTCCCAGCAGGCGCGGCAGCGTGTCCGGCGGCAGCAGGCCCATGAGCAGGACGATACCGAGCAGCATGAGCGCGGGCCAGACCGAGGTGCGCGGTTCGCCCGCCGTGACGGTCGCGGTCTGCGGACGCCCGAAACACATGCGCAGGAAGATGTCCGCCATGGCGATGCCGATGACCGCCAGCAGCAGCAGCGCGATACCCCCGGCCACCGGGCTGTAGCGGAACAGGGCGATGAGGATGCCGAGCTTGGTAAAGAACGTGCCGAACGGGGGCACGCCGATGAGCGAGAGGAAACCGGCACACCAGAGGATGCCGCTGACCGGCAGCGCGCGCAGCAGCCCGCTGACCTGGTCGGTGCGCCGCGTGCGCATCACGTAGAGGATGTTCCCCGCGAGGAAGAACAGCGCCCCCTTGGTGCATGAGTGGTTGACCGCGTGCAGCAGCGCTGCCCCCCCCGGCGTCCCCGTCGCTCCGGTCCCCAGCGCGATCAGCCCGATATGCTCGACGCTGGAATAGGCAAGCAGGCGCTTGTATTCCGCCTGGCGGACGAGAAAGACGGCGGCCACCGCCAGCGACAGCAGGCCGAGCAGCACCAGCAGGTCGCCGGAAAACGCCCCCAGTCCGGCACTGCCGCAGAGGTCGTGCACCCGCAGGATGCCGAGCAGCGCGCAGTTGAGCAGCGCCCCGGAGAGGAGCGCTGAGACCCCGGCCGGCGCCTCGCTGTGCGCGTCCGGCAGCCAGTTATGCAGCGGCGCCAGTCCCGCTTTGGTGCCGAACCCGATGAGGAAGAGGATGAAGGCCGCCTTGAGCCACTCGGGTTGTGCCGTCGCCAGTTGCAGCGCCGTCGGCGTCAGCGTCGCCTCGCCGCCGAACGCCACGGCCAGGAAAAAGACGCCAAGCAGGGCGAGGGCGATACCCACCGAGCAGATGAGCAGATATTTCCACGTTGCTTCGAGCGAGCGGGCCGAGCGGTGGAAGTAGATGAGCGGCGCGCTGGCCAGTGTCGTCGCCTCGATGGCCACCCAGAACAGCCCGAGGTGCTGGCTGAGCGTCGCCAGCGTCATCGCCGCGAGGAAGAGCAGCAGACAACCGATGAACAGCGGGGCCGGCTCCTCCTGCTCATCCTCCACCCGCCGCAGGTAGGCGATGGTATAGCAGGCAGCCGCGGTGAAGAGCAGCGAGGCGATGACCAGGAAGAGTTTGCCCGGCGCGTCGCCGGCCAGCCATTGTTCCGGCCGCGGGATTGCAACCGGCAGCAGCAGCGCCAGCAGCAGGTGCACCGGCGCCACCGCCACCAGCAACAGCAGCGCGCGGCGGCGCGGCAGCGCGAAACAGGCAAGCCCCGCGAGGGTCGGCAGGAGCAGCAGCGCGGCAAGCATCTAGTGCCAGCTCCGCGCGCGGTCGCGCAGCAGGTGCATGCGGTCCGTCTCGATATGATCGAACTCGCGGCTGATGCGGAAGATCGTAATGCCGAAGATGAAGACCCCGACAAAAATATCGAGCAGCATGCCCACCTCGACGAGAAACTCCTGGTGCGGCACCGCGGCGATGCCGAACACGTAGATGCCGTTCTCCATCAGCAGGTAACCCAGCACCTGGGCGATAGCGGTGCGGCGCGAAACGATCAGCAGCAGGCCGGCAAAAATGATGAAGAGCGCCGCCGGAACCACGCGCGCCGAGGCCGCCGGGAAGGGAAGGGTCAGGCGGCTCCCCAGCCAGAAGGCGGCAGCGAGCAGCGCCAGCCCGGCCAGCGTCGAGGCGGTAAGCCCGATGAACGGCTGCATCTCGCGTTTCGTCCCGCTCTGCAGGATAGCGCGGTCGATCAGGCGCGGGAAGGCCCACCCCTTGAGCGCGATGGTGAACGCCGCGAGCAGGGCCGCGCGCAGCGGGATGCTCTCCGCATGCGCCAGCAGCGGCAGGATGCTGACCGTGATCCCCTGCGCGGCGATAAGGCGGTTGACATGCCGCAGCCGGCTGGCGCCGAGCACCGCCAGCGTCAGCAGCATCACCGCGACGGTGGTGGCGTCGATCCAGGCGGTCATGTCAGTGCTGCACCAGGAGCAGGGCGAGAAACGACAGCGCCCCGGCCCCCGCGAGGAGTTGCGGTACGCGCAGCAGACGCACGCGCGCCATGACCGATTCGACCACGCCGATGGCGATGGCCAGCGCCGCCATCCCCGCCAGCGCGATGAGCAGGTCGAGCGCCGCGCTGCCCGTCTGTACCGGCAGCAGCAGTCCGACCACCAGCGCCGACGTCACCCACAGTTTGAGCGCCGCGCCGTACTGTACCAGCGCGAAGTCGGGACCGCCATGATCGAGCACCATCACCTCGTGAATCATCGTCAGCTCGAGGTGCGTGTTCGGGTCGTCAAACGGGATGCGCGCGTTTTCGACCAGCACCACCACCGCCAGCGCCGCCGCCACCATCAGCAGCGCCGGCCCCTGCTGCCACCACGCCGCGGCCGTCATGCTGCCGTACATCTCCGAAAGTGACAGGTGGCGGGTCTGCCACGCCACCGCGCCCAGTCCGAGCAGCAGCGCCGGTTCCGCCAGCGCCGCGAACTGCACTTCGCGGCTCGCCCCCATGCCGCAGAACGCGGAACCGGTATCGAGCGCGGCGTTCGTGGTCACCCAGCGCGCCAGTCCGAGCAGATACGCGAGCAGGATGAAGTCGCCGGCACAGGCGACCGGGGCGGCACTGCCGCCGAACGGGACGAGCAGCGAGGCCGTCGCCACCGCGGCCAGCGCGACGACCGGCCCCGCGCGGAAGACCCAGGTGGTGGTGCCGCTGTAGACCGCGCCCTTGCGCAGCAGTTTCAGAATGTCGTAGTAGGATTGCAGCAGCGGCTGTCCATTGCGCCCGGCGAACACCGCCTTGGTGCGGTTGATACTACCGGTGAGCAGGGGCGCCAGCAGCAGCGGCAGCAGCGCATACAGCAGCCGGGTCAGAGTTTCCACAGCAGCAGCGCCACCAGCGCGATGACCATGTAGAGGATGTAGAGCTGCACCCGCCCCTGCTGCAGGCGCCGCACCAGTTCGAAGGGTTGCTCGAACGCGCTGAACAGCGGCGCATACAGCCGCGTCAGCCACACGTCTGACGACTGCGTGTGCCGCGCGGCGTGCGCGGGAAACAGGCCGCGCACCGCTTCACCCGTCACGGTGCGTCCGAGCACCGGCGCCAGCATCGCGGTCAGCGGCTGCGTGAACGACCCGGGCGTATACTGCATGCGGGCCGCCGGGCGCGTGTAGCCGCAGTCCCAGGTGAGCGCCACGCGCACGCTGCGTCGCGCCAGCATGCGCCGCACACACCAGGCAAGCGCGCCCGCACCCAGCAGCAGGATGGCCGCGAGCAGCGTCAGGTGCAGCAGCGGAATGCTCGCCGTCGCCAGCGCGCGCGCCGCTGCCGCCGGGCCGGCCACCACCCCGAGTACCGGCGCCAGCTGCCAGAGCACCAGCGGCGCCATCCCCCCGAACAGCAGGCAACAGAGTGCGAGCACCGCCATGGTGAACCGCATCCCGTACGCCACCTCATGCGCGCGCTGCTCCTGCCGTGGCGACCCGAGAAAGACGCTGCCGAAGACCATGGTGAACCCCGCCGCCGCCAGGCCGCCAGTCAGGGCGAGGCCGACCAGCACCGCCACCCCTGCACCGGCCACCGCCGTCGGCGCCATCCCCGCCTGCAGGGCGGCAAGGTAGATGACGAATTCGCCGGCAAAGACATTGAGCGGCGGCAGGCCCGACAGGGCCAGGGCGCCGGCGGCAAAGGTCGCACCCGTCCACGGCAGCGCCTTGAGCAGGCCGCCCAGCCGGTGCATCGACCGCGTCCCCGTCGCATGCAGCACCGCGCCGGCGCCGAAAAAGAGCAGGGCCTTGGCCAGCGCGTGGTTGACGCAATGCAGCAGCGCGCCGGCAAACCCGAGCGCCGCGAGCAGCGGCAATCCGTATGCCTGCCCGAGCACGCCCAGTCCGAGGCCGGTGACGATGATGCCGATGTTTTCGATGCTGCTGCAGGCCAGAAAGCGCTTGAGGTCGTCCTGGGCCAGCGCCAGCATGATGCCGTACAACCCGGAAAGCAGTCCGAGCACCAGCAGCGTCCAGCCCCACCACGGGGCGGGCACGGGGAGCAGCGTCAGCAGGCGCAGGATGCCGTAAATGCCCGTCTTGATCATCACCCCCGACATCAGTGCCGAGACATGGCTGGGCGCGGCCGGGTGCGCCTCGGGGAGCCAGACATGCAGCGGGACAATGCCCGCCTTGGTGCCGAACCCGGCGAGCGCGAGCAGAAAGAGCAACCCGGCCCGGTCGCCCGCGTCGAATGACGCGAAGGAGAATCCGCCCAGGCAGAAGAGCGCGATAAGGAATGCGGCACCGAACTGCGCCGCGGTCAGATAGAGCCAGCCAGCCGCCCGGGCGGCATCGTCAGTGCGCTCATGCGTGACGAGAAAGAACGAGGCAAAGGTCATCAGTTCCCAGCCGACCAGCAGCAGGATGCCGTCCGCTGCCGTCACCACCAGTGCCATCGCGGCAATGAGCAGGTTGCACCAGAACCAGCCCGCGCCCGCGGGGCGCGCCGACGCCTCGTGCCGCCAGTAGGCGGCGCCATAGACCGCGGCCAGCGCCCCGAGCGCGAAGATGAGCACAAGGAAAAGCGCCGCCAGCGGGTCGAGCAGCAGCCAGCCGCGGGCTGCGCCCGGATGCACGTAGTGGGTCAGGGACCTGCCCTCGCCCAGTA
>CAZWUZ010000125.1:0-10474 GCA_964637655.1 uncultured bacterium | reverse complement strand
CTGGCAGGGCAGATACCGGCCGGCGCCACGGTCGCGGGCTGGTACGCGCCATCCGCCTGTCTGCACAACGCGGTGCGGGTCTACACCACCTACCGCCTGACCCCGGACAAAATCGCCGCACACCGCATCGGCTACCTGCTGCTGGAAACCGCGGGCCCCGGCACGGAACCGCTGGGACTGCAGGGTGAACTGGCGCCGCTGCGCGGGCGGCTGCAGCGGCTGCAGGACTGGTGCATCCCGCGCACGCGCATCCATCTCGGGCTCTTCGCGGTGCAGCCGTGACCATAACCAACCTCTTCACCGTCGATGTTGAGGACTGGTACCACGGCACACAATTTGACAATTCCGCCAACTGGCACCGCCACGCCGCGACGGGCAGCGCCGACCGGACGGTCACGCAGCTGCTCGAACTGCTTGCGCGGCACCGCGTGCGCGCCACCTTCTTCTGGCTCGGACACCTGGCGGCGCTGCACCCCGCGCTGGTACGCGCGGTGGCGGACGCCGGGCATGAATGCGCCAGTCACGGCTGGTCGCACCGCCGCCTCTGGCTGCTCTCCCCGGCAACACTGCGCGAGGAGTTGCAGCGCACCGACGAGGCCATCAGTGCCGCGCTCGGACATCCGCACCGGTCGCTCGGCTACCGCGCCCCCTATTTCACCATGCACGACACCACCGTCTGGGCGCTCGGGGTGCTGCGGGCGCACGGCATGCGCTACGATGCGTCGGTGCTCCCCGCCCTGAATTACCTCGGGGGTGCCGCCCGTCGTCCGCGCTTCCCGCACGACTGGCACGGACTGCGCGAGTTTCCCGTCTCCACCCTGCGCTGCGCCGGGATCAATGTCCCGTTCTCCGGCGGGTTCTACCTGCGCGCGCTGCCGCTGGCACTGGTCCGCCGCGGCGTGCAGGCCTGCAACCGCGCGGGACAGCCCGCCATCGTCTACCTGCACCCGCGCGAACTCGACCCGGAGCAGCCGCGCCTGCCGATGCCCTGGTGGCAGGCCGCCACCTACTATTATAAACTTGATGCCATGCAGCCCAAGCTGGAAGCCCTGCTCGCCGAGTTTCCGTTCGGCAGCATCGCGGAGGCCCTGCCGTGAACACCCCCGTACGCGACTACTTCGACCGCACCGCCGGCGAATTCGACGCCATCCACGAGCGCGGTCGCGGCCGCGGCACGCTGGTCGACCGGGTCTTCCGCCGCGGCATGCAACAGCGGTTCGCGTACGTGCTGGAGGCGGCGCGCACGGCACAGCCGCCGCTGGCCACGCTGCTCGATATCGGTTGTGGCGGCGGCAAGTACTGCGTGGCGCTGGCACAGGCGGGGCTGCGCGCCACCGGCATCGACTTCGCCCCGGCCATGACCGGCCTCGCCACGCAGCGGGCACAGGTCGCCGGGGTGGCGGAGCAGTGCACCTTCCACACCGGAGACGTCATGACCCTCGACCTTGCGCCCGCCGACCTGGTGCTCGCCATCGGCGTGTTCGACTACGTGGCCGACGCCGCGCCGCTGCTCGCGCGCCTGCGCGCGCTCACCGCGCGGGAGGGCATTGCCAGTTTCCCGCGCGCCGGCACCTGGCCGGGGGTCCTCCGCCGCCTCTGGCTGCTGACCCGCCGCTGCCCCGTCTACTACTACACCGCGGCCGACCTGCGCCGCCTCACGGACGGCTGGACGGAAAACGTCACCATCGTCGAGTCGATCCGCGGCGACCGGCTGCTGCACTGGAGGCAACGGGCATGAGACGGACGCTGAAGAAGATGCTGCCGGCACAACTGCTCTCCGCCACGCGGCGCGCCCGCGCGCAGGCGGCGTGGCTGCGCTTCCTCACCGGCGGCTACGCCCCGCGCCCGCGCGAACGCACCGAATTCCACGCAAAGCGCGTGCTGGCGGTCGCGCCGCACATCGATGACGAACTGATCGGCGCGGGGGGCACACTGCTGCGCCTGCGCGACGCGGGGGCGCGCGTCAGCATCGCCTACGCCTTCAGTGCCGAGCAGCGGCGGCGGGACGAAGCGGAAACCATCCGCAGTCGCGCCCGCTGGCATGACCTGCGCTTCGCCAATCTCCCTGACACCGACCGCCTCCCGGACACCGCCGCGCTGCCGGCGGAATTGCTCGCCGGCGACTGGGACGAGATCTACCTGCCGCACCCGCATGACAATCATCCGGGCCACCTGGCGCTGCCGCGCCTGCTCGCTCCGCTCCTCGCCGGGTTGCCGCGCCAGACCCGCCTGCTGCTCTACGAGGTCTGGACCCCGCTCATCCCGAGCGTCATCGTCGATATCGGCGCGGTCGAGGCGGAGAAACTGGCGCTGCTGCACCTCTGCACCTCGCAGCTCGTCGACAAGGATTACTGCGCGGCGACGCAGGGGCTGGCGCGCTACCGCGCGCTCTGGCTGCCGCGGCGCGGCGGCGCGGCCGAGGTCTTCCTCGAACTCGACCGCAACGATTACCTCGCGCTCGCCGACCTCGCGTGAACCTGCTCTGCGTCACCCGCGACTTCCCCCCCGCGGCGGGCGGGATGGAACGCACCGCGGCGGGCATGGCCGCGGCTCTCGCGCGACTCGGGCACCGCGTGCGCGTGCTCGCCCCGCACGGTTCACACCCGGCCCCGGGGTGCGAACTGGTCACCTACCGGCTCGACCGCAACTGGCATGTCGCCACCTGGCGCCTGCGCGCCGTCATGCTGGGGCAGGCACTCGCCTTCCGTCCCGACGCCATCATCGCCAACACCTGGTCACCCTGCGGCCGGGCCGCGCTCGCCGCCGCCCGCTGGCGCCGCGTGCCGCTCGCCATCGTCGCGCACGGCATGGATGTGCGCGAGCCGCTGCGTTCACCGCGCACCGCGGCGCAGCAGCTGCGCACGCTGCGCCGCGCCGCGGTCGTGCTGGCGGTCAGCCGCTATACCAAGGACCTGCTGGTCCAGAGCGGGCTGACCCCCGATCATATCCGCATCATCCCCAACGGGGTCGATACGCTGCAGTTCGCCCCGGACGCCGACGGCGGCGCGTTCCGCCGCCGCCACGGCCTGCCGGACGGTTTCCTGCTGCTCACCGTCGCGCGGCTCGTGGCACACAAGGGGCATGCCGGCGTGCTGCAGGCGCTGGCGCAGCTGCGGCGGCGCGGCCTGACCACCGCCTATGCCGTGGTCGGTGACGGGCCGGAACGCGCGGCGCTGGCCGCGCAGGCGGCACAGCTCGGGATCGACGCACAGGTGCGCTTCACCGGTGAACTCCCCGAAAGCGAACTACCCGCCGCCTATGCCGCCGCCGACTGTTTCGTCATGCCAAGCGCCGCGGCTGACAGCGGCGCAGTCGAGGGATTCGGCATCGCCTTTCTCGAGGCCGCCGCGGCCGGGCGCCCGGCCATCGGCGGACTGGGCACCGGTGCCGCCGATGCCATTGCCGACCACGAGACGGGATTTCTCGTGCCCCCCGGCGACAGCGCGGCGCTGGCCGACGCCATCGCCTGCCTGCTCGCTGATCCCGCATTGGCGCGCCGCATGGGTATGGCCGGACGTGAACGCTGCCTGCGCGAATTCGGCTGGGACCACCTCGCCCGCAAACTGACCGGCATCCTCGAAACGCTGGTATGAAAACCACCGTCCTGCTGCTCAACCACCGCGCCACACTCGGGGGGGGGGAAATCAGCACCCTGCAGTTTCTTGCCGCCCCGCCACCCGGAGTATGTTTTCATGCCGTGCTGGGTGAGGACGGGCCGTTCGCCGCGTCCCTGCGCGCGCTGAACATCCCGGTGGCCTTCATGCCGCTCCCGGCACTCGATCCGGGCGCCGGGCCGCTCGGCGCCGTAGCCGCGCTGCGGCATTTCTGCCGCCGGCACGACATCGCGCTGATCCATGCGCAGACGCCGCGCGCGGCGGGCTACGCTGCCCTCGCGCGGACCGGCAACCGGCGGGTTATCTGGCACCTGCGCACCATCGGCGACTGGGGCCTCAAGGAGAAGTTCGCCGCCGCGCGCGCTGATGCCATCGTTGCCATCTCCGACGCTGTTGCCACCTGCGTTCCGGCCCGCTGGCAGGACCGGGTCACGGTAATCGACAACGCCGTGGTGCCGCCGCGTGCCGTCGCCACCGCGGAAACCGCCGCCTTCCGCGCGCGGTGGCAGGTGCCTGACGGCACCCCGCTCATCGCCGTCCCCGGCCGTCTCGACCGCGGCAAGGGACTCGATCTCGTCCTCGATACCGCCGAGGCGCTGCAGCTCCTGCAGCCCGCGGTCTGGCTGCTCGCCGGCGACGGGCCGCTGCGCACCGTGCTGGAAGTGGAAGCGCAGCGCCGCGGGCTGACCATGCTGCGCTTCACCGGGCACCTGCCCGACCTTGCCCCGCTCTACGCCGCCGCCACGCTCTGCCTCAGTGCCAGTGAGAGCGAGGGATTCGGCCGCACCGTCGTCGAAGCGGTACTCGCCGGCTGTCCGTCGCTCTTTTTCCCCGTGGGCGGACTGGCCGGGCTCGGCCTGCCCGGTGTCTGTCACCTGGCGGAGCGTGACACCACCCTGCTCGCGGGGGTCATCGCCCGCCACCTGCGCGATATCGCGCCGCTGCGCGCGGCTGTCGCGCCGCTGGCCGCGACCTTCCGCGAACGCTTCTCCCCCGCCTGCCACCGCGACGCCGTCAGCGCTCTCTACCGCCGCCTGCTCCCCCGCCTTTGACCGTCACGCGCCGGCGTTGTATACTGCGCGGCAGCTTACGGACAAACAGGTGAGAACCATGGCAAAAAAAGTGCTGTTCAGCGGCATCCAGCCGACCGGCGAACTGCATATCGGCAACTGGCTCGGGGCGATTCGCAACTGGGTGCAGATTCAGGCCGACTACGACTCCGTCTTCTGCGTGGTCGACCTGCACGCGCAGACGATCGAGTACGACCCGCGGGAAATGCCGCAGCGGGTCAGCGACACGGCCATCACGCTGCTCGCCTGCGGGCTCGACCCGGACAAGTGCACGCTGTTCAAGCAGTCGTACATCGCCGGGCACAGCGAACTGATGTGGCGGCTCACCACCGTCACCCCCATCGGTGATCTCGAACGCATGACGCAATTCAAGGACAAGGCGGAACAGCACCGTGACAACCTCAACGCAGGGCTGCTCACCTATCCCGTGCTCATGGCCGCCGACATCATGCTCTACAAGGGGGAAGTTGTGCCGGTGGGCGACGATCAGGTACAGCACCTCGAACTGACACGCGAGATCGTACGCAAGTTCAACCACCGCTTCGGCCCGGTCTTCCCCGAGCCGAAGCCGCTGCTCTCCTCCGCCCCGCGCATCCGCGGGCTCGACGGCAAGGCGAAGATGTCCAAATCGCTCGGCAACACCATCGGGCTGACCGAGGAGCCGGAGAGCATCCGCAAAAAACTGGCGGGTGCGTTCACCGATCCGGCACGCCTGCGGCGCAGCGACCCGGGCCATCCCGAGGTCTGCAACATCTTCACCCTGCACGGGCAGTTCTCAACCCCGGAACGCTGCGCGGAGATCGCGCAGGACTGCCGTGCCGGTGCGCTCGGCTGCGTCGACTGCAAGCGCGAGTTCGGCGACCGGCTCATCGCCGCGCTCGACCCCATCCGCACGCAAGCCGCGCAGCTGCGTGCCAATCCGCAGCAGGTCAGCGACATTCTCCGCGAGGGGGGGCGCCGCTGCCGCGCGCGCTCCGAGCGGACGATGGCCGAGGTCAACAAGGCGATGGGGCTGTAGCATGTTCAACGAAAATCATGCCACGCTCATCCGCCAGGGCGTGCTCATCCGCGTTGCCCGCGCCTTCTTTGACGGCACGCTGGCGCAGACCGCACCGCGCATCCCGCGTGAAATGCGCCCGCAGCAGGCGCAGCCGCTCTCCTGCTGCACCTGGCATGACCGCGCCCTCATCCACGGCCGCGTGCTGGCCGCGCTCGGCCACGGCACCGAGGCGGGCGACGACGACCGCCCCCTCGACGAAGCCGCCACGGACGCACTGCAGCGTACGACCGTTGCCGGTCCCACCCTGACCGTCATCGCCGCCGCCTGCAGCGCCTGCGTGCGCAGCCGCTTCGAGGTGACCAGCACCTGCCGCGGCTGCATCGCCCGTCCCTGCCTCTCCACCTGCCCCAGGACCGCCATCAGTATGGCCGGGCGCCGCGCCCTCATCGACACCGAGCGCTGCGTCAGCTGCGGAAAATGCCAGCAGGTCTGCCCCTACCACGCCATCGTGCGCATTCCCATCCCGTGCGAGGAGGCCTGTCCCGTCGAGGCCATCAGCAAGCGCGATGACGGGACCGCGGTCATCGACCATGACGCCTGCATCGTCTGCGGCAAGTGCGCGGTCGCCTGCCCGTTCGGCGCCATCGCCGAGAAATCGCAGTTGCTCGATGTCCTGCGCGCCCTGCGTGGCAGCCGCCCGGTCATCGCCCTGCCTGCGCCCGCGGTCTACGGCCAGTTTGCCGGCGGCTATGACCGTCTCGCCGGTGCCCTGCGCGCGCTCGGCTTCGCCGCGGTGATCGAGGTCGCGGAGGGGGCTGACGCCACCACCCGCGAGGAGACCGCGGAGTTCCTCGAGCGCCTGCACGGCGGGGCGAAACTGATGACCACCTCCTGCTGTCCCGCCTACGTCGCCGCGGTGGAGAAACATGTGCCGGCACTGCTGCCGTTCGTGTCGCACACCCCCTCGCCCATGCGGCTGACCGCGCGCGCCGTGCGCGACCGGCAGCCGGACGCCATCACCGTCTTCATCGGGCCGTGCACCGCCAAGCGGGACGAGGCGCTGCAGCACCCGGAAATCGATTTCGTGCTCACCTTCGAAGAACTTGACGCGGTGTTCGTCGCCAGCGATATCGCCGTCGAGCTGCAACCGGCGACGCCGGCGGGCGGCACCGCCAGCGACCACGCGCGCGGCTATGCCGCGGTCAACGGGGTCACCGCCGCAGTCAAGGCGGCGCTCCCGCCGGACGTGACCGTTGTCCCGGTCGCCGTCAACGGCCTGTCGCGCAAAAACCTGAAACTGCTCAAGGCCTATGCCGCGAAATGCCCGGGCAACTTCCTCGAGGTTATGGCCTGCGAGGGCGGCTGCGTTGCCGGACCGCGCAATCTCGTCAGCCCGCAGGCGGGCGCTGCCGCCCTGCCCCGGCCGTCCTGAGCATGGACATCGAGATTGCCGCCCTCTGCGACGCGGCCACAGGCCGCGGCAAGGGGGATGCACCGCGGCCCGCGTCGCACCGTTTCCGGTCGCCCCGGGGGTAAAAAGCATGGACATCGAGATTGCCGCCCTCTGCGACGCGGCCACAGGCCGCGGCAAGGGGGATGCACCGCGGCCCGCGTCGCACCGTTTCCGGTCGCCCCGGGGGTAAAACGCATGGACATTGAGATTGCCGCCCTCTGCGACGCGGCCACGGAGCAGCAGGGGAAGCTGAACCTGCTGGGTACGTTCGACCGCATCACCGCGACGCAGTTTCCCGTGGTCCACCCGCTCTGTGCCATTGTCTACCGCATCAGGTTCGACTGGAACGAGCAGGGGGTGCACACCTTCAAGGTCGCCTTCCTCGACGCCGACGGGCGCCCGGTGATGCCGCCGCTGCAGAACGAAATGAACGTGCGCATCCCCGAGCACCGCGAGTCGACTGTCGCCAATGTCATCCTCATGCTGCAGGGGCTGAAGATCGAGACCCCCGGGCTCTATGCCATCGACCTCGCGGTCGACGGCAAACCGCGGCGCTCGCTGCCGCTCATGGTGGAGCAGGGATGACCGTTCCTCCCCGCGACCGTTTGCACGCCCTGCCGAAAATCGACCTGCACCTGCATCTCGACGGGGCGCTGCGGGTCGACACCATACGCGACCTCGCCCGGGCACAGGGGGTGTCGCTGCCGGGCGAGGATTCCGGCGAACTGGCGCGCCATGTGCAGGTGCAGCCCGACTGCCGCTCACTCATGGATTTTCTCAAGGTCTTCGATGTCTACCTGCCGCTGCTGCGCAACGCGGACGCGGTCGAGCGCATTGCCTATGAACTGTGCGAGGATGCCGCGCGTGACAACCTCGTCTACTTCGAAACGCGTTTCGCCCCGCACCTGCTGGCGGGGAACGGGTTCACCCCGCGGGCTGCGGTCGAGGCCGCCTGCCGCGGACTGGCGCAGGGGCTGCGCGCCTTTCAGGTCGAGGCGCGCGTCCTGCTCTGCTGCTGCCGCCACCTGCCGCAGTTCTCGGACGAGGTGGCGCAGCTGGCCGACAGCTGCCGCGACCGCGGTGTGGTCGGCATCGACCTCGCCTGCGACGAGCGCCAGCCCGCCGCCGCGCACCGCGCCGCTTTCGCCTTCGCGCAGCGCCGCGGCCTGCACCGCACCGTACACGCGGGGGAGGCGGGCCCGCCCGCCAATATCGCCGAGGCCCTTGACCTGCTGCATGCCGAACGCATCGGCCACGCCGTCACGCTGCAGCACGACCGCGCGCTGCACGACCGGGTGCGCGACGCGGGCATCACCCTCGAAATCAACCTGACCTCGAACGTGCAGACCTGCAGCGTCGGCAGCTATGACGCGCATCCCTTCCCGCGCTACTTCCGCGACGGTCAGTGCGTCACGCTCAACACCGACGACCCGGGCGTGAGTAATATCACCCTGACCGACGAGTACGTCGTGGCCGCCCGTGAATACGGGCTGCAGGAGAACGATTTCCGCACGCTGCTGGAGAACGCGGTCGACGCGGCGTTCCTCGACGACAGCGAGCGCCGCGCCCTGCGCGCCCGCCTCACCGCGCAGTGGCCCGCTTGACCTCCGGACGCTGCCACCACCGCAGCGGAGTCATTTTCATCATGTTGTTGTGCGGATGCATTGTGTCATGCGCCGGAACTTCCGGCGACACCTGGCCACGCTCGTCTTTCGCCACTGATGCGGAAACCCCGATGACATACGCCAACTGGCAATGGCGACCCGTTTCGCACTTGGGAATTCAGGTTCTACTCCCGGCCAATGTCAGGATTCGTGTTCATCCAGCGGCGCTCGCCGTCAGTACTCATTATTTTGATGGCAGTTACGAGGACTTTTGTCTGGTCAAAATTGTTTTTATGAAGACAACCGCCGATAAGCCGCCGCGGCGCCTTGACTATTTCCAGCTGGATTGGATGTCCGCCACAGAGTACCGCGAATTTAACTTCTGGTTCTGGCAGTACCATCCGGCTTTAGATCGGCATACGTCAGGAGGACACACCTATTTCCGCCGGGACATACCGCTTGCTAACGGTGAATACATCTTTATCTACTCTGAGGTCAATAGTTCACGCCTGCAGGAAGTCACCATTGCCGATGCGTTGGCCGTCACGAAGATCATGCAGTCTGTCTCACTTCTGAGCGACACCCCGGCGCGCTGAACGTCAGGTGTTATGCTGGTAGTCGAAGATGTACTGGATGAGATCTTCCTGCAGCGCCTGCCCGATACGGGTGATCATGAACACCGCCTGATCCGGTCCGTGCTGTTTGACTTTCTGCACCGTGAACCCGGTGTAGCGCGGCGCCGCCGGCAGGCGCAGTTCCGCCGCATAGGTGCCGTCCGGCACCGGCGGCTCCATGCGGCAGAGAAAACTCTTGGCGCTCAGATCGATGACCGGCAGTTCGCGCTGCTGCCCGTCGACGGTGATGAACAGCGCCGCCGACGGCACGCGGATGCGCAGGTAGTGGCGCTGGCTCTCGCTGCGGTAGGCATACAAGCGCAGTTTGTTCGCTGCCGGGTCGACCACGATCGCCTTGAAGCGGATGAGCCGCCCCTTGCCGAGAAATTTGAGCCGGATCTTCTGCTTCGGGTGCAGCTCCCAGTCGACCGGCTTGAGGTACAGTTCATCCGCCACCTTGCGCTCGACCCGCGCCGCCTTCTCCTCTTCACCTTCGGCAAGATGCACCGGCATGTCGGGGAGGATGAACGCCATGGCGCGCATGACCCGTTCCCGCTCATAGATGAACGGGTGGACGATGGCGTCGTGGTAGCGCTGGTGGAATTCACCGTAGTGGCGCAGGACGGTGCGCGACACGCCGTACGCCTGCAGGTGCTCCTGGCGGATGGTGTGCGCGTGGCTGATCATCGCGTAGAGATCCGCGTTGGTCACCTGCGGCCAGCGTTTGAGATAGCCGACAAACGCGCGCACCGCCTTGTTTTCGCGCCGCCGCGCCCCCAGCGCCATGGCCAGCAGCACGCCGGCGATAAGTACGATAACGGCGCCGACGAACACCGGGCTGAACTTGAACACCTCGCCGAACGCATCGCCGAACGCTGCGAACTTTTCCGCTCCCGACAGTTCTTCCGTCATCGCCCGCCTCCTGTCAGATCCGCCCGTGGCAATGCTTGTACTTCTTGCCCGAGCCGCAGGGGCAGGGGTCGTTGCGCCCGACCTTGGGGAGCGCGCGCCGCACCGGCGCCTGCCGCGGCCGGCCGTCAAGCGGCGGCGGACCGGGCTGGCCGTCCGCGCGGGCCGCCTGGGGCGGCGGTGGGGCCAGGCCGCGCAGCGGCCCGCGCT
>CAZWUZ010000124.1:0-10498 GCA_964637655.1 uncultured bacterium | reverse complement strand
AGCAGGACGAATTCCTCGCCACCCCAGCGCGCGAGGAAGTCGGTCTGCCGGAGGGTGCCGGGCAGCACGCATGCCAACCGGCGCAGCACCTCGTCACCGACGGCATGGCCGTAGGTGTCGTTGATGGTCTTGAATTTGTCGAGGTCGAGAATAACGACCGCCAGCGGCCGGCCGCTCCGCCGCGCGTGGGCATGCGCCCGGGCAAAGGCCTCGATGAACGCGGCCCGGTTGGGCAGGCCGGTCAGCGCGTCGCTGCGCGCTTCGCGGGCCAGGCGCCGCGAATTGTCGAGCCGGGCGGTGACGGCGGCGGCCAGCACTTCCGGGGCGAACGGCTTTTCAAAGTAGCCGTCGGCGCCCAGCGCGTAGCATTCCGCCTTGATCGCCTCGGTGAACCTGCCGGACACCACGATCACCGGGGTGGTCGCCGTACGCGGGTTCTCGCGCAGTTTGATCAGCAGGTTGCGCCCGTCGGTGTCGCCGAGCGTCAGGTCGAGTACCACCAGCGCCACCGGCTGTTCAGACAGCCGCTGCAGCGCGACCGTGCCGTTTTCCGCTTCGATGATCAGGCGCCCGGCGCCGGCCAGTACCGCCGCGAGCAGGATCCGGAAATCCTCGTCATCGTCGATCAGCAGGATGGTGGTGTCGGGCCTGACCCCGCCGGCAACGACTTCAGCGAGAGCGGCGAGCAGCGCGGCGGCAGCCGCCGGCAGTTCGTGCGGACTGGCCGCCAGGACCCCGGCGGCGCGCGCATTTACCTGCGGGTAGCCGAAGTTGCCGACCGTGCCCGTGAGCGAGTGGGCGAGCCGGTGCAGTGAGCCGGTCGCCTCCGCCGGAGCTGCCGCCAGGTTCAGCGCGGCGAGCCGGACCGCTTCATACTTGCCCGGCATCTGTTCGCGGTAGGTGGCGGCGAAATCGTCCAGTTCAGCCATTGGCCACCAGCGCCACCGGGGCGAAATCGACGGTGAAGGTCGAACCATGCTGCAGCCGGCTCGTCACGCGCAAATCGTAGCCCAGCAACTGGCATAACTGCTGCAAAATGGCCAGGCCGAGCCCGGTCCCGCCGAAACGGCGGGTCGTGCTGGTGTCGGCCTGCTGGAAGGCGGCGAAAATCTGCACCAGTTTGTCAGCGGGGATGCCGATGCCGGTGTCGCTGACCGCGAGCTGCTGCGGCTGCCCGCCGGTGCCGCCGGCGACGGTGATGGTGATGCCGCCCTGCCCGGTGAACTTCAGGGCATTGCCGACCAGATTGATCAGCACCTGTTTGAGTTTGGGGCCATCGGTGGTCAGCGGGGCCATGGCGTCCGGCAGTTCGGCCTGCAGCGTGAGCCCCTTGAGTTTAGCCGATGCTTCAAGCTGACTGGCCACTTCGCGCACCAGTCCGGCCAGGTCCACCGGCTCGAACTGGGCTTCGAGTTTGCCCGCCTCGATCTTGGAGAGATCCAGCACCCCGTTGATCAGGCCCAGCAGGTGGTTGCCGTTCTTGCGGATCCGTTCGAGATAATCGAGTTCGGTGGCGATGAAATGCTGCCGCCGGTTCTTGAGCAGCAGGCCGGCAAACGCAATGACCGCGTTGAGCGGGGTGCGCAGCTCGTGGCTCATCGTCGCCAGGAACTGGCTCTTGGCCACGGTCGCCTGCTGGCTCTTTTCCAGGGCCTGATCGAGCCGTGCCGCGTTCACTTCCAGGGCGTTGGCATATTCCCGGAGACGCAGTTCGGTCTGCTTGCGCCCGGTGATATCCTGGCAGATGGTTACGAAATGAGTGATGATGCCGGTGGTGTCGCGGACCGGCGCGATGGTCATGTCAGCGGTATACAGGGTGCCGCTCTTGCGGCGGTTGACCAGTTCGCCGTTCCAGACCTCGCCCCGGTCGATGGTCGTCCGCATGGCGGTGTAAAACGCGGGGTCCTGCCTGCCCGAGCTGAGCAGGCGCGGCGTCCGGTTGACCGCCTCGCCGGTGGTGTAGCCGGTCATGCCGGTGAACGCGGGGTTGACCCAGGTAATGGTGCCGCTGGCCATGGTGATCATGATCGAGTTGGCGGCGGCATTGAGTGCCGCGGCCTGCAGGCGCTCGGCGTCGGCGGCGCGGCGGCGGGCGGTCAGGTCGACGCCCACCACCACCGTCAACTCGCGGGCACCGATGCGACTGCGGGCGAAGGTCGCCTCGAGCGGGAACACGCTGCCATCGCAGCGCTGCCCGGACATTTCCAGCGGCTGTCCGGCGGCGGAGGCGTCGGTCTTGATTGCCGGGTTGGGCTGCTCCGCCAGCAGTCCGGAAAAGGTTGTGCCCAGCAGGCCGCCCGGCACACTGCCCCAGAGCCGCTCGGCCGCGCCGTTGGCCCGGCGGATAATCCCGTCAGCATCGAAGACAATGATCGCTTCGGCCACCGTCTCGATGATCCCGGCCAGTTCGGTCTGCGCCGTGCACAGGCGGCCGGTTTCCGCGCTGATGGCTGCGGCCAGCGGCCGGAAGACAAACAGGCCGATAAACAGCAGCAGCAGCAGGGCGATGACGAGGAAGATTTCGTCGGTCAGGCGCAACTGGGCGAGATTGGACCGGCTGTCCCGCTCGTAGCCGCGCACCACCGCTTCCAGACCGACCAGCAGCGGTCCGTCGGCACTGGCGATCAGCCGGCCGGCCTCGGCATGGGCCGCGCTCAGCGCCGCGTCGTCCAGCAGGGCCAGTCGCTGTGCCGCGGTGATGAACTCCCGCATCCGCGCATCCAGTTGATGCGGGGCATGGAAGTAGATGGCAGCGGCACCCGCGGAGAGCCGGCCGGTGAAATCGCTGCCGCGCGGACCACCGGTCAGCGCGTCATGGGACAGGGCCAGGGAATTGAGCAGGGCCAGCAGCTGGCGGCGGCTCTCGCTGCGCACGGCGGGGTCCGCGGTCCCCACCAGCTGCACCAGGTTCAGGGCAATCCGCTGGCTGAGTATCCGCTGTCGCCCGCTGCGGTCGAGTATCGTGGCAGCGTCCTGATCACCCGCGATTACCGCGCTCCGCGCGAAATAGGCGATCACCAGCAGCATGGCGAAGATCAGGAGCGAACTCGCGTACCGGAACGTCAGCCCGCGCACCGCCAGCGGTGAAAAGTTCACTGTCGGCCGGCCTGACCGGTACCTATACCCATACGGTTTTTCATCGCCACTCCCGGACCCTCTCCGGCCGCAGCCGGTGTGCAGCGCCTGTCCAGCGGGGGATGATCGTCCCCGCTGTTCAGAGTATACCCGCCTGACGGGGATCCGCCCATTGGCGGCAAGCGCATTTGTCTGACCATTATCCGCAGTGGCCGGCCGGGGCCGGTGTCACGGCTGCCGCCGCGCCACCTGATGCGCATAACGGACAGACAAATGCGCTTGCCGCCAATGGGCACCGGCCCGGCCGGCGGGTACAATGGACGCAGGCGGACCGGGCCGCAGCGGCGGCAGGCGCACCGGCAGCAAGGAGAGATGCTCGTGGCGATCAAAGTGATGCTGGTTGATGATGATCGGGAATTCGGGGAAGAACTGGCGGCCCTGCTGCAGCATGCGGGCTACGAGGTTGCCACCTTTGTTGACGGCGTGTCCGCGTTCAACGACATGCAGCGGGTGAAACCCGACGTGGTCGTGCTCGATCTCAAAATGGAGAACTGCAGCGGTCAGCAGGTGGCCTGGTATCTGCGTCTCTTCCAGGGCACCGCGACCATCCCGCTGATCGGCATCTCGGGGTTTGCCCATGATGGTGATGCGCGGCAGATGGCCAGCGCCTGCGGGATGGACGACTTTCTGAAAAAGCCCTTTGCGCCGGCTGAACTTATGGCGAGGATCGAACGGCTTGCCGGCATTCATCCGGCGGAAACCGCGCCGGCGAAAACCACCGCGCCGGCGTCCGCGTGACGGCACCCGGTTTCACCGCCGGCCGGATCGGGACTGCGGATAGCAGTCAGGAAATAGCGGAAACAGCCCATGGCCGGCTGCTTCTGTCAGGGGTACAATGATTCGGTAATGGGAACTATTCACCCTCGCCCGCAGGTGGCGGCGGGAAAGGAAATGGTTTCCCGTAATAAAACCGACCGGCACCGGCCGGCAAGGAGCGGCGATTATGCGCATGCGGCAGTGGGGAATGATCACCGTGATATTGTTCGGTATGCTGCTCGGGAGTGCGCACGCGGCTGAACCGCAGGACGTCCGCCGCATCTATTTCACCATCGACCGGGCGGAACTCCTCCCGGCCGCGCAGCGGGTGCTGCACGAGGTGGCGGAACTGCTCCGCGCCGAGCCCGGACTGATGCTCCAGCTGGTCGGCCACACCTGCGACCTGGGGTCGCACGAGTACAATCAGGTTCTGGCGCGCCGGCGGGCTGACCAGGCCATCAGCTACCTGACCGTCAGCGAAGGCATCGCCCGGGAGCGGCTGACCGGCTTCAGCCGTGGCGAGGAGCAACCATGGTACCCGAACAGCGGCAAAGACAACCGCGCCATGAACCGGCGGGTGGTAGTGTCGCTGATGGAACAGGCCGCGCCGGACGCGGGCCGCGCGGTCGGGGTTGTGCCGGCGCCGTCGTTTACCGCGGCGGTGCTGCTCATGGACATCAACAACAGCACCAACCCGGACGACCTGCGCGCGGCGGTGCATCAGTATCTCAGCCAGACCGAGCCGAACCAACGGTACCATGATCGCCGCCTCTCCCGCGCAAGCGGCTTGCCGCTCTTCGCCGCGATTGCCCGGTCCTGCTCCGGACACATGGCGTCACAACTCAGGCCGCGGTATCTCATCATTTTCAGTGACGGTAATGCCGCGAATACGGCGACAGGCGGGATTCCCGCCGACACCACCACCATCGGGCAGGCAGTCGCAGCGGCGAACGCCAACGGGGTTACGCTGATTACCGTCGCCCTCCGCCCGGCCACCGGGTCCGGGCGGCAGACGCTGCAGGACCTGGCCTGGCGTACCGGCGGCCAGGCGTTCGTCTGGCAGCATGAACGCGGACCGGAGCAGTTCGCCACCATCCGGCACCTGCTCGACGGCGCCACGCCGGACAAGGCGCGTGCGCTGGTGCTGGTCCGCACGTCACGCTAAGCGCAGACGACCATCGCCCGCCCGCCTTGCCGGCCGGGGCAACGGCTTTCTCCGTCTGTCAGGCGCGACCGGCGTGGTGGCGGATCATGCGGACAAAGGTCAAAGGAAAGCGGCAATTGCCAATGTGCGACGGAGCTGACCGCGGGTATACTTGTCTGCGTAGAGACGGCACGGAATAAAATCCGGCATGCGAGAAGGGCACCATGAAAATTCTGTTATTGACCATCATCATCGCTGTGTTGACCGGCTGGCCGGCCGGAAACGCGCAGGCCGCTGGCCCGGAGGGCTTCGTCGCGACGGTCGGGCAGGTGCTGCACGAAGTGGCCGGGCTGCGGTTTCATATCATGGATGGGCAGCTGCTCGCCTGGTTCCTCGGGCTGAGCACGTCCGAACGGGTGTTTTTCCTGCTCATCCTGACGGTGCTGGTCTCGCTGGTGTTCACGGTCATCTTCGCGCTGGTTACCATCAGGTTGCGTATCGGTAATACGCGGAAAGCAGAGCGCTGGGCGAAACTGGAAAAGGTGTGGCAGCCGCTGCTGCTTGCGGTCCTTGCCGGGGAAACCACCCCAACCTCGCTGCTCGACCAGATCGGGGCCCATGACCGGCTCTTTTTTCTCGACTACCTTACCCATTACGCCAGCCGGGTGGCCGGCAAAGAGCTGCGGATTATCAACGCCCTGGCCGCGCCGTATCTCCCCCTGCTGGAACAACGGCTTACCGCGAAGGATTACGAGCAGCGGGCGCGGTCGCTCCACACCTTCGGCCTGTTTGCGGCTGATCACTATCAGGACAAATTCATCCGCGCGCTTGACGATCGGTCACCCCTGGTGGCGCTGACTGCCGCCCGGGCACTGGCGGGCACGCATAATCTTGAGCATGCGGCCGCGTTGTTCGACCGCATCGCCCGGTTCGAAACCTGGAGCCCGAAATTTCTCGCGACCATGTTTGTCGGGATGGGTGTCGGGGTCGCGCCCCTGCTGCGGGAAAAAATAGCCGATCCGGGAATACCTGTTTTCGCCCGGCTGGTCGCGCTCGAGGTGCTGATCGAACTCCGTGATCTTCCGGGCGCTGACACCGCGGCGGCATTGCTCAGCGTGCGCGAATTCCTGGCACCCGGCAACTACCGGCGGGCGACAGACCCCGCGGCGGCGGTGCTCACCCGGCGCGAAGATGATGTCAATCTGCGGGCGGCGGCCTTGCGGCTGATTACCGCGGTCGGACTCCCGTGCCACCTGCCCGTGATCCGCGCCGAACTCGAGTCGGCCGACCCCATCCTGCGTTCGCATGCCGCCACGGCACTGGGGGCGGTGGTCAAGCCGGCGGCGCCGGCCGACCTCGACCGGCTCGAGGCCTGCCTGAACGACAACTCGATCTGGGTGGCGATCCAGGCCGTCGGCGCGCTCGTGCTGGCGGGCGGTCGCGCGCGCATGACCGCGCTGGTGGCGACTGCCCATCCGCGGGCGGAACTCGTCCGCCAGTTTCTCACGGAAAGGATACCGTCATGAGCGTCGCGCTCGCCTGGACCATCCTGGAAATATTCAACTGGGTGCTGCTCGGCTATTTCATCGCCATCAACGGCGTGTACTTAGTCACCAGCATCTTCGCCTTTCGCGCCATGCTCCATTATACGCGGCGGCTCAAGGCGCTCGATGCCGCGCAGGTGACGGCGGGCATCGAACCGCCCATCACCCTGATCGCGCCCGCCTTCAACGAGGAGGATACCTGCGTCGAGAGCATCCGCTCGTTCCTCAACCTCTCCTATCCCGAACTGGAAGTGATGGTGGTCAACGACGGGTCAACTGACGAGACGCTGACCCGGCTGCGCCTGGCCTATCAGCTCGTGCCGGCCGTGCGCTTCCCGACGGCGATGATTCCCACGCAGCCCGTCCGCGGCATCTACCGGAGCAGCACCATCCCGAAACTGTGGGTGATCGACAAGGAGAATGGCGGCAAGGCCGACGCGCTCAACGCCGGGATCAACTGCTGCCGGACCCCGCTGTTCGCCGCCATGGATGCCGACACGCTGCTCGAACGGGACGCGCTGCCCCGCATCGTCCGCCCGTTCCTCGAAGATACGCGCACCGGGGCCGTCGGCGGCATCATCCGCATCGTCAACGGCTGCACGGTCAGGGACGGGGTGGTTACCGAGGTCAAACTCCCCAGGAGCTGGCTGGCCAGGTTCCAGGCGATCGAGTACATGCGCGCCTTCCTCTCCGGGCGCATGGGCTGGGACGCGGCTGATTCGACCCTGATCATCTCCGGTGCCTTCGGGGTCTTCCGCCGGCAACTGGTGGTCGAGGCCGGCGGCTACCGGCATGACACCGTCGGCGAAGACATGGAACTGGTGATCCGGCTCCACCGTCATTGCCGGCAGGAGAAGATTCCCCTGCGCATCGGGTTTGTGCCCGATCCGGTGGCGTGGACGCAGGCGCCGGAAACGCTGGCCACGCTTGGCCGCCAGCGCGACCGCTGGCAGCGCGGTCTGACCGATTCACTCGCCCGCCATCGCGGCATGCTGTTCAATCCCCGCTACGGCAAAATCGGGATGCTCGCGTTCCCCTATTTCTACCTGCTCGAAATGTTCGGCCCGGTAATCGAGTTCTGCGGCTATTTCGTGTTCGTGGCGTACGCCCTGGCGCAGATCATCAATCCGTTCTTTGCCGTGGCCTTTATCATGGTTGCCTTCTTTCTCGGGGTATCGCTGTCGCTCTCGTCCGTCGGGCTGGGCGAGATCTCGTTCCGCCGCTACGCGCGGCGGCGCGATCTGCTGATGCTGTTCCTGCTGGCGGTTATCGAGAATTTCGGCTATCGCCAGCTGGTCAACTTCTACCGCATCCGCGGGATGCTCTCCGCGCTCCTCCGCCACAAGCAGTGGGGGCGGCAGAAGCGCACCACGTTCGCCCCGCGCACCGTCGTGCCGGTGCCGTCAGCAGCCATCCCGCTGCCGGAGCCCGCCATCGTGGCGGCGGCGGCGACGCCGGAAACAGTTGCACTGGTGCAGGTGGTGTGCCTGACGGCCACACCAGTGGACGAGTATCAGGAAGTCGCCAGGGAACTGGACCGGGTGCTGACGGCCGGCGAGGAACAGGGTGCCCTGCAGGCGCTGGTGGCGGCTGACGCGGAACGGCGGCAGGCGCAGGAGGCGGTGCTGACGCAGGCGCTGGCGCATGATGCGGCGCGCTACGCGATGCAGGCGGAGGACACCGCGCGGCGTGCGGTCGTGTACGGTGAGAAGGTGCAGCGCGAAGAGGAACTCGCGGAAGCGCAGGCGCAGGAACAGGCGCATGACCAGCAGCCGGACGGTAACGCGGTGCGGGAGGATAACGTGGAGCAGGAACAGGCGAGAGCAGCAGTGCCACTGGCGCGGATCGAGGTGCCGGCAGAGCCGCGGTTGCCGCAGCAGGTGACCAGCCCGGCAACCGACGAGGCGGCCCGGGCCGCGCTGCTGGTGGCGGCGCAGCAGGCCGAACTGCAGCGGCAGCGCGCGGAACACGCCATGCTGAAACAGGCCCTGGCGGAGGAAACCAGGCAGCAGCCGGCGCATGCGCATGCCCCGGCCCCGCCGGCCGGCGCCATCGGGGCGGCGACCAGGAACGGGACCACCCTCTACCTGATTGATGCGCAGGAGGCGGAGCAGGCCGCACTCGCGGCGGAACTCTCCCGGGTGAGCAACGCGCGGGAAGACACGCTTGCGGTGCAGTCGCGTCTGGCGGCGGAACTCGACCGGCAGCGGGCCAAGCACGCGGCGCTGATGCAGGAACTGGCGGCTGACGCGGCACGGCGCGCGGTGCAGGAACAGCAGCGCCAGGAACGTGAACAGCGCGAGCAGGCACTGGCGGCACTGCGGGCACAGGAGCAGGAAGCGCAGCAGGCGGCGGCCGAGGCCCTGGCCGCTGAACTGGCCGAGGCGCAGGTCAGGGAACAGGCGGAACGGTCAGCGGCGGCACTCGCCCTGGCCAATGAACTGGCGGCACTGCGCGCCCGGGAACAGACGGAATGGCAGGAAACCATGACGGCGGCACGACGGCAGCAGGCGGAACTCACGGCGGTGCTGGAACGGTTGCGGGCGGAGGAGGACGGGCTGCGGCAGCGGGTGACGGTGGCGCAACCGGCGGAGCAGATGGCGCTGGCGGCGGAACTGGCCCGGGTGGGCACGGAGCGGAAAGAGACGGTCGTGGTGCAGACGCGGCTGACTGCGGAACTGGAACGGCAGCGGGCGGAACATACGGCGCTGACGCTGGCGATGGCGGCTGATGCCGAGCAGCGGGCGGCGCTGGATGAGGAAATGGCACGCCTGCGCGGGGAGCGGCAGGAACTGCAGAATCGCGTGGTGGTGACCCGGGCGCAGCCGGCCGAGGAGGAACGCGTCGCGCAAGCGCGCCGGCGTGAGGAGCAGGTGGTGCTGGCGGAGGAACAACTGCAGGAACTGGCGCAGCGCGAGCAGGAACTGGCGCAGGCCACGGCGCGGAGCGAAGCGCTGGCCGGCGAACTGGCGCAGCGCGAGCAAACCCTGCTGGAACTGCGGGAACAGGAGCAGCGGGAACAGGCCGGCGCCGCGCTGGCCCGGCAGGAACGGGCGGCTATCCTGGCGGCGCAGCGTGACGAACTGGCCCGGGCGGCACTGACGCTGTCGGAACAGCACGCGGAACAGGCGGTACTGACGGCGGAGATGACCCGCCTGCGCCAGGAAAATGCGGTGCTGCGCAAGGAACAGACCGCGACGGCGCAAACCATGCTCGCGTCGGAAATGGCCCGCCTGCGCAATGAATGCGCGGCCATGCAGGCGGCACGGGGCGGAAGAATGCAGGAGCAGGTGACGGGTGCTGAATCAGCGCCCGCCACGGATGTTATCCTGCCGGCCGAGCCCGGAGCAGAGGAAACCCCGTGCTATTTCAATCTCGCCGGTCAGCAATACGGGCCTGCGACCCTGCACGAACTGAACGGACTGGTGCGCGCCTATCAGGCCTCACCCCATGACTGGATCTGGCTCGCCAGTCGCGAAGAATGGGTGCAGCTGCAGAATTACGCGCCTACTGCCGCCCTGTTTGTCGCGGCCTGCCAGGGACCGGCTGAGCCGGTGGCGATGGCGGTATGACCATGCCTCAGGCGGAGCACGAAGTTGCACGAATGGCTAACAGTCCGGTGAGCAGCATGCCGGGCCATAAGCAGCACAGGGAGAACAGACGTATGCAGGTAAAACTGGTGTCGATGCTGGGAATCGGGATGCTGCTCGTCGGGCTCGTTGCGGTTGTCCCCGTACGGGCGGATACGACAGCGAGTCCGATAACCGCGGACGGAATGAGTAGTGCCGCGACGACGAACGCGGCGGCGGCTCAGGTCGAGGCGGAAACGCTCAGAGTGGCCGCTGTGGCACAGGCCGAAGCGGAAGCGGCACGCGTGGCGGAAGCGGCGCGCGTGGCGGAAGCAGCCCGTGTGGCTGAA
>CAZWUZ010000123.1:0-10514 GCA_964637655.1 uncultured bacterium | reverse complement strand
CAAGGACGGGGTGGTGACCAGCGACAAGCGCATCCGCGCCACCATCCCGACCATCACCCTGCTGCGGGAAAAGGGGGCACGCATCATCCTCGGCTCGCACCTCGGGCGTCCGGACGGGCAGCGCAAGCCGGAATTCTCGCTCGCCCCGGTGGCAAAGAAGGCGTCGGAGGTGCTCGGCTGCGAGGTGAAGTTCGTCGCTGACAGCGTCGGCCCCGAGGTGGAAACGGCGGTCGCTGCCCTCAAGGATGGCGAGGTGCTGCTGCTGGAGAACCTACGCTACTATCCCGAGGAGGAAGGCAAGCCGAAACTCCCCAAGGATGCGCCCGAGGACGTCAAGAAGGCGGCCAAGGCGGAGTTGAAGGAGAAGCAGAAGGCGTTTGTCGCGCAGCTGGCGAAACTCTGCGACTGCTACGTCAACGATGCGTTCGGCACGGCGCACCGCGCCCACGCCTCGACGGCGCTGCTCGGCGAAACGGTCAAGCCGGCGGTGGCGGGGCTGCTGATGGAGGCGGAACTGAAGTTTCTCGGGCAGGCGGTGACGAACCCGAAGCGGCCGTACGTCGCCATCCTCGGCGGCGCCAAGGTGTCGGACAAGATCCTGCTGATTTCCAACCTGCTGGGCAAGGTCGACCGCATTCTCATCGGCGGGGCGATGGCCTATACGCTGCTCGCGGCGAAGGGCGTCAAGGTCGGCAAAAGCCGGGTCGAGGCGGACCAGGTCGACGCGATGAAGAAGCTGCTGGCGGAGGCGGGCGACAAGATCCTGCTCCCCGTCGACCATGTCTGCGTCGATACGTTCGATTTTGCCGCCATGACCGGCGGCATCCCGCAGCCGACCGACGGGGCGGACATCCCCGACGGGCTGATGGGGATGGATATCGGGCCGAAGTCGGTGGCGGCGTTCAGCGCCGTGATCGCGGCGGCCGGCACGGTCGTCTGGAACGGCCCGATGGGCGTCTTCGAGGCGGCTGATTTCGCCGCGGGGACGAAAGCGGTGGCCGAGGCGCTGGCCGCGGCGACGGCGAAGGGGACCATCACCATCATCGGCGGCGGCGATTCGGCGTCGGCGGTAGGCAAACTGAAGCTGGAAAAGCAGATGTCGCACGTCTCGACGGGCGGCGGCGCCTCCATCGAGTTTCTCGAGGGGAAGACGCTGCCGGGCGCCGCGGCGCTCGATAAGGCGTAGCAGCACACTATCCCGCGGCGGGCCTTGAGCCCGCCGCGGTTTCTGCTGCACACACGGAGGATGACGATGGGCAAAGAACGCAGGCCGTTCCTGGCCGGCAACTGGAAGATGTTCAAGACGATCAGCGAGGCGCTGCAGACGGCGGCGAAGCTGAAACCCGCGGTGATGACGGTGAAGGATGCGGACATCGCCATCTGCGCGACCTTCACGTTGCTCAAGCCGCTGGCTGATTCGCTCAAGGAGAGCAATATCATGGTCGGCGCCCAGGACGTGTTCTGGGAGGAGAAGGGGGCGTTCACCGGCGAGGTGGCCCCGAACCAGCTGAAGGACGCGGGCTGCGCGTGTGTGGTCATCGGCCACAGTGAGCGGCGGCAGTTCTTCGGCGAGACCGACGAGACGGTCAACAAAAAGACGAAAGCCGCGCTCAAGGCGGGGCTGCTCCCCATCGTTGCGGTGGGCGAACTGCTGGCGCAGCGCGAGAACGGCACCACCTTCAGCGTCATCGAGGCGCAGCTGCATGGCGGACTCGCGGGCCTCACTGCGGACGACGCGAAGAGCATCACCATCGCCTACGAGCCGGTCTGGGCCATCGGCACGGGGAAGACGGCATCCCCGGCGCAGGCGCAGGAAGTGCACGCGTTCATCCGCGGCGAGCTGCGCAAACTGTTCGGCGCGGTTGCCGAGGAGATGCGTATCCAGTACGGCGGCAGTGTCAAGCCGGACAATGTCGACGAACTGATGGCGCAGCCCGATATCGACGGGGCGCTGGTCGGCGGCGCGGCGCTCGAGGCGGAGTCCTTCGCGCGCATCGTCAAGTTCACGCGGAAGTAGGGGAAACCACATGCGTCCTGTCTGCCTGATCATCCGTGACGGGTGGGGGTACAATCCCAGCCCGCAGGGGAACGCGGCGTTTGCCGCGGCCACCCCGAACCTCGACCGCTACTGCTACCGCTATCCGCGCACGCTGCTTGACGCGGCGGGTGAGCCGGTCGGTCTCCCTGACGGCTACCAGGGCTCCAGCGAGGTCGGGCATCTCAATATGGGGGCGGGACGCATCGTCATCCAGGAACTCAAGCGCATCGACGACGCGTTCCGCGACGGCTCGCTCTTCCGCGAGGCGAAGTGGCAGCAGCTGATGGCGCAGTGGAAAAAGAACAACGGCGCTTTGCATTTCTTCGGACTGCTGCAGGACGAGGGAGTGCACGCGCATTGCGAACAGCTGTTTGCGCTCGCGCGGCAGGCGCGGAAAGAACACCCGCAGGGGCGTATCGTGTTCCACCCGTTCCTCGACGGGCGCGACACGCCCCCGCGCAGCTGCCTCGAGTACCTGCTCAAGCTGGAAAAGGTGATGCAGGAACTCGGCCACTGCAGCATCGGCACGGTGATGGGGCGCTACTACGCGATGGACCGTTCGGCCAACTGGCAACTCACCGACGAGGCATACCATGCCATTGTCTGCGCGCAGGGGCGGAAGACCGCGTCGGCGAAACAGGCGGTGGAGGCGTCCTACGCGCAGGACAAAACCCCCGACGGCGTGGAAATGTTCGACGAGTATATCCCGGCGCATATCGTCGGTGACTATGCCGGCATCAAGGACGGGGATTGCGTCTTTCACACCAACTACCGGCAGGACCGCGCCATCCAGCTGACGAAGGCGTTTGTCGACGCGGCCTACCCCGGGAAACTGCAGGCAAAGCCGCAGGTTACCTACCTCGGCTTCACCCGCTATTACGACGAATTCACCGAGTACCTCATGGGGCCGATGGGCGAAGGCGGGGCGATGGACAACCTGCTCGGCGAGGTTATCAGCAAAGCCGGGCTGCGTCAGCTGCGTATCGCGGAAACCCAGAAATTCCGCCACGTGACGAGCTTCTGCAACGGCAAGGCAACCACCCCGTATAACGGCGAGGACGACGTGCAGATCGAGGGGCGGTTCGACCCGGCGACTTTTGCCAGTCATCCGGAGATGGAAGCGTATCGCGTCACGGAAGAACTGCTCAAGCGGCTGGAAAGTAACCCGTACGCGTTTATCGCGGTGAATTTTGCCAATGGCGACATGGTCGGGCATACCGGCAATTTCGCCGCGGCGGAAAAAGCGGTCGCAGTGGTGGACGAGTGCGTGGGGAAGGTGGTCGCGCGGATGCTGGAACTTGACGGGCACGTGCTGATCACCGCGGACCACGGCAACGCCGAGCAGATGGTGGATTACGAAACGGGGATGACCAAGACCAGCCACACGCTTTTCCCCGTCGACTGCATCTGGGTGGCAACGGACGCGCCGGGGAAGAAACTGGTCCCGCGCGGCAAACTGGCGGATATCGCGCCGACGGTGCTGCAGCTGCTGGGCCTGAAGGTCCCGGCGGAGATGACGGCGCAGTCGCTGCTGGCGGAATAACGAACGAGAGACGGCGGTACGGCCGCCGGTAGAGGAAAGCGAGGAGAACACCATGTTTTATTTTCTCATCACGGTACATGTGCTCATCTGCGTGGCGCTGATGGTCGTGGTCCTGCTGCAGCAGGGCAAGGGCGCGGGACTGGGCGCCATATTCGGCGGCGGGTCGGCCAACACGCTCTTCGGGGCGACGAGCGGCAACGTGCTGACGCGCGCCACCATCGGACTGGCGCTGGCCTTTGTCGTCTGGTCGGTGGTCATCAACCTGTACGGGCTGGGCGGCCTGTCGGAAATCCGCAGCACGCCGGTGGAAGATATTCCGCTGCCGGGTGACATGGCTCCGGCCGCGGCTCCTGCACCGGCAGCCGAAGCGCCCGCGGCAGCACCGGCCGAAGCACCGGCGGCGCCCGCGGCTCCGGCGCAGCAGTAGCGTGGCGCGCGAAGCGTTCGTCCACCTTCACAACCACTTCTTCTTCGACAGCGGGATGCGGGTGGAGGATGGTGTTGCCCGCATCGCGGAACTCGGACAGCCGGCGCTGGCGGTCACTGACCACAACTCGCTGGCGCTCTGGCCGCGATTCGTGCGCGCCTGCCGCGACCACCCCGTCAAGCCCCTTCTCGGGCTCGAGGCCTATTTTGTCGATGATGCCGCGCAGGCCTGCGCGCAGCACCGCAACGACCGATATCACCTCATCCTGCTGGCGAAGAATAAAGCCGGCGTGCGCTCGCTGATCGCGCTGCAGAGCGCGAGCACGGCGAAGTACGCGGTCGACAGTCGCGTGTCGCTGGTCGATTTCAACCTGCTGGCGGAGCACCGCGAAGGACTTATTGCCACCGGGGCGTGCATCTTCGGGCGCATACCCGACGCGCTCTGGCGCGGGCGGCAGGAAGAGGCGGAGACGACGCTGCGCCGCTACCGCGAAATCTTCGGCGATGACTTCTATCTCGAAGTCGCCGACCACTTCTTCCCCGAACAGCAGATGGCGAACCGCGCCATCCTCGAACTGGGCAAAGCGCAGGGGGTGAAGGTGCTGGCGGTCAACGACTGCCACTTCGCGCGTCAGCCTGAGTGGTACCTGCAGCGGATTGTCATGAAGACGCTGTACGGGGAACTGACGGGCTACGGCATCGAGTCGCAGGAATGCTACCTCAAGTCGCGCGCTGAGATGGAGCATCTCGGCTTCCCGGCGGAGACCTACGACGAGACGGTGCGCGTGGCGGAACGTATTGACGACGACTGCGCTGACGCGCTTACGCCCGCGGGCGATACCGGCACCACGGTGGCCGCGGCGGGCCATCTGCAGGTGATGGATGTTGCCGACGCGGTCAAGGCGGCCGGTCTCGTCCTGCACCTGCCGAAAGCGGAACGCGCACGCCTGACGGAAGAACTGACGGGCAAAAGCGCGGCGGAACTGGCGGCGCTGCCGCCGCTGAGCAATCCCATCCTCAACTTCGCCATTCCGCGACTCGTGGGCATCGCGCGCGGAGTCGAGCCCGACCCGCAGACGCTGGTGACCGGGGCGGAAACACTGCCCTGTCATGTCAGCGGCGGCATGGCCTATGCGCACTGGGACGCAACGGAACTCAGGCAGCTCGGTTACGCGGTGGAGAAGGCGAAGGACGGCACGCCTGCCGCGCAGCGGGCAAAGCGCGCGCAGCAGCTGCTCGAGGCGGAACGCCTGTGGAAGAGCCGCGCGCATGGCGCGCTGCTCGATTTGACGGTGCAGATGAGCGACGACGGTGAGGGTGAGCGCGATTTGTACCGCGCGCTGGCCCTGCAGCGGCTGCGGCAGCCGGACGAGGCGGAGAAACTCTTTCGCGGCCTGCTCGACCGGCTCGACGCGAAGCATCCGTTGCGCTACGAGGTGCATCTGCAGCATGCGTGGAACCTGTTCCACCTGCGCAAGCCGTTCGAGGTGGTGGCGGAGGAGTTCGACCGCGCCGCCGCGCTGGCACCGGGGAACCCGGCGCCGCATTACGCCAAGGGGACGCTCGGCTACAAGCAGCGCAAGTACGGGATGGCGCGCGTGGCGCTGCGCCGCTACCTCGAACTGGCGACCCCGGGCAAACAGTATGCCGAAGTCAGCGACCTGCTGGCCAACCTGCAGGAATAGGAGGACCGTGATGAAGAAAGTGACGCTCCTGCTGCCGGATACGGTGAAACACCGCATCGGGGGGAGTCGCGGACAGAGCCGCGAGTACGACCTGCCGGTGACGGCGGAGAACATCGTGCGCCTGCTCTGCGAGCCGCGCGACTACCACGAAACCTACCTGCTGACGCCCGAAATGGTGCAGGTCGTCGCGGTCGAGCCGCACGCCGAAGCCTGATCCCCGTGGCGTCACCCTGCTGGAATGCGCGCACGCGCGCGCTCGTCCCGTATGTGCCGGGCGAGCAGCCGCGCGACCGCGCGTACATCAAGCTCAACACCAACGAGAACCCCTACCCGCCGTCACCGGCGGCGCTTGCCGCCATCCGCGCGGCAACAGACGACACGCTGCGGCTCTATCCCGATCCGACAGGACTGGCGCTGCGCGAGGTGATTGCCGCGCAACACGGGGTGACCGCGGCTGAGGTCTTTGTCGGCAACGGTTCGGACGAGATTCTCGCCTTTGCGTTCGCCGCGTTCTTTTCCGCGGAGTGCCCGCTGCTGGCACCCGATATCACCTACAGCTTCTATTCTGTCTACGCGCAATTGTATGGCATCCCCTATACGACAGTGCCGCTGACGGAGGATTTTTCCGTGCCGGTAGACGCGCTCTGCGTCCCGGGACGGGGCGTGGCGCTGGCCAACCCGAACGCGCCAACCGGGCGCGCGCTGCCGGCGGCGGCCATCGCGCGCATCGCCGCGGCGGACCGCACTCGTGCGGTTATCTGTGATGAGGCGTATGTCGCGTTTGGCGGCGAGAGCATGGCCGCGCATAGCGGGGAACATCCCAACCTGCTGGTGGTGCGCACTCTGTCAAAATCGCATGCGCTGGCGGGGCTGCGTGTCGGCTATGCGCTGGGGAGTGCGGCACTCATCGACGGGCTGGTGCGCATCAAGGACTCGTTCAATTCCTATCCGCTCGACCGCCTGGCGCTGGCGGGGGCGGCGGCCGCGCTGCAGGATACCGCCTACTACGCGGCCACGACGGCGAAAGTTATCGCGACACGCGAACGGGTTGTCGCATGCCTGCAGCAGGCGGGCACGACGGTCATCCCGTCCGCCGCCAACTTCATCTTTATCAGCCACCCGTCGCGCCCGGCTGCGGAACTCTTTGCCGGGCTGCGCGCACGCGGGGTGCTGGTGCGGCATTTCAGCAAGCCGCGCATCAGCAACTGGCTGCGCGTCAGCATCGGAACCGACGCGGAAATGGATGCCTTCCTCGCTGCCTACACCAAACTGCTGTAGTTTCCTGTCCGGGCTATTTCGCGCGATGGCGTTCAATCATTTCGCGCATTGAAATCAGCGAGCCAGCGTTCCGCTATCGGTTGAATATCGACCTGTAGTGCGTCGGCAAACGGCACCAGCCGCTCATCGCGTTCCCTAAGTTTCCCGCTTATAGCAGCAAGAGGGAGTTCCGGCTCTCCAAATAAGCGGTTTACGGTGTTATGGCGGATGAGCCATGACGCTGCCTTCTCCGGGTGCGCTATGGCGAAACGTCTACCGGTGGCAGCGGCAATAATGCTGATTTGCTGGTCGGGTGTATCCTGCAGTGCATTCCGGCGAAACGCCACATGTGCTACGTCGGCCGAGTCCGTGTAGTAGTCGGGAGGCCCGGTATACAGACGGACCAGGCGGGGGATATGCTGCTGCTCGATATACGGCGCGCTCTCATCCTGATACAGTATGCAAACCGCTTCAAGGAAACGGTCCGGATCTGAACGGGCAAGCGCCTTTTCGAACAGACCGAGGGCGAGAATTTCAAGAAAGGAATAGCGTGGCTCATAGGCGAGAACCAGGGACTGTTGTTCATCGTCCAGCGGAATCGTGGCCGGCGGCGGCACTTGCTGTACATACCAACCGGTGGCGACGGCGACGATGCCGAGCAGTCCCCACACCCATCCACGCCACCCGGTGAAGGCACGGCGCACCATGTGTCGCACGTGCTCCTTAGTGTTTGCCGGACGAGGCGGGCGGCAGCGCGTTCGGCACGACGGCGGCCGGCGAATTGGCCGGCACTGCCACCTGCAGGCGGCGCCCCGCGCCGCGCGCGCTCGATCCGGGCGAATACTTGAGCGACTGCTCGACTTGCGCCAGCGACAGCAGCAGGTCGCTGACCTTGACCCCGCCGCGGTCGACGACGAGATGCTGGTAGGATTCCGCCCCCTCCAGTGTCTCCGAGGAGACCCCGGTCACCTCCTGCGCGTACTGGCGGTAGAGGTACTCGCACAGTTCGCCCGCCGTCACGCGGTTGTCGCGGTTGCTGTCACTCGCCCCGAGCAGCCCGACACGCAGGAAGTGCGACAGGTAGCCCCCCGCCTGGAACTTGTCGGGCACCGCCGAGGTGAGGTCCTCCTCGCTGGAGAAGAGCCCGAGCTGTGCCGGTTGGGTGAGCGCGTCGCGGAAGCCGCCCGAGAAGCAGGCATCGAGCGCGAGCACCGCGATGCGGCAGTTGACCTGCCGGAGCAGTTGCCCCATCTCGTCGTCACCCAGTTCGCCGTCGTAGAGGTAGAGCGACTCCTCGCGGCGGTCGCGCTCGGGTGATGACGGGTTGTCTTCGGACTGGCTGCCGTGTCCCGAGTAGAAGAAGATGAACAGGTCGTTGGGCCCGACGCGCGGGGCGAGTCGGGCGAACGCGCGGCGCACGGCGCCCGTGGTGGCATCACGGTCGAGCAGCACCACCTGCTCGGCGGCGGAGGAAACGCGCGCCTGGCGCAGGTCGTCGGCGAACTTGCGCGCGTCGTCGGCGCAGAGCGGCAGGTCGTTGCCGTCGCCCGGGTAGTCGCTGATGCCGACAAAGATGCCGAAGACGCGCCCGCCGTCGACGGAGGTCGGCACGGACCACTGTTCGCTGTGGTCGTCGGTGGTCACGGGCGGATCAACCGGTGGCGTGACGACCGGCGGCGCCCCGGTGCCGCGGCTGAGCAGCAGGCGGTAGGTGCCGCCCATTCCCGCCTGGTAGGTGGTGGCGAAGACCTGGTACTCGCCCGTGCGCGGCAGCGTGCAGACGAGCCGCGCGTCACGCGCATTCTCGCGCGCATCGTCGTTGTCCTCGCTCAGCCCCTGCCCGCGCAGGCAGAGGTAGGCGTCGAAATCGGCGGACGACAGGTCCAGCACGACCTGTTCGCCGGCGGTGCCGCGGAAGGTGTAGACATCGCGGTACTCGCCCGAGCGCAGGGTGCCCGACTGCGGGCTGAGCGTGCCGCTGACCGGACGGTCGAAAGCGAGCACGGTGGTGCCGGCGGCCGGCGCCGCGACGGTCACGCGCCCGGCAGCGGGATCGCTCACCGCGAGCCGGTAACTGCCCGTCTCCGCGGGGCGGTAGGAGGTGACATAGACGCGGTAGGTGCCCGCGGCCGGCGCGGAGAACTCGATATGACAGCGGGTGCGATCCTCGTTGAAGTCGTCGTTATCCTCGGAAAAGTTCTCCGGGCCGCGGATGAAAAGGTACGGGTCGAACCCGTCGCCGGACAGGTCGACGGCGAACGCCTGCCCCGCGCGCGCTTCAAGCGAAAACATGTCGTAGAACTCGCCGGTGCGCAGTGTGCTGTCACCGGCGCGCAGGTTGCCGTTGACGCTGCGGCCCGGCTGCAGGCGCGTCGCCCCGGTGGCCGGCGCGTTGGCGGGGGTGACACTTCCGCCCTCCGCCAGCGTCAGGGTGTACGCGCCGGTGCGGGCACCCTCGCCGTACGAGTTGGCGATGAGCCGGTACTCGCCGGCGGCCGGCAGGGTGGCGACGATGCGTGCGTTGCGGTTCTGCTCGTCGATGTCGTCATTCTGCATGCTGAAATCGTTTGGTCCCTGCAGAAAAAGGATGGGATCGAAAACGGATGATTCCAGCGTCGCGGTGATGGTCTGCCCCGCGCGCCCGCGGAAGGTGTAGTAGTCGAGATAGGAACCATCGCGGTGTGTGCGGTCACCCGCGGCGAGCCGTCCTTCGACTGTGCGCCCGATGCTGAGGGACGTGGTGGCACCGCCGGCAGCGGCCGCGGCGCCGGTCGTGGTGCCGCCGCTGCCGCGGTCGATACGCAGCCGATAGGCGCCGGTATGCGCACCCTCGCCATAGGAGTTGACCACGGCGTAGTAGGTGCCGTCGGCGGGGAGCGTTACCGCCAGGCGGCAGTTGCGGCTGGCGCCATCGTCGTCGTTCGACTGCTGCCAGTCGTCCGGGCCCATGAGGAAGAGGTACGGGTCGAAATCGTCCGCCTCAAGCACAATGGTCACCCGCTCGCCGCGCCGCCCGGCAAACTCGTGGTAGTCGAGATAGGAGCCGTCGCGGTGCGTGCGGTCGCCTGACTCGAGCCGGCCGGCAATCCACCCCGCCGCGGGCTGAGCAGCAACCGTCACGGTGGTGCCGCCGCTGCCAAGACGCTGCGCCTGCAGCCGGTAACTGCCCGTCACATTACCCGCATAGCTGGTCGCGTAGATGATGACCTGCCCGCCCGTGGCGAAGGTCAACGTCAGCCGGCTGTTGCGGTCGTTCGCATCGATGTCGTCGTTGTACTCGCGGGCGCCGTCGGGAGCGGTGACAATCAGGTACGGGTCGTAATTCCTGCCGGTAAGGTCGAACTGGAACCGGTCACCCGCATTCACGATGATGACGTAGCGGTCGTAATAGGAGCCGTCATCGAGTTGCGGGTCGCCCGCCTGCAGCGTGCCCGAACGGTCAAGCACAATCTCCGCGGCGGCAGCACCGGCAAGCAGCAGGATGATGCAACAGGCGAGCATGAGACGCATGGCGTCCTCCCCGTAACGACTTATTGTCACTATATCCTACCATCCATAGAGCGGG
>CAZWUZ010000122.1:0-10543 GCA_964637655.1 uncultured bacterium | reverse complement strand
GATCTCGCCGCGCTGCTGCAGGAAACCGTGGCGGAGCTGCGTCTGGTGCACCGCGACCGCACCTTCACCTGCACCGCCCCGGCCGCCATAACAGTCAGCGGTGACGCGCTGCTGCTGCAGCGTGTCATCGTCAACCTGCTGAGCAACGCGCATAAGTACAGTCCGCGGGAACTCCCGGTCACCGCCACGCTCACCGTGGCGGACGGCCATGCGGTGCTGGCCATCAGCGACGAAGGAAGCGGCATCCCGCCCGAGGAGCAGGCGCACCTCTTCCAGCCGTTCAGCCGCCTCGCGCGCACCGCGCAAAAACGGCCCGGGGTCGGGCTCGGACTCTATGCGGTCAAGCGGCTGGTGGAAGCGCATGGCGGCGCGCTGCGTCTCACTTCGGCCGTCGGTCGCGGCACCACCATCACCGTCACCCTGCCGCTGGCGGTGGCGACGTCAGCCCCGCCGGCGTAGGCGTCAGGGCAGCCGGAAGTCGCGGATGACCGCCATATGCGGCATGGACGGCGCGCTGCCGTCCGCCGCGGTGGCGGGCGCAAAGACACTCAGCGGCGTGAACCGCCGCACATCGAGCACCAGTCCGTGCGGGAAGGAACGCCCGCCGGCCTGCACCGGGATGGCCAGCCGCTGCAGCGCGGCATTGACCAGCACGGCATCGTACATCTTCGTGCGTGTCATATTGGTGTTGCTGTTCCCCTCCGCGTCAGCAGGAAAGGGACCGTCCGTCACCAGCAGGCGCTGCAGCACCGCGTAGCACGCCTCGTTGCGTGTCCCCGTGTTGAAGTCGCCGCCGACGGCAAGATACGCGCCGGCCGGCACGCTTTCGCGCAGGCGCGCGACCAGCACCTCCGCCTCCGCCTTCCGCGCGGTTGCTTTCGTTGTCAGGAAGTGGACGCTCACCGCCCAGAGGTCGACGGGACCGGGGAGGTCGATGCGCGCCCAGGCAAAGTCGCGGTTGGCCGCGTGCGGGTCAGCCCACTCGCCCGAGGCCACAATCGGATGGCGCGAGATGATGCCGTTGGGGATGGGTGAGCCCTCTTCACGGCTGTAATACGCCGTCCCGCCCATGACCTGCTCCGCGAAGGCCTGCAGGTCGGTGCTGCTGTTGCTGCGGTAGCTGAACTCCTGCAGCATGACCACGTCGGGGCTGATCCCCTGCAGGATGCGCAGTCCGTGCCCGCGGTCGTAATTCTGGCGTGTGCCCGACGACAGATTGGCCGCCACGAGGCGCAGGCGCGCCGGGCCTGACGGCAGCACCGGCGCCGCCTGGGCCACGGTCTCCGCCACAGCCGTCGCCGCTGTATCGCGCGCGGGGCGGGGCGCCACGGGGCGCGCTGCCCGGCGTGGCGGTGCGGTATCGTGAATCGGCACGGGCGCAACCGCCACCGGTCGCGTTTCCTCTGCGCACGGGCATCCGGCCACGGCCGGCAGCAGGCAGCACAACAGGGCCAGCAAACGCCCCCCCCGCGGCCCCATCAGTAGCCGCTCGATTTTTCGCGGTTCTTGTCCTGCTGCACGAGCAGCGCGTAGACCGCGCCACGGTTCTTCAGCTGTTCCTTGACCCGGGCAGGGAACGGCAGGTGCAGCCAGAAGAGCTGGCGCACCAGGCGGTCGAGCTTCTGGATGCCCGTCGCTTCATACTGCAGCCAGAGGATGTAGTTGCGGATGAACGATTCCTTGAGGTCGCCCTTCTGCTTGTTCTCGGTGAAGTACTGGTAGTAGCGCCCGGTAAGCCCCTCCTCCATCCAGTAATGCGCCGCCGCCTCGCGCGCCATCTGCCAGCGGAAATCAGCGAGCGCCTCGAACACCAGTTCGGGGAGCGGCCGGCGCGGCAGCAGCGGGATGACCAGCCGCCCGCGCCCGGTGGCGCGGTTGTTGCGCTCGTACGGCTCCCAGCAGAGCCCGCGCGTCCCCTGGCACGGCAGGACGAGGAGGTACGGTACGACCGTGCGCTCGATCCCCTTGAAGGTGCGCGCAAAGAGCGCCGGGTCGAGTTCCGCCGCCTGCTGCACGAGTTGCAGCACATCGGCGCGCGCGGTCAGCCCCTCGACGGTAATCGCCTCCCTGAGCAGCACGGAGAGATGGTTGCCGCGCGGTCCGACCGACATCTTCGCCATCTGCCGCAGGATATTGTTGACCTCGCCGGTGACCACCTTTTCGGGGGTCTCGCGGTCCTCCCCCTTCGCCAGCGCGCGCGCGGCGTTGAGTTCCTCGACGCCTTTCGCGTAGGTGCGGATGCCCTCGAGGATGCGCCCCTCGTTGATGCCCATCTTGCCGGTGCGCTCGCGCAGGCGCTGCTGCGTCTCCTTCACCTGGTCGCTGTTCTCCTCCCACTTGAGCAGCACCGCGTCGGGTGACTTGAGGTGGTCCTTTTCCTGCATGTAGAGGTCGATGAGTTTGCGCGTCGTCTCGCTGCCGCGCAGCAGTTTCTCGGTGAGCATCGGCAGTTCCGCCGCGCACTGTTTCCAGTCGTGGATGCGCGCGGCGAGGATATCCTGCTCCCCCTGCAGTTTCTGGCGCGCCTTGTCGATCTTGTCGGAAGCGCCCAGTTTCTTCATCGTCAGTTCGTCACCCGCGGTCGGCGCCACGTTGCCGGCGATGATGTTCTCCAGCCACTCGTCCATGTAGTAGACGCCGTCCGCCGCCTGCAGCGACAGTTCGCTCAGCCGCGCGTGGTGCTCCGCGTCGAGCAGCCGCGCATCCATCACCCCGAAACGCAGGAAGTGGCGCAGGTCATCGGGCCACGTCCCGCGCAGGCGCCTGACCGCGGCCAGTACGGCACAGTCCCAGTAGCGGTTGGTCAGCCGGTTCTTGGCCGTCGCCAGGTCGCCGCTCTCCGCGCCGCAGCGCAGTTGCGTCAGGTAGAGTTCGATTTCGCTGCGGTCGGCAGGGGCCAGCGGCAGCGCGTCGAGCACGGGGAACCCCTCCGCTGCCGTCGCCGCCCCGGTTGCCACCGTCGCGGCAATCCCCCCGGTCACCGCCTGCACGTCAAGCGCCGCGAGACATTCCCCCACCCCGGGGACCGCGAGCACCGGGGCAAACTGCGTCAGCCGCGTCCCCAGCCACTGGCGCAAGGCGCTGCGCCGCCGCTGGAATTCGTGGTCCGCCTGCTCGATGCCGCGCACCAGCGCGGTGGCGAAGGTGACGACCGCGCTGATCGACACGGGATCCTGCCCGCGCACGGCCATGAAATCGGTGGCGGTCTGCGCCCGCAGTCGCGCCGGCATGGCAACCTGCAGGGTGACGTGCGGCAGCGGCATTGCCGACGGCTGGGCCAGCGCGGTGAGCGGCACCAGCAGCAGGCCCTCCTCCATGGTGCAGAGGGTAAACGCATCGAGGCGCAGTTCCGCGCTCCCCATCTCAACCTGCCAGACGAGATCGAGGCGCGGCAGCATCATGCCGGGGAGCAGTTCCAGTGCGCTCCCCGGTGTGCTGGCGTCAACAGGCACTTCTATCGCCGGTTCGGGCAGCGGGAACTGCTGCTGCACCTGCGTGTTGAGGTCGCCCAGCGTTTCCGTCAGCCCGGCCGCCGCGGTGTCGGGCGATGCGCCAAGCGTGGCGAGCAGCATCCCCCAGAGTTGCGGTTCCGTGCCGAGCGAGGCATGCAGTTCCTGCACCCGCCGCTCGGCGTAGGTGCCGAGGTGGCGGCAGATGATGCCGTAGAGTTTCGGGTGACGGGCCGCCAACGCGACGATATTTTCCGGCGAAAACGGCACCGCCAGCACCGTGGTGTCGCCGCTGGCCGTGACCGTGTAGGTATGCGGACGGTGCAGCAACGCATCGATAACCCCGAAGACCGGGTCCTGCTCACCGACAAACACGCGCGGCGGCGAAAATGCCGCCGCGCCCCCCATCGTCACATAAAACTGGTCGGTGGGATCCCCGGCGCGGAAGATCACTTCGCCGTCGGCGTAGCTGCGCCTGATCATTGCCCGTACGCCAGCCGCGCCGCGCGCACCTGCAGTGCCGCGTCGAGTTCCACCGTGGCCCGCGCCCGCTGCTGCGGGGCAAGCAGGTAGCGCGCGTCGAGCCAGCGCACGCGCCACCCGTCATCCTGCCGTTCCGCCTGCACCGCGGGCTGCGGCGTCATGCGCTGGAATTCGCGCACCTGCCACAGGCCGCGCGTCGCCGACACCGCGGCGGCCGCCGCTGTGTCGGGCGCGGGAAACAGCCGCCAGGCGCCCGTTGTCACCCGCCCTGGCAGGCGCGCTTCCGCCCGCACAGCGAGGAACCCGTTCCCCGCCGCGCGCGTCGCCAGCCACGCCGCCGGCTGCTGCGGATGCGCGATCACGATCGTCCCCGGCGGCATGGCCGCAACCACCGCGGTACAGAGCAGCGCACGATAGCCGGCGTAGAGCGCCAGCACCAGCGCACCCGTCGCCGCCACGGTCAGTGACGCGGGCAGCCAGGTCAGGCGCGCAAGAATCCCCGCCAGCGACAGCAGCAGCAGCAGCGGGTCGATGGACGCGCACCAGGGCAGGGCGACGATGCCGGACAACGGCCAGAGCAGCGGTATGCCGTACGGGGTGAGGATGTCGAGCCCCAGGTGCAGGAGAAAACCCGCGCCCCACAGGCGCGCCCAGCGCCACGCGTCGAGATGCAGGTGTCGTGCCAGCAGGGCGGCGGCGGCGGCGGTCAACAGCAGCGCGGCCAGCGAATGCGTCAGGCCGCGATGCGCGGCCATGAGGATGTCCTCGCCCAGCAGGCGGAAGGCATAATCAAAATCAGGGGCGATGGCGGCAACGGGAAAAACCAGCCGGGTAAAGCGGTCACCGCCGGACGCGACGGGGTTCAGCGCGATGGCGCTGACCAGGTGCGTCGCGGGCTCCATCGGCTGCCGGTCAGTAGTCCTTCGACTCGAAACCGCACTTGTCGTCGATTTCGCGGATGACCGCGCGCAGCAGTTTGACCTTGTCGCTGAATCCGAGGAACGAACTCTTCACCCCGTGAATAATCAGGTTCTTGATGTCCGGCAACGCGAACCCGAAGGCCTGCGCGGCAACCAGCAGCTCGCGCGACGAGGTGGTATCCGAAATCAGCCGGTTGTCGGTGTTGACTGTCACGCGCAAACCATAGTCGTAATAGAAGCGCAGCGGGTGCGTCTCCATGGACTCGACCGCGCAGGTCTGCACATTGCTCGTCGGGCAGATCTCCAGCGGGATGCGGTGGTCGTTGACATAATCGAGCAGGTCGTGATTCTCCTTCAGCCGCGTGCCGTGCCCGATGCGATGCGCCCCGCAGTAGTGCAGCGCCTGCGAGATGCTCTCGGGCCCGAACGCCTCGCCCGCGTGGCAGGTGCAGTTGATGTTGTTGTCGAGCACGAGGTAGTAGGCCTCGCGGTGATGCTTGGCGGGGAAGTTCGCCTCGGCCCCGGCGAGATCGAAACCGACCACGCCCTTCCCCTTGTATTCGACCGACAGTTCCGCCAGACGCAGCGATTCCGCCGGCGGCATCATGCGGATGCCGCAGATGATCACCCCGGTCTTGATCTTCGTCTCGCTCTCCGCCTGCTTGAGCCCGCGGATAACCGCATCGTTCACCTGCTGCAGGGTCAGTCCCTCACGCAGGTGCAGGCAGGGGGCATAGCGCACTTCGAGATAGACGACGTTTTCCTTGTACGCGTCAATGGCCAGCTCGTAGGCGGCGCGTTCGAGGCAGTCCTCCCACTGCAGCACCTGCAGCGTGATATCGAACGCCTTGAGGTAATCCACCAGCGAGCGGCAGTTTTCGTCCATCACCAGCATCTTCTTCAGCGCCGCCGGTTCCATCACCGGCAGCGTCACGCCGTGCCCGCGCGCCATGTCGAGCACCGAGTCGACGCGCAGCGACCCGTCGAGATGGCAGTGCAGGTCGGTCTTGGGCAGCGTCTGCAGGAATTCCAGGGTCAGCGCGGGCTTGCTCATGGTCTTCTCCTTCAGCGCGCCGGGCGCGCCGCTTCGTAATTGAACGAGGTCATGCCGGGGACGAAAGCGCGGTTGGCGACAATCTTGTCGCGCACCATCGTCGCCGCGTGGCGCAGGCGCCAGTCCTCATGCGACAGCAGTTCCGCCAGCGCCGGCAGCACCGGTTCCCCGATGCTCACCACTTCGTCATACTGCGCGCGGATGAGCAGCGTCCTGACGTAGCGGTAGAGGTCAACCACGTGCTGTCCGTGCACCCAGCCGGTGTGCGCGGTCGGATCGAGATACTCGATGCGCACCCACGCCCCCTCGCGCGCGATGGTCTTCACCGCGTCGTGACGGTAGAGCTGATCGATTACCACATGCTGCATGCCCGGGCCGGAACGCACGTTCAGCGTCGGCGCGGTCACCAGCAGGTCGGCCTGCGGCATACGGTAGTCCCACTGGTACGGGGTCAGGTCGGGGCCGCTCCCCATCGCTGCCACCGCTTCGGCATTGATCCAGCCGGTGACGTTGGTGCGCGTGACCACCTGGTACCACCCGTCGGTATGGCCGACGCGGTAGAGCACGTCGTCGCGGTTGACGCTGTGGCTGATGGCATACTGCGTCCCCGGGCCACGCCGCACCGGCGCCGCCGCGGCGGTCACCTGCAGCAGCTGGTCATAGGGGGTGCTCATCTGTTCAGTGATAACCGGCGCCTGGTAGGGCGGCAGGGCCGTGGCCGCCAGCGGCGCGGCATAATTCCCCTGCGGTACCACCGGGGTCACGCCGTAGCCGTACGGCCACTGCGCGTTCGCGTATGGCGCGTACGGCGACTGGGCCGTGTAGGGGGCCGCCGGGGCGGCATAGACGGGGATACCGGTCGCGGCCGGAACATCACGCCGCACCGCGGCGACCAGCGACCGCTGCACGACAAGCGTGCCGAGCGCATTGCTTACCGCCACGGTCTCCGTCCCGACACTCACCTGCCCGGTAATCATGCTGCCGTCCGTCAGGGTCACCACGTCCGCCAGCACTGCCAGCGGCAGTACCAGCACCAGCACGACACTCCACGACACCAGCCGAATCATCGTCCGTTCCTCCGTTACCTGTAGGTTTCCTGCTTGCAGGGTGAATCTAACATATGCAGACGCCGTTGGCAACCGCCCGCGCCATAAACCAGTACCACGGCCCGGCCGCCAGCAGGTGCCCGCGCGCTACCTCCGCTGCGAAAAATGCCGGCAATTCCGCCTCCGTGACAAGCACGGTCGCGATCTGTTCATCTGCCGCGAGGTCCGGGCGCGGGTCGCGATTGGCGGGAGCGGTTTCGTCCACATCCAGCACCGCCACGTGCATCAGTTCGTTGCTGATCCCCGCCCCGGTCACCACGGGCGGACTCACCGCGCTGACCGTGCCGTGGTAGCCGGTCTCCTCGCGCAGTTCGCGCACCGCCGCCGCCGCTATGTCGCCGTCCTCGACCAGCCCGGCGGGGAACCCGGTCACCGTACGTTCGAGCCCGAGCCGGTACTGACGGATGAGGACGCAGCGTCCCGACGGGCGCAGCGTGGCGATGCAGACGATACCGGGGGGACGGTTGACCCGCTCGAGGCATTCCCACCGCAGGTCGTGCCCGTCAGCGGTACGGTAGGTGAGTTCGCGCAGCGTCAACCAGCGTCCCCGCCCGAGGACGCGTTCGCCGGTGCGCTGCACGCGCGCGTCAGGCGCCGGCCGGCGGCTGTTCCGCGGTGAAGGGCCAGGCGATCGCGCGGTTGCGCCCGCGGTGCTTGGCCTCGTAGAGCGCGTCGTCCGCGCAGTGCAGCAGGTGGTCCGCCGACTGCCCCGGCTGCCATTCGGCCACCCCCAGCGAGATGGTGATGGAGAGCTGCTGTCCCTCGTCGGAGCGCATGCCGGTGAAGGTCTCGACGTTGTGGCGCAGGCGTTCCGCCACCGCCAGCGCCCCCTGCACCCCGGTATTGGGGAGAATGACCGAGAATTCCTCGCCGCCGTAGCGGGCGACGATATCGCGCCGCCGCTCCGCCTCCTTGACGTCGATGCCGCGCACCGTCTCGCGCAGCACGTGCGCCAGCGCGATGAGCACGCGATCGCCGGTCTGATGCCCGTAGGTGTCATTGAACTTCTTGAAGTGGTCGATGTCGAGCATGATCAGCGACAGCGGGGTCTGCTCGTTGGCCGCCCGCTCGATTTCCTCGAACATGCGCTGGTTGTAGAAACGCCGGATATAGACCCGCGTCAGTTCATCGGTGATCGCCAGTTCGTAGAGGCGTGCGTTCTCCAGCGCGCTCCCCGCCGCCGTCGCCAGTGTCTGGAAGAGAATGACTGATTCCGGGTCGAAATCCCGGTCACGATCGACCGCGCGGTCCCCGAGGATGAGCACCCCGATCACCTTCATCTGCGCGATGATGGGGAGCGCGAGGTAGCAGGAATCGGCCGGCAGCGTCGCCGGGTCGGCGGCAAAGAGGTGCGCCTCGGGATGCTGCGCGATGTCGCGCGTCATGACGAAGTTCTCGGTGCCGACAACCGCACCCGCCAGCCCCTCATCACCCGCCGGGGTCAGGCGGGCGTTGACCACGTGCAGCCCCGCCGCCACCGCCAGCGTCGCCCGCCCCTTCTCGCGCAGCAGCAGCGCCACCCGCCGCGCCCCGGTGGCGTTGGCAAAGGTGGTGACGATGAGGTTGTAGAGTGCCTCGCGGTCGAGTTCCGCGCCGATATCCATCGACCAGAGCTGCATCATGGCCATGTCGTTGATGCGGTCCTGCAGGCGCTTGTTGATGTCGTTGAACAGCGACGCGATAACCCCCGCCTCGTCGGAACTCTTCGCCTTGACCTCGCGGAAGGCCTGCCCCTGCGCCACTTCGTCAGCCACCTGGATGACCTCGCGCAGCGGACGCGCCATTTTCTGCGCCCAGCGGTAGGTGACGATCAGCGACAGCAGGGTCAGTGCGAGGATGACCAGCACGCTGTAGAGGATGCTGTGTTCCCAGTCGATGGCCGGTTTTTTGTAGACCGCGTGGATATAGATCCATTCCTTGGGAATCGTGGCGCCGCGCCCGCGCGTCTGCACCCGGGACACATACGCGGTGCGCCCGCCACCCGCCTTCAGCTGTTCGAGCGACAGCGGCGACGCCACCTCGCCCGGGCGCACCGACTGCAGCAGCACCTTGCCGTTGTCGTCATAGAGGATGAGGCAGCGGAAATAGGGGACGGCGTCGCGCAGTTCGTTGAGGTATTTCTGCACCGAATCGCGGGTACCCGACGACGTGCGGTAGATGCTCCCCGTGCGCGTCTTGATGAACCCCTCGAGCATCTGCACGGACTCGCGCCCGTAGCGGCGGATATGCTCCGTTTCGAGGTCCGCAGAGAGCCAGGTGACGAAGGCGAGCAGCGCCAGCGCGTTGACCACGAGCACCCCCGCCATAATGGTGGAGATCTTCTTGCGCAGGTCGTAGCGTATCTGCTTCAGGCGCGGCTTGTCGGCAGCGTCAGTCATCATTCCCCCCCGCACCGCTCAACGATGCGGACCTGTCAGATGTGACACGCTTTTACTATAACAGTTACGGGCGGTTTGCGCAACCCGTCAACCGGCGGCAGCGGGCAACGCCGCGAGGAAACCCGCCAGCGTCTCGCCCGGCAGCACCACCGACCCGAGCGCGTTGCGCGTGTCGTCGCCATGCCAGTCAGACCCGCCCGTCACCAGCAGGCCGTGCCGCCCGGCCAGCGCCGCGTAGCGTTCCCGCTCCGCTGCCGAATGGTCGTAATGGTATGCTTCCAGCCCGCGCAGTCCCGCCGTCATCAGTTCCGGCAGGATGCCGTCGTGGTTGCTGAATTTCGGGTGGGCCCAGACCGCGAGGCCGCCCGACACGCCGATGAGGCGGATGATGTCAGCCGGGTCGAGCGGAGTATGCGGCACGTAGGCGGGACGTCCGCGACGCAGGTAGCGCACGAACGCCTCATCGACGCTGCTCACCTTCCCCGCCGCGTGCAGCAGGCGGGCGATGTGCATGCGCCCGATGACGCCCCCCGCCGGCGGCACCAGTTTCTCCGCCGGCAGCGTTATCCCCTGCCCGCGCAGCAGTTCCACAATGCGCTCCGCCCGCCGCGCGCGCCCTTGCTGGATCTCGCGCACCTTCGCCTCGATCAGTGGATGGTGCACGTCGAGACCATAGCCGAGAATATGGTATTCGACCCGCCCGCGCTCCGCGGAAAACTCGATGCCCGGCACCACCCGCAGTCCGCAAGCACGCCCTGCTGCCACGGCCGCATCGACTCCTGCCGCCGTGTCGTGGTCGGTGATGGCAATCAGGTCGAGTCCCGCCGCGCGCGCACGGCGCACCACCTCCGCCGGCGGATAGAGCCCGTCGGAAAACGTCGTGTGGACGTGCAGGTCGGCGTTCACTGCCGCTCCCGCCGCAGCGCCGCGATTTCTGCACGCAGCGCGTCGAGCAGTTCCGCCTCGGGCATGGTGCGCACGGTCTCCCCCTTGCGGAAGAGCAGCCCCTGCCCGCGCCCGCCGCAAATGCCGAGATCCGCGCCGCGCGCCTCGCCCGGCCCGTTCACCACGCACCCCATCACCGCCACCGTCAGCGGCTCACGGCAGTCGCGCAGCGTCTCCTCGACGCGCGCGGCGAGCGCCGCCACGTCAA
>CAZWUZ010000121.1:0-10584 GCA_964637655.1 uncultured bacterium | reverse complement strand
CTGGCAGCGTTTCGGACTGGACAATCACCTGCACTGGCTGCAGGCGGGGAAACCCGGGGGCAACGCGGAGTATCGCGCGCTCTTCGGGGAGACCACCGACCGGCAGTACCGCGCCACGCTCGAAGTGCAGCAGCTTACCGATACACTCTTTTTTATCGCGGGAACGTAAGTCTCAGCGGGTGGCCAGCAGGCGCGCCACGGTTTCCCAGTCGGCGGGTTCGTCGAGTTCCGTGTCGCACTCCGGCGGCATGACAAAGACCCCGATGCTGCCCCCCAGCCGGCACTGTTCGCGTAGCAGCAACTCGCGCTTCGTGAAGTAGAAGGCGCCGTTCTCCATGACGCTGCCGGCAAACTGCTGGCGCATCGGACGCTGCCGCGGGTCGTAGTTGAGCGGTGTGCCGTCAAGCGTCCAGATGAATTTTCCCGTCAGCACCCCGGTCACCATGCTGTCGCGCCCCTCGCGCTGGAATTGCGCCCAGGCGTCGCGCAGGTGCTGCGCCTCCGTCAGCGGCGAGGTTGCCTGCAGGGTGCAGAGCACGTCGCCGGCGAGGTGGTCGAGCGCGTGCCGCATGACCGCGTCGGTGGTGGCGGTGTCGGTGGCCAGCGCGGCCGGGCGGTCGATGATGCGGCAGGCGGGATCGTGCGCGCGCACCACCGCGGCGATTTCCGCGTCGTCGGTGGAGACCGCGATCTCGCCAAACAGCCCGGAATCCCGCGCGGCCTGCAGCACCCAGGCGCAGAGCGGTCTGCCTGCCAGGTCGCGGATGTTCTTGCGCGGGATGCTCTTGCTCCCCCCGCGCAGCGGGATCAACGCCGAAAGCTTCATCTCAGAACCATGCCTCGAGGCGTTCCAGCGCCTGCCAGAACCCCTCGCCGTCGTTCTTGTGACCCTGCCAGATCTCCGGGATGAACGAGGCGCGCGGGCAGTGCCGTTCGAGCTGCTCGGCGAGCAGGACGAAATCGAGGTCGCCCTCGCCCACCTGCAGCCCCTCGCCGTCGACGCCGCGCGCGTCAGCGATATGCAGGTGCGCGGTGTACGGGGCGACGATGTCGGTGAACTCCTTGAACGACCATTTGAAATGCGTGCAGGCGAGTTTGCTGTGCGAGATGTCGAAACAGAGACGCAGGCCCGTGCGCCGGCAGAAATCGCGGGTGTCCTCCGCCTGCATGAAGAGCGACAAATAGAGCTGGCCGCCGAAGTACCAGGGGAAGGGGGGCAGGGTCTGCGCGATGATCTCCACCCCCGTCGCGTCGATCTGCCGCAGCGACGCCTCGAGCCGCGCGTAGGCGGCCATGCGCTCGGGCCCGTCGAGGATGCGGTCGCGGGTGTAGCCCCCGAGCGAGGCGATGATCAGCGGGCGCTCCACCGACGGGAACCAGCGCTTGAGGTCGCGCGTCAGGTCGACCACGCGCTGCAGTTCGGCCACCGAGCGGGCGCGGTGCGCATCGTCCGCGTCGGCGAGGTTGAGCAGGTGGTCCCCCGGGAAAAGGTCGGGGCTGTGCACGGTGAAGCCGAGCGCGGGGTACGGCCGGTCGAAAAACTGCGTGTGGTCGAGTTCCATGTCCTTGTAGGAAAGGTGGAACTCGATGAAGTCGGGGTTCGATTTGGCGAGGATGGCGCGGTAGTCGTGGTAGCGCACCGCCACGCCCCACGGGCGGCGGAAACGGTACGGGCGCGCCTGCACCGCCTGGTCGTCGAGGTCGCTGGGAAAGAAGAAGTCGCCCGCCTGCATGTCGCGCCGCGCGGGGCGCCCGACGAGGTCGGCCTTGCGGTTGGGCTGCAGCCCGCGCCCGGGGCTCTTGACCCCGAGCAGGTCAGCCGTGATGACCTCGCCCGCGCGCACCGCGCGCGTGACGACGACACTCTTGGCCAGCGTCGTGCGGTTCATCATCTCGCCCTGGGTGAGCGCCCGCGCTTCCCCGCTCCCCAGCGCCTGTTCCGTCTCGCGGATGCGGCGCACCATCTCGGCGAACTCGTCGGGGAGCAGCGACACCTGGTGGTCGTTCCCCTCGAGCGTGCGGTCGACGGTGATGTGCTTCTCGATGATTTTCGCGCCGCGTGCCACGGCCGCCACGGCGATGTGCCAGCCGCGCTCGTGGCCCGAGTAGCCGACCGGGCACTCCCCGATCTCGCGCAGCCGCGTCAGGTAGCGCAGGTTGAGGTCCTTGAACGGGGCGGGGTAGGTCGAGTTGCAGTGCAGCAGCGCGTATTGCGCCCCCTCGCGCCGCAACAGGTTGACCGACTCGATGATCTCCGCTTCGCTCGCCATCCCGGTCGAGCAGATGAGCGGCTTGCCCGTGCGCGCCAGCGCGGTCAGCAGGTCGTGGTTGGTCAGGTCGGCCGAGGCCACCTTGTAGGCCTGCAGGCCGTGCTGTTCGAGGTACTGCAGCGTCGCCAGGTCCCAGGGCGTGACGAAGGGGAAGATTTCGCGCTCGTGACAGTAGGTGAAGAGGCGCAGCATTTCATCCGGGTCGAGTTCGAACCGGGAGAGCAGGTCGAGTGTGTACTGCGTGCCGAGGTCCTCACGCGCATCGGTGGCATCGCCCGCGTTGCGGTAGAGGTCGGCGAGGTTGCGCATCTGGAACTTGACGCAGTCGGCACCCGCGTCGGCGGCGGCATCGACCAGGCGCCGCGCCAGGGCCGGGTCGCCGTTGTGGTTGATGCCGACCTCGGCGATGACGAAGACCGGGCTCTGCGCGTCAAGGGTGAAGGGACCGATGGTGAAGGCGTCGTGGCGCCGCCGCGGGCGGGCCACGGCGACCAGATGGTCCTGCGCGTCGAGCAGCGGCAGGAAACTCACCTGCTCGCTGAACAGCGCCGTGATGCGCGCGGGCGGGTCGTTGAGGCGCGCACGGCGGCAGTCGGGGCGCATTGCCTCGCGCACCGGGCGCTGCAGGTCGGGCTGCGCCTGCGCCAGCAGCCAGCGCCGGAAATCGCCGTCGGTCAGAATCCCCTCGAGGCGGCGGTTGCCGTCGACGACGAAGACGAGGCGGTTGCGGTTGGCGTCGATGCGGCGGAGTGCCGCGCTGACCGGCTCGTCCGCGTGGATGACAAGCCCGTCGATATGCCGGTCGATGATCATGGCTGCTGCTGGCTCCTCCCCCGCAGTGGCGGGACAATCGAGTGTACCATCCCTGCCGCTGCTTGCCAACCCCCGACCGGTATGCTACCATCCGCAGCGTGACGGCGAGTATAGCTCAGTTGGTTAGAGCACCTGCCTGTGGAGCAGGGGGTCGCGGGTTCAAGTCCCGTTACTCGCCCCATCCGCCAATCCGGGGAGAGCGTTCCGTCTCCCCTTTTTTCATGGGTGCCAGCATGCGGATTATCAGCGGTGACCTGCGCGGACGGCAATGGAAGGTGACGTCGAGCACCAACTTCCGCCCGACCTGTGACCGCATCCGCGAGGCCATTTTCAACATTCTCGGTGACACCGTGCACGGCGTACCCGTTGCCGATGTGTTCTGCGGGCAGGGTGGTTTCGGGCTCGAAGCCCTGTCACGCGGGGCGGCGCATGCCTGTTTCATCGACAGCGACCGCCGCGCCATGCGTGACCTGCAGGAAATCGTCGCGCAGTGGGGCCTGCGCGACCGCACCCGCATCCTGGCCGGGCCGGCCGAGCGCATGCTGCTCAAGCTCCCCGCGCCGGCAGAGATTGTCTTTGCCGACCCGCCCTTTTTCTATCCCGGCTGGCCGGCGGTCCTCGCTGCGGCCGCTCGCGCCCTCATGCCCGGCGGCCTGCTCATCACTGAAGTCAGTTCGCGCGAGCCGTTTACCGCGGGGCCGCTCTGGCAGGTGCAGGATACCCGCGACTATGGCGATGCCACCGTCCGCTTCCTGCAGCGCGTCGCAAACGAATCCGCCCCGGTGACCGCCAGTGGCTGAGGTGTTTGCCGCGCGCTGTGCCGCATACCAACCGGCCGCCATGGCCGCAGCGGTGGAGCGACTGCTGGCGCAGGTTTTTCCCGACGGGGAACCGTTTCGCCCCGGGCAGACGGTGCTGCTCAAGCCCAATCTGCTCGCCCCGCAGCATCCCGACCGCGCGGTTACCACGCATCCGCTGCTGGTGGAAACGGTGGCGAAACTCTGTGCCGCGCGCGGCCTGCGGGTCAGTATCGGGGATTCGCCCGGGGCGGGCATCGTCAAACTTGAACAGTTGTGGGAGATCACCGGCATGACCGCCGCTGCCCGCAACAGCGGGGCGACGCTGGTGGCGCTCGAAACGCTGGGCGGAACGCTGCAGCCGCATGCGCAGGTGCGCGATATCCTCATCAGCAACGCAGTAGCGCAGTTCGACCATATCATCAATCTCCCCAAACTCAAGACCCACTCGCTGACGCTGATGACCGGGGCGGTCAAGAACCTGTTCGGGCTCATTCCGGGGGCCTTCAAGGCGGAAGTGCACCGGCGCGCGCCGAACAGCACGATGATGATGCGTGCCATCCGGGCCTTGCCGGAACTCGTTCGCCCGACGCTGACGGTCATGGACGCGGTGGTCGGCATGGAAGGCAACGGGCCGCTCAATGGTCAGCCGCGTCACCTGGGTGTACTGCTTGCCGGCACCTCGCCGTGTGCGGTCGATGCCGTTGCCGCCCGGATGGCAGGGTTCCCGGTCGCGCAGCTCGACTACCTCGACGGGCTGCCGGAGCATGGCGCGCACGTTGCCTGTGGTGGTGACGCGATAGTGGCGCTCGCCCCGCCCTTCGTCATGCCGCGCACCTTCCGGCTCAATGCGCTGCCGGCACCGCTCCTGTCGCTGGCGTCGCGCCTGGCCACTATCCGCCCGGAGTTCACCGCCCGCTGCCGCGCCTGCGGCATCTGCGTCAAGGCCTGCCCGGCGGAAGCGCTGACTCTGCATAACGGGCGCCTGCAGTTCGACCGCCACCGCTGTTTTTCCTGTTTCTGCTGTCAGGAACTCTGCCCGCACGATGCGGTCGATTTCCGCCGCTCGCTGCTCGGGCGTTTCTTTTTCCGGGATAACCGCACGTGAAGACGATGCGGCAGTGGGGCGAGGCCGGGCTGCTCGACTGGCTGCGCCGTACCGCCCGGCACGGACGTGATACGGGCATCGGCATTGGCGACGACTGCGCCATGGTGACGCCGCCGCGCGGGCGGCATGAGCGCCTGCTGCTGGCGAGTGATGCCATGGTCGAAGGGGTGCATTTCCGCCTTGACTGGTCGACCCCAGCCGAGGTCGGCTGGAAACTTGCCGCGGTCAACATCTCCGATATCGCCGCCATGGGGGGCGTCCCGCGCTGGCTGACCGTCAGTGCGGCGTTGCCTGCTGCCACGCCGGTGATGACGGTCAAGGCGCTGTTTGGCGGCCTCCGTCGCTGTTGCGCGGCCTACGGGGTGGAACTCATTGGCGGCGATGTCACTGCTTCGCGCCGGGGCATCTATCTCGATGCGGCTATCACCGGCATGGTTGATGCGCGCCGGGTGGTGCGCCGCGACGGGGCGCGCGACGGTGACCTGCTGGTGCTGCTGGGGGAGAGCGGGCTGTCAGTGTATGCGCTCGACTGCCTGCGGCGGGGAAAGCACCTGCCGCCCGCACTGCGCCGCCGGCACTGCGCGCCCCGGCCGCTGCTGCGCGAGGGGCAGTGGTGCGCGCGCTCGGGCCTCGTCTCCGCCATGACCGACCTGTCCGACTCACTGCTGGAGGAAATCGCCAGCCTGACTACAGCGTACGGGAAACTCGCCATGGTGGAATGCGGCTGCCTGCCCGCAGCGTCTGGCCCGCTGGCCGGACTGCCTGAACGGCAGCGTCTGCACTATCAGCTGCATGGCGGCGAGGACTATGCGTTGCTTGTCACGGTGCCTGCCCGCCAGTATCCGGCCTTCTGCCGTCGCTATCCGCGGGGCTTCGCCCGCCCGCAGGTCATTGGTGTTGTTGGCGGAGGACAGGGCGGACTCGACCTGCGCTGTGACGGTGAACTGTGGCGTCCGTCCGGACGGGGATTTGCCCATTTCAGTTGACGGCGACGGGCGGGCGTGCTACGCTTGCGCAACTTCAGCCGGGTCTGACCCGGCTACACCCTCGGGAGGAGAACAGCATCATGAAGAATCTGTTGACAGCAGCACTGGCAGTGCTGGCAGTAACGCTGTTGCTGGCGTGCATCGGTGGCGGTGACAACAGCAGCAACACCGCTGCGCCCGCCGCCGCCCCGGCCACAGCGCCGGCGGCACCTGTTGCACCGGCGGCACCGGCGGTTTCATCGCAGGTGAGCATCGAGCAGTTCAAGGACCTGCTGCTGCAGCTCGAGATGGCGACCAAGTACGACGCGCAGGCTGATGACTGGAGCGGCAAACGCGACGGCTGGATCAGCGCGCTGCGCGCGGCGACAACGGTCGACGGGCTGAAAGAACAGCTGCGCGTGTTCGAATCATCGGTCAATTTTACGTCCCAGTCGGAATCATGGCGCGACCGTCGCACCCCCTGGCTGAACGAAGTCGCCGCGGCCTCCACGGTGAAGCAGCTGGGCCAGCTGATGAAGGAATTCGAGGTCTCCATCAAGTACGAGGCCAATTCCGACGCCTGGCGCAACGACCGCAACGGCTGGATCATCAAAGTCGATGCCCTGCAGTAAGACCTGCCTGATCACCTCCCCCCGCAGTCCGGGGGGAGGTTTTTACCATGGGGACGGGTGTTAACAAATTAACTAACTTTTCTACAGGTGGCTTATATGGCACGCACAGCCCGAATTGACCTTCCGGACCACTGGTACCATATCATCGCCCGCGGACAGCGCCGCGAGACAATGTTCTTCACCACGCAGGATTATACGGGGTACCTTGGTATCCTGGAAGAACAGCTTACCTTGTACGGGGCACGCCTGGCTGCGTATTGCCTTATGCCGAATCATGTACATCTTATCGTGTACCGGGAAGCGGTTACGCTCGGGAAAATATTCCATCAGGTAAACATGTACTACGCGCTCTATTTCAATCGCGTCCATGCCAAAACCGGCAGCGTCTTTCAGGGCAGGTTCAAATCGTACATTATCGACACGGAAAATTATCTGAACAATCTCGTGCGCTACATCCACCGCAACCCGGTCCGGGCTGAAATAGTTGCTGATGCGCGTGAGTATCCGTGGAGTTCCGACGGGTTTTACCGCAGCGGCACGTCGACAATGCCGCTGGTTTCACCTCCCGGCTACGAGGGCAAAGCAGGAAGAAAACGGTACTGTGAACTGATGCGCGGCGACCACGATGATGAAGTGAAGGTTGTCCGCCAGGTGATCGGTTCCGAGCATTTTGCCGAGCAGATCAGCCGGCAGTCCAGACAAAAAGCGGAGGAATTCGCCCGCAATGACCGCCGGCAGCGGACGGCATTGCGGCAGCGCGCAGAGGAACTTATTGCTGAGAGCGGGTGGACGATAGCGGATATGACCTCACTGCGGAGAGACCAGCCGCTGTCTAATTGCCGCCAGCGGATTATGAGTCAGTTGTATGCCGAGTATCATTTTCCCGAAGAAATCGGAAAGATATTCCGGCGCACTGCTTCGGCTGTAATCAATGCTGCCAGAAGACATAAGAAAAAAACGATATGATTAAGCAAAGTTCGCAAAACGAAAGTTTGTTAACTTGTAAACACCCGTCCCCATCGGCGGAGGCGACGCGGGCGCTGGCCCGCGAACTTGCCGGGCGGCTGCAGCGCGGGGACCTCGTGCTGCTTTCGGGCGAACTCGGGGCGGGGAAGACGGAGTTTGTCAAGGGGCTGGCCGAAGGGCTGGGCTGCAGCGCCACGGTCACCAGCCCGACTTTCACCCTCGTGCGTGAGTATCCCGGGCGCGAACTGCTGCTGCATCTGGATCTCTACCGACTCGGCAGCGCTGATGCCGAGGAACTGGGCCTCGACGAACTGCGCACGCGCGGCATCGTCGCGGTGGAATGGCCCGAACGCGACGCGGAGGCCTGGACGCCCCCGCTGATGCGCGTGACGCTCGCCCACGGCAGCACTCCCGACGAGCGACTCATCAGCATCGGAGAAGAGCGGTGAGCCGCGCGGTGGTGCTCGCCCTGTCGGGGAGCGGCGATGCCTGCGACGCGGTACTCGCTGACGCGGCGGGCATTGTCTGGCAGGAACGCATCGCCACGGTGAGAATCACCGAGGAGCTTGCCGGACTGGGTGAGCGCCTGCTCGCAGCGGAACGCAACTGCGATTGCCGTATCAGCGGTATCGCCATCGACCTCGGGCCCGGCGCCTTCAGCGGCACGCGCGTGACCGCCGCCTTCGCCCGCGCCTTCGCCTGGGGCCGCACCATTCCCGTGTACGGGCTCGATGCGCTCGCACTGCTGTATCACGCGCTGCCGGCAGGCACGCCGCGCGCATTGACCGTACTCGATGCGCGACGCGGGGAACTCTTTGCCGCGCTCTGGCGCGACGGCAGGCGCGACGGTGCGGGGCGTCTGTATCAGCCGGCGGAACTGGCGGCCGCGTGTGCTGATGAAGCATGGCTGCTGGCGGGCACAGGTGCTGCGGCACTGGCAGCGCTGCTCCCCGCGGCACGCGACAGCGGCATCGTGCAGCCCTCGGCGGCAGTGCTCGCGCGCTGCTGCTGCACCGGCATCCCCGGCAGTCCCGATCTCGAACTGCGCTACGTGCGCGGCGCGGTCTGATGCCCGTCGCCATCCGCCCGCTGCTCGTCGGCGACCTTGACGCGGTGCTGGCCATCGAGCAGCAGGCATTCACCTCGCCCTGGCCGCGCGACGGTTTTGTGCGCGACATCCAGCTCAACCCGAACGCGCACTGTCATGCCGCGGTGGAAGGAGAAGAACTGGCCGGCTATATCGACTACTGGGTGGTGGGGAGCGAAGCGCAGGTGGCAACCGTGGCGGTGCATCCGCAGCGCCGCCGGCGCGGCATCGGGGAACAGCTCATGCGCTTCGCGCTCGACGACATGGCGGCGCGCGGGGTCGGCATCGTCACGCTCGAGGTGCGGGTCGGCAACACGCAGGCGCAGGCGCTGTACGAGCGGCTCGGGTTCCGCCCGCTCGGCACCCGCAAACGCTACTACCAGGATAACCACGAGGACGCCGTGGTCATGGCCTGCGACTTGAAGGCGCGATGACCCGCCACCGCCTGCTGCTGGCCGCCATCGGCCTGCTCATCGTGTTCGCCTATGCGCAGCATCTGACGCTACCGCTCTATGCCGACGATTACCGCTGGCTCCGGTGGGCACAGCAGCTGCACGACGATCCGTCGTCAGTGCTGGTGCTCGAGGCGGCAATGTTCCGCGTGGTGCTCAAGGTGCTCTATGTACCGCTCTACCTGCTGGTGCATACCAACCCGCTGCCGTATCATCTTGTCGACCTGCTGCTGATGCTCACGGCGGCAGCACTCGCCTGCCGCCTCTACGGGATGCTCGGACTGGCGGGGGCAGGTGCGCTCGCGGCGACGCTGGTGCACACGCTACACCCCTATCGCGCGGGGGCCTTTCTCATCTGCGGCTCGACCACGGGACTGCTCAACTGGGCGCTCTACCTGCTGGCCGCCATCCTCTACCTGGCCTACCGCCGCGCCGGGCGGCGGCGCGACTACCTGCTGGCGTGGGTGACCTTCGCGCTGTCGCTCTTCATCAAGGAGGACAGCGTCACGCTTCCGGCCATGCTGCTGGTGTATGAACTGCTGACGCGCGACGGGGCCTGGCTGCCGTACCTGCGCGCTGTCGTTCGCCGCCAGTGGCCTTTCTGGCTCTTTCTGCTGCTTTTTCTCGGGGCGGAATGGTCGGTGCAGCGTCTGACGTACTTCGTCGCGGGCGACAATTACGGAGTGCAGTATGCGTACCACAACTATCAGAAGACGATGCTTGGACTGCTCCACCCGTGGTGGCGCGAAATCAACCTCAAGTACCTCGACCTGCTGATGCCGCTGCTTGCGCTGGCCTGTCTCGTCTTCGGCGGCCGACGCGCGCGGTTCTTCGCGGTCTGGATGTATGTCACCTATGCGCCCTTCGCGCTGCTGGCGTGGGGGCATGAAACGCGTTTTCCGCTCATCCCGTCGTTCGGGCTGGCCGGACTGGCCGGACTTGGTATCGAGTGGCTGCTGGCCTTTCGCTGGCCGGGGTACAAGCCGCGCCAGGTCGTCGCCATCCTGCTGACCGGATTCGCGCTCGTCGCATACGCGGGAATCAATGCCGGGTCACTGCCGCGCTGGTACGTCAACGAGGCACACAAAACCGCGTCGTTTGTCGACGCCATGCGCACGCTGCGCCAGCTGCATGGCGCCAGCCCCGTCTATCTGCTGGACAACGACTATGCGAAATTCATCATCCCCGATTTCATCTGCCCGGTGGAATTCCCCGCTGCTGATGACCTCCGGTGTGAGAAAGTGCGCGAACTCCCCGTGCGCGACTGCTACTGGCTGCACTGGTACGGCGATGCACCCGGGCAGTATGAGATTCTCGCCCGCGCCGCCGGCCAGCAGGGTTTTGGCGGCGCCAGCACGGTCGTCCTGCACGATTTTGTACCCGCAATTCCGCCCGCCTAAATACCTGCCGCGCACCTGCCGATAAGGAAAGCGGGAGGGGAAACCCGTTTCCCCCGCAAACCGTTATCGAGGTGTGTTATGCTGCTTTCCTTCC
>CAZWUZ010000120.1:0-10636 GCA_964637655.1 uncultured bacterium | reverse complement strand
GACGCAGCAGCAGCTTGTTCGCTCCGCTGATGACGGCCGGGCACGCCCCCGCAGCCAGCCATTGCGCGACCAGTGCCTGCGGGTCGTGCGCGGGGATGAAACCGGCGGCGGTCACGGTGGCGTCCGGCAGCGCGGAATGCAGGTGGATGTGGCACCCGTCACGCAGTGCGGCCAGGCGCGCCGCTTTGTGTGCCCCGAGCCGGTAGCGGCTGCGGTCGGGAGGCGCGCTCCGCGCACACAGCGGCTCATAAAAGTTGGCCACGGCTTCCGCGTTGGGGGCGATACCGTCGCGGCATTCCGCCAGCAGCAGTATCTCCGCTCCGGGCCGGAAAACGGCACGTGCCATCTCCAACCCGGCATGCGCGGTGTAAAGCGTTTCGTCCAGCGGGTAGCCGCCGCAACTGATGATAACGTGGCTGACGGGCGGCAGCACGCGTGCCCAGTCACGGTCGAGCGTGGTGATGCCGGCCGCGGTTACCGTTTGCGCGTCGCCGGCCGCTGCCCACTGCACCTGCTCGCCGCTGGCGATGGTGGCCAGGGTAAAGACCACCCGCTCGCCGGCCGCGCGGGCAAATGCTTCCGCAATGTCCGCCGCCAGCGGGTTGGTGTGTCGTGCCGGGTCGGGATGCCAGGGGTGGCAGCCGGCCGCTGCCGCCGGCAGCAGGGCCAGCGCATGGTTGCGTTCGATGCCGGGGTAGGCGCTGAGTCCGGGAAGAAAATGTTTGGCGACGTTGGAATAACCGGCGAAATAGTGCGGCTTCATGTCCGCATGCACCGCAAACAGGTCGGCGTCCATGGCGCGCGCGTTGAGCTGCACCGGGGTGCCCGCCGCCGTGGTGTCGTAATCGCGGCATGGACCCGCATGACAGTCGTGCACCTGACCGTCAGCGGGTATGCCGGCGGCAGCCGCCTGCGTCAGCAGGGTGTCGAGCAGCGCCCGGTCCGCAGGATGATTGCTGCTGTGCGAGCCGGTGGTGATGGCGATATGCACGTGTGCCGCGGTCGCGAGGTGTGCCAGCAGCGCGTTGCCGGCAGCAGCGCGTGGCGTGCTGCGGGTGCGGTCGCTCAGCAGCAGCGTGACCCGTTTGCCGCGCGCGAGGGTGCGCAGCGGCGCCAGCGCCGCGGCCAGCAGGCCGGGGGCGGCCGCCGCCGCCGCGGCGGGAGCCGGCGCGCACTGCGCGCCGACCCGGCCGTCAGGAATCTCCAGAACAACCGTACCGCTGCCGTAGGGCAGAAAGCAGCGCATCTACGCGGTGAGTATGCTGCCGTAGGGCAGCCCGGCCCCGCGTGCGAAACCGCAGGCGAGGTTCATGTTTTCCACCGCCTGCCCCGACGCTCCCTTGACCAGGTTGTCGAGCACTGACGTGACCGCGAGTGTCTGCGTGCGTCCGTCGAGCGAAAAACCGATGTCGCAGAAATTCGTGTCGACGATAGGCAGCAGTTCCGGATGCTGTCCCGCCGGCAGCAAACGTACGAAGGGCGCGCTGGCGCGCGGGTAGCAGGCGCGATACGCGGCCTCGATGGCGCCCGCAGTGGTGCCCGGTGGCACCTTGGCGAACAGCGTGGTGATGATCCCCTGCGGGTAGGGCGCGACGTGCGGGGTGAAGACCACGCGCACCGGGCGCGGCGCCACGACGTTCAGCTCCTGCTCCATCTCCGGCACATGCCGGTGTGTGAAAAAATTGTACGGGCGCATGTTGCTGGCGGCATTGATCAGCATGCCGCTCACGGACGGTTTGCGCCCCGCGCCGCTGATCCCCGAATAGGAATCGGCAATCAGGTCCTGCCCGGCGACGAGGTTCGCCTTGAGCAGCGGCAGCGCGGCGAGCAGCACGCTGGTCACGTAGCAGCCCGGGTTGGCGATGAGTTTCGCGCCGCGGATGCGGTCGGCATACCATTCGGGCAGGGCAAACACCGCCTGCTTGAGCAGCTGCGGGTCCTGGTGTTTTACTTTGTAGGTGCTCTCGTACAGCGCCGCGTCGCGCAGCCGGAAATCAGCTGACAAATCGATGACGGTGCAGCCCGCGTCGAGCAGCGGGCGCACCATCCCCGTCGATTCCCCGTGCCCGCGCCCGAAGAAGAGCACCTGGCACTGGGTCGCACGCTGCACGTTGTACGGGGTAAACGTCAGGTCGCTCAGCCCGGCGAGGCGCGGGTGCGCGGTCGCCAGCGGTTTCCCCTCGTACGTGTCTGACACGAGGTAATCGAGCGTGACCTGCGGATGCTGCAGCAGCAGGCGGATGAGCACTTCCGAGACGGCGCTTGCCGCGCCGATGATACCGACCTTGACGGGTGTGGCCATGGGTCCCTCCTGTGGATGCCGGTATCCTACCTCACCGCCGCCGGTTTGGCAAGATATTGACGGCGCCTGCAGTGGAGTGCTACGCTGCGCGCGGTGGAGGTGTCACATGCAAGTGCGTGACTGGTGCGGGGTGCTGCTGCTGACGGTGCTGCTGGCGGGGTGCGGGCGCGGGCCGGACAACGTGCATATAACCCTGGTCAAGTTTACCGATGCACAGCCGTTTGCTACCATGGCGGCCGGCTTCGACGAACAACTGGCCCGCGAACTGGCGGCGATCCCGTACACCCTGGAAATAAAATCGGCGCAGGGCGACGTGGCGACGCTCAACAGCATTCTCGATCTGGCCGCGTCTGACGGCACCGATATCATGGTCACCACCACCACCCCCGTGCTGCAGGCCGCGGTGCGGAAACTCCCGTCGCTGCCGGTGGTCTTCACCTTCATCGACGACCCGGTGGCCAATGGTGTGGCGACCAGCGACACGCAGCATCTGCCCAATGTCACCGGGGTTGTCACCTACACCGATTTTGCCGCCATCGTGCCCGTGCTGCGCGCCGCCCTGCCCGGGGTGCGCCGGGCGGGCGCGCTCTTCTGCCCGACGGACAATTACTCGGTCTATGCGCGGGGGGAACTCACCCGCGTGCTGGCGGCGTCCGGCATCGAACTGGTGACGGTGCCGGTGGCGACCGCGCAGGAACTGCCCGACGCGGCGGCGGCACTCTGCGGCATGAACCTCGACTGCATCTGCCAGTTTCCCGAGCCGCTGACCGCCGGCGGGTTTCCCGCTCTCGTGCAGGCGTCGCGCCGCGCGCGTGTTCCCCTTTTTGCCATGGCCAGCGACCAGGCGGGGGCTGGTGCTATTCTCGGCTATGGTCATGATTTTACTGATGTCGGGCGCTCCGCGGCGGAACTGGCGGCGCGCATCGTGCGCGGCGAGTCGCCGCAGGCCATTCCTTTTGTCCGTGTGCCCCACGCGCAGCTGCTGCTCAATGACGATGCGGCAACCGCCACGGGCTATACCATCACGCCGGCGCTGCGGGCGCTCGCGCAGCAGTAACCGGCCGCCGTCACTCCTGCCGCGGTGCGCGACTGCGGCTGTGCCGCTGGCCGCGACGCCCGCGCCCGCCTAAGCTTTATTCAGTTCGCTGATGACCTTCGGGACAATCTCAAACACGTCGCCGACCACGGCGACATCCGCCACCCCGATGATCGGCGCGCTGCCGTCGCGGTTGATGGCGATGATGCAGTCCGCCGACTGCATGCCGACGAGATGCTGCACCGCGCCCGAGATGCCGCAGGCGATGTAGAGCTTCGGCTGTACCGTTTTGCCCGTCTGCCCGACCTGGTGCGAATACTTGATCCAGCCGGCGTCGACCGCGGCGCGTGAGGCGCCGACCGAGCCGCCCAGCTGCTTCGCCAGGTCCTGCAGCAGCGCGAATTTTTCCGGGCCCTGCATGCCGCGCCCGCCCGAGACAATGGTTTCCGCTTCGGTGATCTTGACGGTATCGCCTTCTTCGCGCACCAGTTCCAGCAGCTCGGTGCGGCTGCGCAGGCCGGTGACAGTTTCTGTGAGGATCTCGCCCTTCCGGGACGGGTCGGCCGCCAGCGGTTTCATCACGTGCGGCCGTACCGTCGCCATCTGCGGCCGGAAATCCGGGCAGATGATGGTGGCCATGATGTTGCCGCCGAACGCGGGTCGCGTCTGCAGCAGCAACCCCTTCTCATCGTCAATGGCCAGCGCGGTGCAGTCGGCGGTCAACCCGGTGTGCAGACGCACCGCGAGGCGCGGCAGCAGGTCGCGTCCCAGCGTCGAGGCGCCCCCGAGGATGATCTCCGGCCGGTATTTCTCCGCCACCTGCGCCAGCGCGGTGGTGTAGGGCTCGGTCAGGTAGTCCGTGAGTGCCGGGTCGTCGATGACGATGACCCGGTCGGCACCGTGCGCGATGAGCGTCGGTGCCAGCCCGGCAATGTGGTGCCCGGCGAGCACCGCGACCAGTTTGCTGTCGCGCGCGTCCGCGAGCGTGCGGCCGGCGCCGAGCAGCTCCAGCGCCACGCTCTGCAGTTCGCCGCGCCGCTGCTCCGCGAACACCCACCCATTTTTGTAGGCGGCCAGGTCGCTCCCCGCCACCTTCGCGCGGTGGATGACGATGGCGTTGAATTTGCACGACTCGACGCAGGCGCCGCACAGGGTGCATTTTTCGCCGATCACCGCGATGCGGTTCTCCACCGTGATGGCGCCGAACGGGCAGGCGCGCACGCACAGCCCGCAACCGACGCATTGTTCCGTGGCGACGATGATGGAGGACATCACCCGACCCTCCGTTTCTTCAGAAAGTCGGCGAGTTTTTTCGCCAGTTCGTCCGCCTCGCCGTGCCAGATTTCACCCGACGTCTTGCGCGGCGGGGTGAAGACCTTGACCACGCGCGTGGGCGAGCCGTCCAGCCCGATTTTCGCCTCGCCCAGCTGCCCGGCGAGCGCCGCGGCATTGAGCACAGTGATGGTTTCCTTTTTGGCGCGCATCTTTCCCTTGAGCGACGGCAGGCGCGGCTCGTTGATCTCCTTGACCACGGTGAGCATGGCCGGGAGCGGTACGCGGATGACTTCGTAGCCCTCCTCGACCATGCGGTGTACGGTCAGCTTCCCGTCGGCGAATGCCGCAACCTTCTTGACGAAGGTCACCTGCGGGATGTCGAGGAATTCCGCCACCCCCGGGCCGACCTGCGCGGTGTCACCGTCAATCGCCTGCTTGCCGCAGATGATCAGGTCGCATGCGTCCAGCGCGCGGATCCCCGCGGCGATGGTGGTCGAGGTCGCCCACGTGTCGGCCCCGGCAAAGGCGCGGTCGGAGAGGAGTACCGCCTTGTCCGCGCCCAGGGCCAGCGCCTCGCGCAGCGCGCTCTCCACCTGCGGCGGGCCCATCGACAGCACCGTTACCGTGCCGCCGTGCGCCTCCTTCAGGCGCAGCGCCTCCTCGATGGCGTACATATCGAACGGATTGATGATGCTGGGCACGCCGTCGCGAATGAGCGTGTTGGTGGTGCTGTCGAGGCGTACCTCGGTGGTGTCCGGCACCTGCTTGATGCAGACGATGATGTGCATGACCGCGCTTCCTTAGCCGGCGCTCTCGCGGATGAGGTTGGTGGCAATCACGCTGCGTTGGATCTGGTTCGTTCCCTCGTAGATCTGCGTGATCTTCGCGTCGCGCATCATCTTTTCCACCGGGTACTCGCGCATGTAGCCGTAACCGCCGAGCACCTGCACCGCGTCGGTGGTAACCCGCATCGCTGTGTCCGAGGCGAACAGCTTGCACATCGCCGATTCCTTGCCGATGCGCTTGGCCCCGCTGTCGATCATCCGCGCCGTGGCGTAGACCAGCGCGCGCGCCGCCTCCACCTGTGTCGCCATGTCGGCGAGCATGAACTGCACACCCTGGAAGGCGGAAATCGGCTGACCGAACTGCTCGCGCTCGCGCGAATATTTCACCGCGATATCGAGCGCCCCCTGCGCGATCCCCAGTGCCTGTGCCGCCACGCCGGGGCGCGATTTGTCGAGCGTGTTCATCGCCACGCCGAAGCCCATCCCCTCGCGCCCGATGAGGTTGGCCGCCGGGATGCGGCAGTCCTGGAAGACGAGTTCGCGCGTGGCGCTGGCGCGAATCCCCATCTTGTCCTCTTTCTTGCCGAACGTGAAGCCCGGGGTGTCCTTCTCGACGATGAAGGCCGAGGCGCCGCGCGCCCCCTTGCTGCGGTTGGTCATGGCGATAACCGTGTAGATTTCCGCTTCGCCGCCGTTGGTGATCCACTGCTTGGTGCCGTTGAGCACGTACTCGTTGCCGTCCTTCACCGCGGTGGTCTGGATGTTCCCCGCGTCGCTCCCCGCATTCGCCTCGGTCAGCGCGAACGCCGCCAGTCGCTTGCCGGAGGCGATGTCGGGCAGGTACGCTTTCTTCTGCTCGTCCGTGCCGTGCAGGATGATCGGGTAGGTGCCGAGCGCGCTCGCCGCCAGTCCCAACGCGATCCCCGCGCACGCCTTGGAGAGTTCCTCGGTCACCAGCACCATCGGGAAGCAGCCGCTTCCCGGCATACCGCCGTACTCCTCGGGAACGAAGACCCCGAACAGGTCCGACTGGGCGAACAGCTTGATCATCTCCCACGGGAACTCGTTCTTCTCGTCGTAATGGGCCGCGACCGGGCGCACCTTCTCATCAGCGATCTGCCGCGCGAGATCACGCACCATCTGCTGGTCTTCGGTCAGGAGATACTCCATGCGACACCTCTTTCCCTATGCGAAATATACAGCCACTTTACGTTACCATACCCGGCGGCGGCGGTCAACCTGAGTACTCATATAATTGGTGACGAAGTGCGGCAATGGCGGGAATAAGGTAGGATGCGCCCCATGACACGGGATATGCCGGCCGTCATTCTTGCCGCGGGCGCTTCGCGGCGCATGGGCGGCCCCCTCAAGCAGGTCATGGACTGGCAGGGCGTGCCGTTTCTCTCCGCGGTGCTCACCACCCTGCGTGCCGCCGGCCTTACCGACCTGACGGTCGTACTCGGCTGCCGCGCGGACGAAGTGCGTGCCGCCTGCGACCTGTCCGCGGTGCGTGTGGTGGAAAATCCCGCCTGGGAACAGGGAATGCTCTCCTCGTTGCAGGCGGGGATTGCCGCGCTTCCCGCCGCCGCCGCCGGCGCGCTCGTCACCCTCGTCGATCTGCCCGCGCTGCAGCCGGCAACCGTGCGCGCGGTGGTTGCGGCCTGGAGTGAACACCCCGACCGTATCATCGTCCCGCGCCGCAACGGGCGCGGCGGTCACCCGGTCATTTTTCCCGCTGACCTGTTCCCGGAAATACTGCAGGGGGACTGGCCCGACGGGCCGCGCGGCCTGCGCCGCGCCCATGCCGCGCGCGAACTGCCCGTCCCGGTCGACGACCCGGGCTGCCTGCTCGATATCGATGATCCGGAGGACTACCGCCGGGTGCTGCACTCCGGCGGCGCGGATTCGCCGGCGGACTGAACGGGCGGCCGCCCCCGGTGCCGCCGGTGCTGCCAGCGCGCGCGCAAATGCGCGAGCAGCCGCGCCGCGGGCGGGTATTCCGGGGCGATGACCGCCAGCCCGGCGAGAATCAACACCCACCCCTGCAGCACCGGGATGAAGCCGCCGGCGATGCCGAGCAGGATGAGCAGAATGCCGCCGCTCCAGCGCAGCCAGGTGCGCACCTGTTTCTTCATGCGCGCAGTATAGCATTGCTGCTGCGCCGCGGCTATGGTATAGCAGGGCGCGGGAGGAACGCATGGAACTGAGCCAGCACACGGAGAAAACCGTCGGTCTTGGTCATCACTGGCCGCTGGGCGCCACCGCGCTCGCTGACGGGGTCAATTTTGCCCTCTATGCGCAGCACGCGCACGAGGTCTGGCTGCTGCTCTTCGACACCGCGGATGGCCCGCCCACCGATACCATCCGTCTGTGTCATCGCACGCGCCATATCTGGCATTGTTTTGTCGAGGGGATCGGGCACGGCCAGCTCTATGGCTACCGCGTCGTCGGACCGTATGACCCGGCCAGCGGCCTGCGCTTCAACCCGCACAAGCTGCTGCTTGACCCCTACGCGAAGGCCGTTTCGGGCAAATTCCGCAATACGGACAACCTGCTGCTGGCCTACGACGCCGCGTCCCCCGACAAAGACCTGGTGATGGACACGCGCGACAACAGCGCCTGTGTCCCCAGGGGCGTCGTGATCGACGACAACTTCGACTGGCTGGGCGACGAACCACCCGACCTGCCGCTGGAAAAACTCGTCATCTACGAGGTGCATGTCAAGGGATTCACCGCCCATGCCTCGTCGGGCGCGCGCTTTTCCGGCACCTATCTCGGCTTCATCGAGAAGATTCCCCACCTCAGGGAACTGGGCATCAACGCGGTCGAATTCCTCCCCGTGCACGAGCATTATGGCGAGGATTTTCTGCAGGACAAGGGACTGGCCAACTACTGGGGCTACAACACCATCGGCTACTTCGCCCCGGAGATCTCCTACAGCACGCGCCGCGCCCCCGGCTGTCAGGTGACCGAGTTCAAGACCCTCGTGCGCGAACTGCACCGCGCGGGCATCGAGGTCATCCTCGACGTGGTTTACAACCACACCGGGGAGGGAAATGAACTCGGTCCGACGGTGTCGTTCAAGGGGATCGACAATCCCACCTATTACATGCTCACCGGCAGCGAGGAACAGCCGCGGCGCTACTACCGCAATGATTCGGGGTGCGGCAACAACCTCAAGGCCAACGAACCCGCCGTCCTGCGCCTGATCATGGACTCCCTGCGCTACTGGGTGCAGGAAATGCATGTCGACGGGTTCCGCTTCGACCTGGCCTCGGTGCTCGGGCGCGAAGGGGGGAATTTCCAGAAGGGGGCATCATTCTTCGACGCGATTTCCCAGGACCCCGTGCTCAGCCGCGTCAAGCTCATCGCCGAGCCGTGGGATATCGGGACCTACCAGATCGGCAACTTTCCTGTCGACTGGTCGGAGTGGAACGGCAAGTTCCGCGATACCCTGCGCCGTTTCGTCAAGGGTGATGCCGGGCAGGTGCGCGATTTCGGCAAGCGCCTGACCGGTTCCTCCGACCTCTTCGCCGACGACGGGCGCCATGCCTACAACAGCATCAATTTCATCACCTGCCACGACGGGTTCACCCTGCGTGACCTCGTCTCCTACAACCGCAAGCACAACGAGGCCAACGGGGAGCAGAACCGCGACGGCAGCAACGACAACAATTCGTGGAACTGCGGGCACGAGGGGGAGACGCGCGACAGCGCGGTCAACCGCCTGCGCCGCCAGCAGGTGAAGAATCTTCTGTCCGGACTGCTGTTTTCCATCGGGACCCCGATGCTGCTCGGAGGCGACGAGATGTACCGCACGCAGCGCGGCAACAACAACACCTACTGCCAGGACAACGAACTCTCGTGGTTCGACTGGAAACTGTGCGAAAAACACAAAGAGATATTCCAGTTCTGCCGCCGCGCCATCGAGTTCCGCCGCCGCTACGGGGTGTTCCAGCGGCGCAATTTCCTCGTCGGGCAGGTCTGCGACGAGGCCTGCAGCGCCGACATCACCTGGTACGGGCCCGACGGCGAACCGCCCGACTGGCACGACCGCGAACAGCGCACGCTCTGCTGCGAGTTCGACGGGCGTGAGGCGGAGCATGCCCCCGGCAACTACCATCTCTACTTCATCTGGCATGCCGGCTGGCAGCCGCAGGAGATCGTGCTGCCGCACCTGAGCGACGGCAAGCAGTGGTACCGCGTGGTCGATACCGCCCTCCCCTTCGGGAAGGACTTCCTCGACCACGGACGCGAGGAGAAACTCACCACGCCGCTCCGCTACGCGGCCGCCTCGCGCAGCGTCGTCGTCCTGCTCGGGAAGTAACCGTGCCGCGCCGCCACGGCCTGTCCCTGAATCCTGCCGCGTGCGTGTCGCCGGGGGCAAGGCAGTCCCGCGGCGGCGCTGCGCGCCGCCACGGCCTGTCCCTGCGGGCGGTCAGTTTCCGCGGCGAACACTGCGAGACGACTGCCGCCGGTGCGCTGCTCAAGCCGCTGGGGTTCCGCCTGAGCGAGCCGCTGCTCTTCGGGCTGGGTGAGGGGCTCGGGTTCATCTGCTGGCGGCAGCGCGGCATGGCGCTGCCCTTCCTCGGCGGCCGCATCCGCCCCGACCACCTGACGCGCAACCTCTGCCGCAACCTCGGACTGACACTGACCGTGCGCGAAACGTCGTCGCCGCGGCAGGCATGGCGCCACGCGGAGCAGGCGCTGGCGGCGGGACAACCGGTCGGGCTGAAACTCGACTGCTATTACCTCGATTACTTCACCCGCAGAATCCACTTTGCCGCGCATTATGTCGCGCTGTACGGGTATGACGCCGCGACCGCGTTCCTGATCGATACCGCCCGCCAGGGCGGAGCGGTGCAAACTTCGCTCGACTCGCTGGCGCAGGCGCGCGCGGCGCGCGGCCCCATGTCCTCACGTCATTTGTCGTACACCATCGCCGGCTCCCCGGCCGGTGTCGACCTGCGCCGCGCGGTGCGTCGCGCCATTCGCCGCAACGCGCAGGATTTTCTCAACCCGCCCATCCGCAATTTCGGCTGGCGCGGGATCGCCCATACCGGCGGGCAGATTGCGCGGTGGCGGCAGTTCTGCCGCCGGCCGGCTGCCGACCTGGCGCTGCAGGCGGCGCTGATGGAGCGGGCAGGGACGGGCGGCGCGCTTTTCCGCAACCTGTATCGCGACTTTCTGCGGGAGGCGTGCGCGCTCACCGGCAGCGAGGCCATCGGCGCGGCGCAC
>CAZWUZ010000119.1:0-10884 GCA_964637655.1 uncultured bacterium | reverse complement strand
AGACGGTGTCACCGGAAGCTGCCGCGGTACCGCTCACCGTAATGCTCGCCGCACTGGTGTCATGCCCGCTGAGCGGGAAGGTGATGGCCGGGGTGTCGGGCGCCGACTGGTCTACCGTGAAGGTCCAGGTCTCCGTCACCACGTTTCCTGCACCGTCTGCTGCTGTCACGCTGAAGGTGCAGGTGAATACCGCCGCGCTTCCCAGTCCCGCCGGCGGGTCGAAGACGATGCCGGTATCGGTGATGCTGCTCTGGGCAGTGATGTCGGTCAGGCCGCTCCCGGTGTCCGCGCGCAGTGTCACCTGTGCCGTATCGATGCCGGCCAGCGTATCGGTGTAAGTGACGCTCACCGGCGTGCCGCTGTCGGAGGTCACGCTGCTGTCTGCCGGCAGTTTCGCTGTCAGCAGCGGCGGCGTGCGGTCGACGGTGAACGAACGCGTGCCCGAAGAGGTCATCAGTGATACGCTGTCATAGGCGACGAGCAGCCAGGTGCAATGTGTTTCCGGCAACCCGGCAAACGTGATGGACGTATCGGCGCACCAGTTGACATATTCGTATCCGGCTGTCGCTGCCGAGGTGTCAAGATGCACACGGTACGTGCTGAAGCCGGCCCCCGTGTCGGCTACCGGCGCCCAGACGAGAGTCAGTGCTGTCGCCGCCGTGTCGTATCCGTCCGCGGGGGTCAGCAGAACCGGCTGGTCCGGCGGCGTGGTATCGCTGCGCCAGAACAGCGGCAGCGGAGTTGTATTCCCCGCCGCGTCGGTCAGGATGATGTTGCACGTCGTGTCGACACCCGTCACCCCGGCAAAAACGAGCCGCCAGCCGTCACCCGGCTGCGTATCTTCGGGCAGCGAGCCGAACGCATAGCCGCCACCTGCCTTCGCTCCGGTTTCCATATGCAGGTCGTACCAGGCAATGGTGGCGGTACAGGTCTGCACGAGCAGGCCGTTGAACCAGAACGTGTCGCCGCCCGGACCGGTGTCGAAGCCGCCACCTGCGGGGTACGTGGTCAGCAGCGTATCGCTGGTGAACGTAACCGACAGCCACAGTGGCGGGGTGCGGTCAATGATGAAACTGTCAGTCACTGCAACCGTGTTGCCGCTATTGTCGGTCACCACCCACGTGTAGGTGCAGGTGGCGTCTGCCACCGGGGTATGCCCGATCGGCGGCATATAGGTGGCGGCAGCCGTGTCAACCGTGGTCAGCGCCACACTGCGCATGCCGCTGCCGGTATCGACGGTGAGGGTCACCAGCGTCGTATCGATGCCCGTCCCCGAATCGGTGTAGCCGATGCTCAGCGTGACGTGGCTGTCGCGCGTAAGATATCCGGCTGCGGGGATGTGCGCCGACACCACCGGCGGTACCGTGTCACCTGACAACACCGTCTGGATTGACGCGTTGACCACGGCGACAGCCGGGCCGGTATCGGCTACGGTCAGCACCACCGAATCGGCGGGAATACGACATTGCAGCGTGTCGCCATAGCCGGTGGCGGTGTCGAACAGTGTCACCGTGATGAGCAGGTTGCCGGTCAACGCCTGCCATGACGGGCCGGTATACTCCCAGCGCCCGCCCCCGGCGCGAACAAAGGCAAAGAGCGGCGTGTCGCTGCCAGCCAGCCAGGCGCTGTCATTCCCCGCATCCTGCCACGCCCTGACCGCATAGACCTGCGTGTCGGACACTGTACCATCGAGCACCACGCCAAAGTGCAGCAGGGTGTCGCCCTGGTCTTCTCCGTACACGAGTACATGCAGTACCGGCGCCGTTTCACCCGGGATAAGCGGTGCGCTGAGATTGCCGTAAGGGAGCACCTGCGGCCGGGTGAGAAAATCGACAATACCGCAGGTCGGGCTTTCCTCATCGTCGTAGATATGCGCATCGATGGCTGCAGTCGTAGCCGAGTCAAAGACGTTATTCTCTGCTTTGATCATGTTCCCGGTCAGGTTGACGATGTCCCGGAAGGTATTGGCGGCAAAGGTGTTGCCGCCGTCGTCATCATGCGCGGCGTTATAACTGTCGCCGAGGTTGAGCGTCCCCCCAATAGCCAGCGCCCCCACGCGGTTGCCGGTCAGCAGCGACGCAGTGGCCACCAGGGCGCCGGCGCGCACGGCCAGTCCGGTATCGTTGTCATCGACGGTGGTCGTCGTCACCCGCAGCACCCCGCTGTCGACTACGAGACCGAGCGCGCCGCCCGTGATGCGGCTGTTGGTCACCAGCACGCTGTCCCCCCGCACGAACACCCCGAGCCGGGTGGCGTACGCGACGATGACACTGTCGATGGTCGCGCTGGCATCGAACACCATCACTGCCGTATCGCAGGCGGTGATGTTCACATCGTACAGCGTCGACGTATCGTTGGCGACAGCGAGACCGTAGCCGCAGGCGGATATGCTGCAGCCCTGCACGCGTCCCGCCGCGCTGTCGATGACGATACCCGCCTCCCCGCCGCTCAGCCCGAAATCGCGCAGCAGCACCCCGCGCACCGGCACGTCGATGCCGTGCACCCCGTTAGGGCTGCTGTCTGCCGGTACCGCGATGGTGGTCAGTGAACGTCCCGCGCCGGTCAGGGCAACATAATCGGTGTCTATGGTGATGGTTTCACCGTACACACCGGCGGCAACGTTGATGGTGTCACCCGCCGTCAGCAGTGAGTAGCCGTACGGGTTGCGCGACCCCAGTGCGACATTGCTGATGTACTTCTTCGCCGTGCCCGCAGTCAGGCCGTTGCTGGCGGTATCGCCCGTGACGACATTGACATACCACTGGTTCGGCCCCGACGTGTCGGGGATCACCACCGCCATGGCCACGCTGTCGCTGTACCACGACTCGTTGGGATAGGGCGCGGCATTGTCGAATGCGGTTACGCGGTAGTACCAATACCCCTGCGGGACCATGCTGTCGGTGTACGCCGTTGTGCCTGACGATACGTCAGCCAGCAAATGCCAGTAGTGCGAATCGGCAGTGCTCGCGCGATATACCCCGTAGCCGGCAAGATTGACCGCCACCGGACTGGCCTCTTCGTTGGTGCTGCTCACCGGCCAGGTCAGCCGCACAATCGTGTCGCTCAGCACTGTCGCCGTCACCGTATCAGGCGCGCGCGGCGCCACCGTGTCGGCCCCGGCGGCGGTATCGACAACATCGAGCCGGTAGGGCTGCCAGCGCACCACCGCAGCGCCCGAGCCGTGCAGGCGGGCCGCGACGATCTGCGAATCGGTCGTTCCCCACCAGTTGCGCAGCAGCAGATGCGGCTGCGCCGTGCCGCTGTACACGGCGGAATCCGGGTTGCTGCCCGACGGGATAATTACATTCTTGTCGAGTGTATCGGTGCCGAGTGACGCGGACCCGAGATCGACCTGGTACCCGGTATTGCCGGTGAACTGATTCTGGGTGAACGTGTTGCTGTTGCCGTTGCCGCCATCAGACAGCCCGATACTGTTGGCGGTCAGCAGCGAATGGCGAATCACCAGTCCGGAGGTGGCGCCGCTGACCGCTATACCGGTGGCGCAGTCGCGCACCACGCAGCCGGTGACGCGGTTCTGGTTGGCGGAGGCGAGGGCCATCCCGTTGCTGCTGTTGTCGAAACGGCAGCCGTTGAAACTGTTGCCGGTCGACAGATTGAGATAGGCGCCGGAATTGAGGTTGCCGGAGGCATGCACGCGCGTGAAGGTGTTGTTATCGCTCCCCGTCAGCAGTCCGAGTCCATACTGGCTGCAGGCGGTAATGCGCACATCTGCGACCATCGCACTGTCAACCCCGACCAGCCACAGGCCGATGCGGGCGTTGCTGATGGCCAGGTCGCGCATCGTCAACCCGTCCAGATTCTGTGCGTAGAGAGCCCGGGCGCCACCGGCCGAGCTATCGTTGAAGTTGATGACCGTCGTCGCCGAATCGACACCGATGAGCCAGACATAACTGCAGCTGATAGTGACCGTGTCGGGTTCGAGATACGTGCCGGCATCGATATACACGGTGTCGCCGGGCGTCAGCAGACCCTCGATATCGTTCAGGTAGCGTTTGGGCGAGGCAGGCGACAGCCCGCTGTTCGCGCTGCTGCCAGTCACAGTGGTATAGGTGTCACCGGCCGTGTCCGCATCGTTGACATACCAGGCGTTGGGCCCCGACGTGTCAGGAAACGCGCCCGCCATGGCGATGCTGTCGCTGTAGAACGACTCGTTGCGCCATGGCGCAGCGGCATCGTAGGCGGTGACACGATAGTGCCAGTAGCCGGCGGTCAGCGGCGAGTCGGTAAAGGTATTGGTTCCACTCGGCACTTCGGCAACCTTCTGCCAGTACGATGTATCGGAGGTCGCCGAGCGGTACAATGCATATCCGTTCAGCGTGAACGCGGCCGGACTCTGCTCCTCATCCACGCCGCTACTGCTCCACGAGACGGTAATGGCGGTCGAATCGAAGGTCGTGGCCGCCACCGTGTCAGGTGCCCGGGGCGCCACCGTGTCCGCATTCACGGCGGTATCAACCACGCCGAGGCGGTACGGCTGCCGGTTGACGTAGCCGCTCCCCGGTCCGGTGATCCGTGCCGCGATAACGGCGGAATCGGTGGTCCCCCACCAGTTGCGGGTCAGGTCGACGCTGCTTGCCGACGAGTCGTACACGTACGAATCCGGGGCAACCTGCCCGGCCAGGAAGATGTTCTTGGTAATGGTGCAGGCGGTCAGCGTACCGAAAAGTCGTACCGCGAGCGCGTTCGAATCAAAGCGGTTTCCGGCATAATAGCCGCCGGAATCACCGACAAGATAGATACCCGGGCCGGCATGATCGTAGAACACCGAGTTCAGCAGGCGTATGCTGCTGGCACCAATACCGTACAGTCCCTGCCCGTTGCGTTCGAAATGGCAGGCACTGAACGCGTTGCCGGCTGCGGCCGCGCCGTTGACCATCGCCCCCTGGCTGGTATTGCGGTACGCGGTGTCGCTGACAAAGCGGTTGCCGGTGGAACTGCCATCGAGCATGAACCCGGTGGCATTGCCATAGGCAAGTGTCGTATCGATGCGGCATGATCCTGTCGTATTGAGATAGAGTCCCTGTGCGGTGTTGCTGCAGCTCACACTGCCGGTGATGGTGCAGCCGTGCGCACTGCTCAGGTAGATACCGATGTTGAGGTTGCGCTCCGCGGTCACCCGGTCGAGCAGGTTGTTCCCGCTGAGCTGCAGGTTGAACCCGGCGGTACTGTTGCTGCAGGACCAGACCCCGCGCAGAACATTGCCGGTCGAACTGTTTTCGAGCATGACACCGTAGAGTCCGGCGCTGTCGGTACGCACCTCCTGCAGCACGCTGTTGTCGACATTGCTCCACCTGATGCCGTAGCGGGCGCGCGTCACGCGCAGGTTGCGGATGACCACCCCGGCGGCATCGCGCACCGTGAGCGACCGGTCGCCGGCAGCCGTCAGGTTGTTGAAATCGATGACCGTCATCGCCGAATCGACACCGATGATCCAGACATAACTGCAGCTGATAGTGACCGTGTCGGGCTCGAGATACGTGCCGGCATCGATGTACACGGTGTCGCCGGGGGTCAGCAGCGTTTCGATATCGTTGAGATAGCGTTTCGGCGAGGCGGGAGTCAGCCCGTGGTGGGCGCTGCTGCCCACGGCAGTCGTGTATGTATCGCCCGTGGTATCCGCGTCGTTGACATACCAGACGTTCGGCCCGGAAGTGTCGATAGCCGGCTGCGTATACGTCAGGGCAATGCTGTCGCTGTAGTATGACTCATTGCGCCAGGGTGTCCAGTCGTCATACGCGCTGACCCGGTAGCAGTAGAGCGTATCGGCAGACAGCCCGCTGTCCGTGAAAGAATTGAGGGAGGACGGCAGGTCGGCCCGCGGGTACCACCAGTGCGTATCCGGCTGCTGCGCACGCCAGATGCGGTAGCCGGTCAGCCCGATCGGGTACATCGCCGGTTCGGCGTTGGTGGTGACTGCTCCCCAGGTGACGAGGATGCTGCCGCTGTCGAGCGCGGTCGCGGCAACGGTATCCGGGCGTGATGGCGCAACCGTGTCAGCAGCAGCGGCCGTATCGATCACCCCGAGGCGGAACGGCTGCCAGGCGACTGAGTCGGCCCCGCTGCCGCCAAGACGCTGGCGGATGACCAGCGTGTCGGTCGTATCCCACCAGTTGTTTGCCGCGTCGATGGCCGACGGCGAACTGCTGAAGAAGGCGGAATCAGTGAAGAGCGGAGCGCCCAGCAGGTTGTTGCGGTCGAACACGTTGCCGCTGCCCGTCCCCGTGACGCTGATACACCAGCCGCTGTTCGAATCAAAGGTGTTGTGCACTGCGATGAGCGCGGAGACCGCATCAACGCTCATCCCCGCCCCGCAGTTGCTGACCTGGTTGTTGCGGATGGTGACCGGGTTGCCCCCCTGCACATTGATGCCGCTGAGCGCGCAGGTGCTGATGCGGTTGTTATCGAGCACCAGTCCGTAGCCGGTCAGTGCCATGACCCCGTACGACGATGCCTGGGTGATACTGCTGTTGCTGACGCGCGTCGTGTAGGCGGTATTGCTGTAGACACCGCTCACCCCGCCCGTCGACTGGCAGGCATCGATGACGGTGTTGTCGCAGCCGCTGTTGAGCAGGAAACTGTACTGGCCGCTGCCGTTGCTGTTGACCCGCAGGAAGGTGCAACTGTCGCTGTTGTCGAGGCGCACGTTGCGGTAGCCGCGCTTGACCTGCAGGTCGCGCACCGTCAGGCCGATGATACCGCTGCCGTAGATGCCGCGCGCCCCGCCCACGGTCGTATTGTTGAAATCGATGACCGTGGCGGCCGAATCGGCGCCGATAAGCCAGATATGACTGTCGCTGACAACTACCGAGTCGAGTTCATCATAGAGACCGGCATCAAGATAGACCGTGTCGCCATCAGTCAGCAGGTGCAGCAGGTTGTTGAGATAACGTTTTGGCGCAGACGGGGTCAACCCGCTGCTGGCGGTATCGCCCTGTACGCCGCTGTAGATGTCGCCGGTCGTATCAACATCGTTGAGGTACCAGGCATTCGGACCTGAGGTATCGACATACAGCGCCGCGGCCACCACGGCAGCGCTGAAATACGACTCGTTCTCCCAGGGGGCATGGCTGTCGCGGGCGGTAATCCGGTAGTAGTACTGTTGTCCGGGCGTGATGGCCGTGTCGCTGTACTGCGTGTCAGCGGGCACCGCGCCGGTTGCCTGCAGGAACGCGTGCTGCTTCCAGTCCGTCTCTCCCGCCAGCGTCGTGCGATAGACCCGGTAGCCGGCGAACCCGTCCACCGCTGTGCCATCCGCGTTCAGGGTCACCGGTGTCCAGGCGAGCCGGATGCTGCCATAGGTGCCGGTGTCGGCAGCCAGCCCTGCCGGGGAGGCCGGCGGCACGCTGTCAGCGTCTGCCGCGGTGTCGACCGGTCCCAGGCGGAAGGGGGCGTACACCGTCACACTGGCGCCGGAATCATGCAGGCGGCCAGCGAGCGAATCGGTGTTGGTCGTCCCCCACCAGTTGTACGTCAGATCCTGCACCGTCCCGGTGCCGTTCCAGACACCCGAGTCCTGCCAGTACGACGACGGCATCCAGTTGTTGGCGCTGATGCTGTTGCCGCTGCAGGTTCCGGTCAGGTAGAGACCGTAGCCGGCATGGGAATCGATGGTGTTCTGATAGAGGCGACTGCGGGAGACCCCGGAAAGACGAACGGCATCACCGTTGTTGCTGCGCAGCACGTTGTAGCGATAGGTTCCACCGTAGCTGGCGTCAACTGACAACGCATTCGCGCCCGAAGCGGTTACCGTGTTCTCCTCCACCAGATTGCTGTCGGAGCCATTGGTGATGGTGATTCTCCCGCCGCCGGTCAGGATATTCCCGCGCAACACGTTGCTGTCCGCACCGGTCAGGAACAGCCCGCTGCTGTTCATGTTCGCTGCCCGGTTCGCCTGCAGCACGTTGCCGTGGGCATATTGCAAGCCATACGCGGCATAGACACACCGCTCCGCGTAAGCGTTGGCCACCAGGTTGCCGCTGCTCCCGTTCATCACCATGACGCCGGTAAACGAATTGCTCACGTGGCAGGAAGTGACGGCATCGCTGTCGCACCCCGTGGTGAGCAGGATGGCGCCACCGCCGCCGGCCGTGCCGCATTCATGGGCGCGCACACCGCTGATAACCGACGAATCGACATTGGCAAAGTAAATGCCATAGTAGGCACCGGTGACGCGTAGTGAGCTGATGCTGAGCCCGCTCTGCGTATCGGCAAAGATGGCATGCAACGTGGTGATGCTTGTGTCGCCGGGCGGATCGATCACCGTGGTCACCGAGTCGGCACCGCTCAGGGTGATGCCGTCCGTGTCGATGGCCACCGTCTCGCTGTAGGTTCCGGACGCGACATGCACGGTATCGCCCGCCGTAAGCAGCGACAACCCGGCGGGGCGCAACGTGCCGGGCATAATCTGGCTGAGGTACTTCTTCGGCGTCGCCGGGGTGAGGCCGTCAAACCCGGTATCACCCGTGGCGACATTGACGTACCAATGATTAGCCCCGGAGGTGTCGGGAAGCGCGCCCGCCATGGCGACGCTGTCGCTGTAGAACGACTCGTTGCGCCATGGCGCGGCGGCATCGTAGGCAGTGACGCGGTAGTGCCAGTACCCGGGCGTCAGCGGCGAATCGGTGAAACTGCCGGTGGTGTTCGGCACCTCGACAATTTTCTGCCAGTACGACGTGTCGGCGGTTGCCGACCGGTACAGCACATATCCGTTCAGCGTGAACGCGGCCGGACTCTGCTCCTCGTCCACGCCGGTGCTGCTCCACGAGACGGTAATGGCGGTCGAATCGAAGGCCGTGGCCGCCACCGTATCGGGTGCCCGCGGTGCCACCGTGTCCGCGTTTACCGCCGTATCCACCACACCGAGGCGGTACGGCTGCCAGTTGACGTAGCCGCTCCCCGGTCCGGTGATACGTGCCGCGATAACGGCGGAATCGGTAGTCCACCACCAGTTGCGGGAAAAGTCGAAGGCCGTGGCGGTGGCGTTCAGCACCGCGGAATCGGGCTGTCCGGCACTCGTCAGGATGTTGTTCTTCTGGAAGGTGTCCGCCTGCGCCGTCCCCGCGCAGGTGATGGCATAGCCGCCGTTCTCCCGCACCGAATTGCTGAAGAAACTGCTGTGACTGTCGTTCTCGACCCGGATGCCGCCCGTCGCATTCGCCTGCAGGAGGTTGCCGGTCACCAGACTGGCGCGGCTGTTTTCCAGCACCAGGCCGCAGCCGGACACGGTGCCACGCACGCTGTTGCCGGTCAGCGTGCTGGCGGCGGCCGAGTTCAGGTGGATGCCGGCCGTGGCGCTGCTGTCGACACGATTGGCCGTGAACGTGTTCGTATCGGAACCGTCGACCACGATGCCGGCACCACCACAACGCTGCAGCAAATTGGAATCAATGGTGTTGCCGTTCGCTGCGGCAAGCAGTTCCAGGTTGCTGGTCATGTTCGAGTCAAACACGTTGTTGAACACGTAGTTGGCGCAGGCGGAATCGAGCACCAGACCGCGCCCGGCCCGGGTGTTGAAGAAGGTGTTGCCGGTGACAACGGTGGAATCCGCCGTGCCCAGCAGCATGCCAATCCACCAGTTTGCTTCAAGGCGGTTGTTGGTGAAGGTGTTGGAGTCGGTGATCGTCTTGATGCCGCACCAGTAATTGCGGCTAGCAAGGTTGGAATCGATGACGTTGTCCTGTGACGCCTCGAGGAAGATGCCGTGTTCCGAACATGAGTCGACCGTATTGTCATGCACGTAGTTGGCACGGGCATTGAGCAGATAAATGCCGCAGTCATCGTTCCAGGTGTTGTAGATGCGGTTGCCGGTGACCGTGTTGCTGTCCGCCCCGTTCAGCGCGATGCCATGCGAGCGGTTATTGGCCAGATAGTTGTTGGTGTAGGCGTTGCTGTCCGCACCCGTGTAGATACCGCGCAGCCGGCCGTTGGTCAGCGTGTTGGAATCGACCCGGTTGTTGAACGACCCTGCCGCGACCTCGATGAGGTCGCTGCTGCACGAATCGACGGTGTTGTCGTGGAGGTAATTGGCGCTCCCCAGCGAAACGTACAGTCCGATGCCATCAGGGATATTGTAGATGAAATTTCCGGTCAGGGTATTGCTGTCCGCAATGGCCAGCACGAAGCCGTGTGCCCCGCTGCCGCTGATACGGTTCCCGGTGTAGGTGTTCGCATGGGCCGCCGCTTCGATGCCGTAGGAGGCCCCGCCGGTCACCAGATTCGAATCGATGACGTTGTTCGTCGCGGTGCCGCTGAGGCGCAGGTTGCGGCTGGTGTTCGAATCAGCCCAGTTGTCATACACAAGGCAGGCCGAGGCGTTGTTCAGCCAGATGCCGTAGCTGAAGTTGCGCGCATTGACGATGCGGTTGCCGGTGATGGTGCTGCTGTCCGCTCCGTCGAGCAGCACGCCATGGCTGCCCGGGTGCCAGACGAGGTTGCGGCTGAACGTAGTGCTGTCCGCATACGCGTGCAGTCCGTAGGAATCGCCGTACCACACGGTATTCGAGTCAACCACCACCCCGCGGCTCGTCCCGGAAACAGCAACCCCCGGGCCGGCGCATGAATCAACGGTGTTGTTGAAAACCACCGCCGCGTTCGCGGAGCTGACCTCGATCCCGGCGGCCGGCGCGGACCCGACACTGAACAGGCGGTTGTTGCTGACGGTCATGGTGTCGGCGCCACTCAACATGATCCCCTGTGCCAGGCACCACTCAATGCGGTTGCCGGTCAGCACATTGCTGTCGGCATAGCAGCGGATGCCGCTGCCGCAGGCGCGGGTCAGCGTATTCGAATCGACGCGATTGTCCCGGGCAGTGCCGTCAAGCGCGATGTTGTCGTTCGCGGTCGAATCAATCACGTTGTTGTAGA
>CAZWUZ010000118.1:0-10892 GCA_964637655.1 uncultured bacterium | reverse complement strand
GGGCGCGGCGCGGACGCTTATCGCGGTGCGGCCGACGGTACGGCGCACCAAGGCCGCGGCGCCGGCCAAGGCGAAGAAGTAAAGGGGACTGACGATGGCGAAGGTCAAGAACTACGACAGCGCGGGCAAGCCCGCGGGCGAGCGCGAACTGAGCGGTGAACTGTGGGATGGCGGGGTCAACCTGCGCACGGTGCACGCGACGGTGCAGTGGCAGCGCGCGTCGCGCCGGGCCGGCACGCACAAGGTCAAGACGCGGGCCGAAGTGAGCGGCTCCGGCAAGAAGCCGTACAAGCAGAAGGGGACGGGCAATGCCCGGCAGGGGGCGACGCGGGCGGTGCAGTTCCGCCACGGCGGCCGTGCCTGGGGGCCGTCACCGCGCGACTACGGCTACGCCCTGCCGCACAAGGTGCGGCGGACGGCGCTGGTCTCGGCGCTGCGCCAGCGCGCGGCGGAGGGGATGATCGCGGTGTACGAACCGGCGGCGGCGGCCAAGCCGTCGACGAAAGCGCTGGCCGCGGCCCTGCAGGCGATGGGGGCGGAGGAAACGGTGCTGCTGGTGGCGGCGACGGGGGAAGTCAACCTGCTCAAGTCGGCGCGCAACCTGCCGGAGGTGACCGCGCTCCCCGCGGAGGGGCTCAACGTCTATGATATTGTCAGGGCGCGGCTGATTGTGTTCACGCCGGCGGCGCTGACCCAGCTGGGCGAGGTGCGGAAATGAGCAAGCGGGTTCTGATCGCGCCGCTGATCACCGAGAAGGGGACGCGTTTGCGCGAGGCGCATAACCAGTACGTGTTCGAGGTGGCGGCCGATGCGACGAAGATTGCCGTGCGCCAGGCGGTGGAGCAGCAGTTCAAGGTGAAGGTTACCGAGGTGCGGATGTTGCGCCGGCCGGGGAAACTGCGACGGGTGCGGCTGCATTACGGCATGACCGCGGCGAAGAAGAAGGCGGTGGTGACGCTGCAGGCAGGCCAGACCATCGCCAATTACGAGGCGGTCTGACGGGAGCCGGACGATGGCACTGAAGAAAACGAAACCGACCTCGCCGGCACGGCGGGGACAGATCAACCTGGTGCGCGAGGAAGTCACGCGCGGCGGCGGCGAACCGTCGCTGATGCGCGGTCGGCAGCGGCTGCACGGCCGCAACAACCAGGGGCGGGTGACGGTTCGCTACCGCGGCGGCGCGGCGAAGCGCAAGTACCGCTTTGTCGACTACACGCGGCGCAAGGACGGGGTGCCGGCGCGGGTGGCCGCCATCGACCGCGACCCGAACCGCAACGCCAATCTCGCGCTGTTGCACTACGCGGACGGGGAAAAACGCTACATCGTCGCGCCGCTCGGCCTCAAGGTCGGCGACACGGTGGTGAGCGGGGCGAGCAGCGACGTCAAACCGGGAAACACCCTGCCGCTGCGTGACATTCCGGTCGGCACCATGGTGCACGCGATCGAACTGCAGGTGGGCGGCGGGGCGCGACTCTGCCGCGCGGCCGGGACGCAGGCGCAGCTGCTGGCCAAAGAGGGCACGTACGCCTACGTCGTGCTGCCGTCCAAAGAGACGCGGCTGGTGCATCTTGACTGCCGCGCCACCATCGGCCAGGTGGGCAACCTCGACTACCAGAACATCAGCTGGGGCAAGGCGGGGCGCAAGCGGTTCCTCGGCGTGCGCCCGCACGTGCGCGGCGTGGTGCGCAACCCGGTCGACCACCCGATGGGCGGCGGCGAGGGGAAAACCTCGGGCGGACGGCATCCCTGTTCACCGTGGGGGCAGCCGGCCAAGGGATACAAGACGCGGCGCACCAAGCGCACCGGGCGCTTCATCGTCCGGCGGCGGCACGCAGCGAAGAAGTCCTAAAAGGGGAGTGGAACGATGACGCGTTCGATAAAAAAGGGCCCGTTCGTGGACGACCACCTGCTGCGCAAGGTGGAGAAACTGGAGCAGGCGGGCGAGAAGACAATGGTGAAGACGTGGTCGCGGCGCTCGACCATCGTGCCCGAGTTCGTCGGGCACACCTTTGCGGTGCACAACGGCCGCAAGTTCATCCCGGTCTACGTCACCGAGAACATGGTCGGACACAAGCTCGGTGAATTCGCGCCGACGCGCACCTTCAAGGCACACAGCAAGCGCGGCGAGAAGACCGAGGCGAAATAAGGAGAGCGGCGATGGAAGTGCGGGCGACACTCAAGAACACGCGCAGCGGGCCGCGCAAACTGCGCAAGGTGCTGGCGCTGGTCAAGGGCAAAACGGTGGGCGAGTCGCTGCCGGTGCTCAAGTACCATGCGACGCGCGGGGCGGCGATTCTCTACAAGCTGGTGCACGCGGCGGCAGCCAATGCCGCGGTGCTCGACAAGAAGGTCGTCAGCGACGACCTGGTGATCAGCGGTGCCTGGGTCAACCAGGGGCCGATGCTCAAGCGCTATCGCCCGATGTCGATGGGCCGCGCCGGGCGCATCCGCCGCCGGACCAGTTCGGTGACGGTGGTGGTGAGCGACGCGAAGGCGCGGGCCAAGCGCGCGCGCGCGGCGAAGGCGGCGGCGGCGAAGACCGCCGGCGGGAAGGAGTAGGACGGTGGGACAGAAAGTACATCCGCGCGGTCTGCGGCTGGGCATCATCGAAACATGGGACAGCCGCTGGTTCGCGACGCGCAAGAAGGAATACGGGCGGCGGCTGGTCGAGGACCTCGCCATCCGCAAGCTGCTGCTGGCGGCATTGCCGGACAGCGGCGTGGCCAAGCTCAGCATCGAGCGCTACACCAATCGCGTCAACGTGATCATCCACACCTCGCGCCCGGGCATCGTTATCGGCAAGAAGGGCGCGCAGATCGAGGAACTGGTCAAGAAGCTGAAGAAGGTGACGGGGCTGGAGAAGCGCGACATCAAGATCGACATCGACGAGATCGGGCGCCCGGAACTGAATGCGCAGCTGGTCGGCTATCAGATCGCCAGCCAGCTGGAGAAGCGCATCCCCTTCCGCCGCGCCATGCGCCAGGCCATCCAGAGCACGATGAAGGCGGGGGCACTGGGCATCAAGGTGATGTGTGCGGGCCGTCTCGGCGGCGCCGAAATTGCGCGCACCGAGTGGCTGCGCGACGGTCGGGTTCCGCTGCACACGCTGCGCGCGCAGATCGATTACGCCCTCTCCGAGGCGAACACCAAGTACGGCCGCATCGGGATCAAGGTGTGGATCTTCCTCGGGGAAGTGCTGCCCGAAGCGCCGGCGGCGGTGAGCACGGCCGCGGACGCGGTGCAGGAGTAGACGACCATGCTGATGCCGAAACGGACCAAGTTCCGCAAGCAGATGAAGGGACGCAACCGCGGCAAGGCCGCGGGGGGCTACACCATCGAGTTCGGTGAGTACGGGCTCAAGGTGATGGAGAACGGCTGGATTTTCGCGCGGCAGATCGAGGCGGCGCGCGTGGCGCTGACGCGGTTTCTCAAGCGCAACGGCAAGATCTGGATCCGTATCTTCCCCGACAAGCCGTACACGCGCAAACCGGCCGAGACCCGCATGGGCAAGGGCAAGGGCGCGCCGGAGGGGTACCTGGCGGCGGTCAAGCGCGGGCGCATCCTCTTCGAGGTGTCGGGGGTCAGCCGCAGTGAGGCGCAGGAGGCGATGCGCCTGGCGGCGCACAAGCTGCCGCTGCCGGTGCGCTTCGTCGCCCAGCGGCGCAGCGGGGGAGGACAGGCATGAAGCGGCACGCGAAACTGCGGGAATTGAGCGACACGGAACTGCAGCAGAAGGTCACGGACAACGAGACGGCGCTGTTCAATCTGCGCTTTGCGGCGAGCGTGACACCGCTGCAGCAGCCGCACCGCGTCCGCTTGCTGCGCAAGGAGATTGCTGCCTGTCTGACGCTGCTGCGCGAACGGCAGCAGGCGAAGGGGTGAGGGTATGACGGCAACGCAGGCGAAGGCGCGCAAGGAGCTTACCGGCACGGTGACCAGTGCGCGCATGGACAAGACGATCACGGTGGTGCTCGAAACGCTGCGGGCACATCCGCAGTACGGCAAGCGCGTGCGCGCGCGGACGTACGTCAAGGCGCACGACGAGCAGCGCGCGGCCCGCGCCGGCGACACGGTGCGGGTGGCGGCGACGCGCCCGCTGTCGAAGACCAAGCGCTGGCGCCTGGTCGCGGTGGTGCACCGCGCGACGGACGCCGGAGAGGGGAAGTAAGCCATGATCCAGCAGGAATCCCGGCTCGTCGTGGCCGACAACTCGGGGGCGCGCGAGGTGCTGGTCATCCGCGTGCTCGGCGGCGGCAACCGCCGCTACGGCTCGGTGGGCGACCGCATCATCGCCGCGGTCAAGAGCGCCAATCCCGAGGCGCAGGTAAAGAAGGGTGACGTGGTGCGCGCGGTGGTGGTGCGCTGCCGCAAGGAGTTGCGGCGCGCCGACGGCACGACCATCCGTTTCGATGACAACGCGGCAGTGCTGCTGAACAACGATGACGAGCCGCGCGGCACGCGCATCTTCGGGCCGGTGGCCCGCGAACTGCGCGCGAAGAATTTTATGAAAATCATCTCGCTGGCACCCGAAGTGGTGTAGGGGACGGGCAACATGCAGATCCGCAAGAACGACACGGTAGCGGTGCTGAGCGGCCGCGAAAAGGGCAAGACCGGGCGCGTGCTCAAGGTGCTGCGCGCTTCGAGCCGGGCCGTGGTCGAGAAGGTCAACCTGATCAAGCGCCACGAGCGCCCCAGCGCGCGCAACCAGCAGGGGGGGATTATCGAGAAGGAAGCGGCGCTGCCGCTCTCCGCCCTCATGCTCGTCTGCCCCAAGTGCGGGGTGAAGATGCGCCCGCGGCGGCAGCGCGGCGAAGACGGCGCCGGACGCCGTCTGTGCCGCGCCTGCGGCGAGATCGTGTGAGGGGAGAGCAACTATGGCTCGGCTGAAAGATACCTATCGCGCGGCAGTGGTGCCGGCGCTGCGTGAACAGTTCAAGTACGGCAACGTCAACCAGGTGCCGCGACTGGTCAAGGTCGTGGTCAACATCGGGGTGGGCGAGGCGCTGCAGGACGCCAAGCGGCTGGAGGCGGCGGTGGCCGACCTGACGGCGATCACCGGGCAGAAACCGGTGATCCGCAAGGCGCGCAAGGCGATCGCCAACTTCAAGCTGCAGGCGGGGGCGGCGATCGGCTGCAGCGTGACGCTGCGCGGCGCCCGCATGTACGAGTTCTGCGACCGCCTGTTCAACGTGGCGCTGCCGCGCGTGCGCGACTTCCGCGGCGTGCCGGCGGGCGGCGACGGCAATGGCAACTACACGCTCGGGCTGCGCGAGCAGATCATTTTCCCCGAGATCGATTTCGACAAGGTGGACAAGCTGCGCGGGATGAACATCACGTTCGTGACGACGGCGCAGACGGATGACGAAGGGCGCGCGCTGCTGGCGGCGCTCGGCATGCCCTTCGCCAAAAAGAAGTGAGGAGAACGCGACCGTGACGACGAAAGCATTGCGCAACAAAGCCAAGGCCGAACCGAAGTACAAGGTCCGCGCGTATAATCGCTGTGAACGCTGCGGGCGGCGGCGGGCGTACCTCCGCAAGTTCCGCCTGTGTCGTATCTGTTTCCGCCAGATGGCGCACCAGGGCTTGCTCCCGGGCGTCGTGAAGGCCAGCTGGTAGGAGGAGGAGAGAAACGGTGAATACCGATCCGATTGCGGACATGCTGACCAGGTTGCGCAACGCGAACAGCGCGCGCCAGGCGACGGTGAGCATCCCGGCGTCGAAACTGAAGGTGGAGATCGCCAAGGTCCTGAAGAAAGAGGGCTTCATCAAGGCCTTCAAGATCATCAAGGACGCGAAACAGGGAGCGCTGCGCCTGTACCTGCGCTATGACGAGACAGACGGGCGCGTGCTGACGGGCGTGCAGCGCGTGAGCAAGCCGGGGTGCCGCAACTACGCCGGCTACCGTGACCTGCCGCGCGTGATGAACGGCCTGGGCATTGCCATTGTGTCGACGCCCCGGGGTGTCATGACCGACCGCGAAGCGCGGCGGCAGATGGTCGGAGGAGAAATCCTCTGTTACGTGTGGTAGGCGGAGGAGGCGAGGATTATGTCACGAATCGGTAAACAGCCCGTCGGTATCCCGGACAAGGTGACGGTGGTGGTCGCCAGCGGGACGGTGACGGTCAAGGGGCCGAAAGGCGAACTGCAGTTCACCGTGCCCGCGGGCATCAGTGTCGCGGTGGCGGACCGGCAGGTGACGGTGACGCGCAGCAGTGACAGCAAGGCGGTGCGCGCGCTGCACGGGCTGACGCGGGCGACCATCGCCAACATGGTGGCCGGGGTCGTGCAGCCCTACCGCAAGGACCTCGAGATCCACGGCAAGGGGTGGAAGGTGGAACTCAAGGGGAAGAACCTGTCGCTGAGCGTCGGGTTTTCCCAGCCGGTGGTGGTCGAGCCGGTGGCGGGGATGGAGCTCACCGTCACGGACGCGACGCATTTCTCGGTCAGCGGCATCGACAAGCAGCAGGTGGGCGACACGGCGGCCAAACTGCGCAAGATCCGCCCCCCCGAGCCGTACCAGGGGGCCGGGATCCGCTACGTGAACGAGCATATCAGGCGCAAGGAAGTCAAGAAAGGCGTGTAGGGTATGAGCAAGACGACAGAGGCAGTGCGCCAGGGCAAGCACCGGGCGCAGCGGCGGAAACTGAGCGGCAGCGCGCAGCGCCCGCGGCTCGGGGTCTACAAGAGCGGCAAGTACACCTACGCGTTCATCGTCGACGACCGCGCGGGGCGCGTCCTGCTGAGCCGCTCGACGCAGAAACTGGAGCCACCCGCGGGCAAGAGCCGCGCGACGGTGCCGGCGGCGGAGCAGCTGGGCAAAGAGCTTGGCGCCGCGGCGAAGGCGGCGGGGATCATCGCGGTGGTGTTCGACCGCTCAGGGTATCAGTACCATGGCCGGGTCAAGGCCGTGGCGGACGGGGCCCGCGCGGCGGGACTGAATTTCTAGGGCGCACGGGAGAAGGATCATGGCGCAGAGAGAGCGCAGGAAGAAACGCGAAGAAAACAGCGACGGGCTCGAAGAGCGGACGGTGTTCATCCGCCGCGTGGCCAAGGTGGTCAAGGGCGGCCGACGCTTCAACTTCAGCGCGATGCTGGTGGTTGGCGACCGCAACGGCAAGGTCGGGGTCGGCATGGGCAAGGCCAACGACGTGCAGCAGGCGCTGGCCAAGGCGGGCAAGCAGGCGCGCAAAAACATGATAACGGTGCCGCGCGCGGGCGTGACCATTCCGCACAACATCATCGGCAAGTTCGGCGCGGCGAAAGTCATGCTGCGCCCGGCGGCGCCCGGCACCGGCATCATCGCCGGCATGGCGGTGCGCAACGTCGTCGAACTGGCGGGCATCCAGGACATCCTGACCAAGTGCTTCGGGTCGCGCAACCCGCTCAACACGGTGCGGGCGACGCTGCAGGCGCTGCTGGCGCTGCGCAGCGCGGCGCAGATCGGCGCGCGGCGCGGCATTTCCGTGCGGGATATGCTCGGGTTCGAGGTCGCCGGTGACACGGCGGCCCCGGCGGCGGCACCCGTGGCGGACGAGGAGCTGAATGATGAGACTGCATGATCTGCGCGCGACGCCCGGCACGCGGCATTCGCGCAAGCGCCTCGGGCGCGGCATGGGGTCGGGGCATGGCAAAACGTCGGCCCGCGGCCATAAGGGGGCCGGGCAGCGGTCGGGCTACAGTTCACGCACCGGCTTCGAGGGGGGGCAGATGCCCCTGCAGCGGCGCCTGCCCAAGCGCGGGTTCAACCGCCCGCAGAAGGACCAGTTCCTGCTGCTCAATGTCGGGCAGCTGGCGAAGCTCGGCGGCACGGTGACCCCGGAGGCGCTGAAGGAGAAGGGGCTGCTGAAGCGCGCGCATGCCGGCGTGAAACTGCTGGCGACCGGTGACGCACCCGCGAACGCGCAGGTGACGGTGCACAAGGCGTCGGCGGCGGCGGTGAAGAAAATCGAGGCGGCGGGCGGAAAGGTCACGGTCCTCTGATGCGGCTCGAAGCACTGCTCAACTGCTGGCGCATTCCGGAGCTGCGCCGGCGGCTGCTCTTTACCGCGGGGATGCTCGCCATCTTCCGCCTCTGCGCGCACATCACGGTGCCCGGCGTCGATGCCGGGGCGCTGGCGCAGCTGATGGCGTCGGCGGACAACACGCTGTTCGCCATGGTGGACATGTTTTCGGGCGGCGCCTTCCTCAACATGTCGCTCGCCGCGCTCGGGGTCATGCCCTACATCAGCGCGTCGATCATCATGCAGCTGCTGACCACGGTGGTGCCTTTCCTGGAAAAACTGTCGAAGGAAGGCGAGGCAGGGCGGCGGCAGATTACCAAGTACACGCGCTACGGCACCGTGCTGCTGGCGGGCATTCAGGGCTCGGCCCTGTCGATGTGGATGCGTTCGATGCAGCTGGGTGACGGCTCCTACGTGGTGCCGCAGGACATCCCCGCGGGGATGTTCCATTTTGTCACCGTGCTCACCCTGGTGACAGGCACGATCTTCCTGATGTGGCTGGGCGAGCAGATTACCGAGCGCGGCATCGGCAACGGTATCTCGCTGCTGATTTTTGTCGGCATCGTCGACCGGCTGCCGGCGGCGCTGCTTGATACCTGGCGCGAGGTTGCCAGCCAGCAGCTCGACCTGCTCACGGCGCTGTTCATCGGTGTGCTCACCGTGCTGGTGACCGCGGCGGTGGTCATCGTGCAGCAGGGGCAGCGGCGTATCCCGGTGACGTACGCCAAGCAGGTGCGCGGCAACAAGGTCTATGGCGGGCAGAGCACGCACCTCCCGCTCAAGGTCGACTACGCGGGGGTTATCGCGGTCATTTTCGCCAGTTCGCTGCTGATGTTCCCCGCCACCATCGTGCGCTTTTTTGCCGGCAACAACCCGTCGCTGGCGTGGCTGGTCGAACTGGCCGATCAGTTCCAGCATGACGGGTGGATTTACAACGTGACGTTTTTCGTGCTCATCGTCTTCTTCTGTTACTTCTACACCGCGGTGACGTTCAACCCGACCGATGTGGCGGAGAACCTGCGCAAGCACGGCGGGTTCGTCCCCGGGCGGCGCCCGGGCAAGCCGACCGCCGACTACATCGAGTACGTGATGACGCGCATTACCCTGGTCGGCGCGGTTTTTGTCGCGCTCATCTCGCTGCTGCCGACGCTGCTGATCAACCGGCTCGGGGCGCCGTTCTACTTCGGCGGCACCGCGCTGCTCATCGTTGTCGGCGTGGCACTTGACACCCTGTCGCAGATGGAGTCGCACCTGGTGTTGCGGCACTACGAGTCGTTCATGAAATCAGGCCGCCTGCGCGGCCGGCGCGGGTAGGGGCGGAACGATGCGGCTGGTCTTTCTCGGCCCCCCCGGCGCGGGCAAGGGCACGCAGGCGCGGGTCGAGGCGGAACGTCTCGGCATCCCGCAGATCTCGACCGGCGACATGTTCCGTGCGGCCATCGCTGCGGGAACGCCGCTCGGGGTCGAGGCGAAAAAGCGCATCGACGCGGGCGGACTGGTGCCGGACGAGGTTACCGTCGGCCTGGTGCGCGAGCGTGTGGCACAGGCGGACTGTGCGGGCGGCTACGTGCTCGACGGGTTCCCGCGCACGCTGCCGCAGGCGGAGGCGTTGGACGCGCTGCTGACGGAACTCGGGCAGCGGCTGGACGGGGTTATCAACTTCGTCGTCCCGGACGCGGACGTGGTGGTGCGTCTGGGCGGGCGGCGGGTCTGCCGGCAGTGCGGGGCGACCTACCATGTGACGTTCAACCCGTCGGCGCGGGGGGCGCAGTGCGCCGCCTGCGGCGGCGAGCTGTACCAGCGTAGTGATGACAGCGAGGACGCGATTCGTGCCCGGCTGGTGACGTACGCGGCGCAAACGCAGCCGCTGATCGCCTACTACCGGGAGAGCGGCAGGTTGTTCGATATCGCGGCGGCGGCGCCGATTGCCGAGGTGCAGGCGGCGCTGCGGGAGGTGCTCGACCGGCTCGCCGCCGGTCGCCGCTGATGGCGAAGAAGATCGCCATCCGCAGCACGGCGGATATCGCCGCCATGGCGGCAGCCGGGGCGATTGTCGGTGAGGTGCTGGCCACGCTGGGACGCCTGGCGCAGCCGGGGGTGAGCACGCTGGCGCTGGACACGGCGGCGGTGGAGATCATCCGCGGGCGCGGCGGCGAACCGGCGTTCCTCGGCTACCACGGATTCCCCGCCACCATCTGCGCCTCGCTCAACAACGAGGTGGTGCACGGGATCCCGGCCGCGGCGCGGGTACTGCATGACGGCGACCTGCTCTCGATCGATGTCGGGGTGCGGCTCGGCGGCTGGTACGGCGACGCGGCGGTGACCGTGCCGGTGGGCACGGTGGACGAAGAGGGACAGCGGCTGCTGCAGGTGACGCAGGCGGCGCTGGCGGCGGCGATTGCCGCGGTGCGGCCGGGTGTACCGCTCGGCACCGTCTCACACGCCATCGAGGCGACGGCGACGCTGGCGGGGTTCAGCGTCGTGCGCGAGTGGGTCGGACACGGGATCGGGCGGGCGCTGCACGAAGAACCGCAGATCCCGAACTACGGCACCCCGGGCGACGGGCCGCGGCTGGCGGTCGGCATGGTACTCGCCATCGAGCCGATGATCAACACCGGCGGCTGGCGGACGAAGGTGCTGGGTGACAACTGGACGGTGGTAACCGCCGACGGCAGCAGGTCGGCGCATTTTGAACATACGCTGGCGGTAACGGCGCACGGGGCACGCGTACTGACCGCGGCGCACTGATAAGGGAGCGGGAATGGCGAAGGAAGAGGGGATTACCGTCGACGGCAAGGTGCTGGAAACCCTGCCCAACGCGATGTTTCGCGTGGAACTCGACAACAAGCACGTGGTGCTGGCGCATATCTCGGGCAAGATGCGGATGCATTA